>JACCRY010000196.1 GCA_013813265.1 Parachlamydiaceae bacterium
GGAAATATATAGGGCATTAGGACTTTCTTCCTCAATTTTGAGGTCTAAAAAAACTATTGTATAAATTTAAAATGTAGTCAAGAATCTGCAAACTTCCTCACGGAAGCTGGTGAACTTGGGTTAAGAAAGAACGATTTTATCAAAACTCTGCTTATCATCAGGGTGTCATTGCTCTTCGCCACTTGGATTATCTAGAAGCCGAGCGACATCTTACTTCAGAGGCCATAGATACATTAGAGTATTATGAGATATTAGGGGCTGTCAAAAATGCTTTGGGACAGTATTCCCAAGCAGAAGAAGCTTATACCAAAGCAATTGCAAAAAATTGCTCCTGTGATCTTTATCTGAAGTTAGGCAATGTGAGGCAATCAGCGGCTCATTTCAAAGGCATAGGAAGTGCCGAGGAAGCATTTTTGGAAGCAGAAAAGCTTGCCAAAACATCATCTATAGAGGTTTTATTGGAAAGGGTTTACCGCGCATTGTCCTCCCTTTACTTGGAATATGGAGATTATGATAAGGCTCGAGCATACTTAAACCTTTGCAAGGAACAGTCTAAAAAAAGGCTATCTGAAGCAAAGAAAGATCCCGAATACGGAGTTATTCTCGACCTCGATTATGCAAAATCAAAAAAACTAGAAGGCCTTGTTTTACAAATTTCAGGAGATGCGCTTGAAAAATCCACGAAAGTATATGAAAAAGCTTACAAAATTTTTGTAGGATATTACCGAAGGGAAGATCACCCTGCGGTTTTTTGTTTTCAAAGAAATTCTAAATCCAAAGAAACTCTACTAGAAAATCAAATAAAAAATCTGCAGATATACATCCGGATTTTCGGGGAGAAACACCCCGAAGTTGCGCTTTTCTATAACCACGTGGGAGACATGTTCAGAGATCTTGGAAAATACGAAGAAGCCCTGGAGCATTTGATGATATCCCTGCAGATGGCGATCGTTATTTTCGGGGAACAGCACCCCCGCGTAGCAAGATGTTATAGCAGTATAGGACTCACGCTCAAAAATCTCGACAAGCTTGAAGAAGCCTTGGAATACGAGAAAAAATCCCTAAAAATACAGATCAATGCTTACACGGAAAAGAAGCATCCCAATATAGCGCAAACTTATCACATCATTGGGGTCATACTCGAGGATCTCGGCAAACTTGAAAAAGCCTTGGAATACAGAAAAAAAGCCCTAAAGATGAATATCGAGATTTTCGGAGAGAACAACCCCAAATTGGCGGCAAGTTCTTATGCCGCCGTGGCAAAGGCGCTCACTAGTCTCGGAAAGTTTGGAGAAGCATTTGAACATTATGAAAAGGGATTACAGGTGAGTTCCAGAGATACCCCCCCCGACGTTGCTTTATACAATGGTAGATTGATCACCTTGGCAAGAAAGAAGCGCCACGCTTGTAATTCGCTTGGGCTTCTCGGAAGGCATAAAGATACGCAAGAACCCCTCGAAAAAGTCTTACAGAAGAGGATTGAGCTTTTCGGAGAAAAGCACCACGAGGTAGGAGAGTCTTATTACCATATCGGTCTTACATTGTTAAATCAAGAAAATTATTCCTTAGCAATTAAAACCTTTAAAAAAGCGCTGAGCATTTACCAAGGCATCCCCTCATATCAATTACATTCTAATATTATCTATATTTTCGATAATCTTAAAGAATGCTATGCAGCTATTCGTGACGAGAAAAAATACATAGAGCTTTTCCTAGAGTCTAAAAAAATCTCTAAAGAGCTAGAAAATCAACAGGCATTTCAAAAATATGAAATTCAGTTATTGAGCTTTCTTCATAAAAGAGAATTCTTAGGTGCTTACAATTTATTTTCTAAATTGCCAAAACACCTTCAAGAATCGCCCCAATTTCTATGCCCCTATATGCAACTCGCTCTCCTTTGTCCCAACCTAAAAACAGGTATTCTAAAAAGGCATATTTTGGCAGCAGAGGTTTCATTAAAAAAGGAAAATGAGGGCTCTATTCCTACTCGAATGAGACTAAGCCTTCCCCTTGCCTCTTATTGGTTGAATCAAAAGAATTGGGACAAAGCGAATGAATGTATGAAATACTTAAGCGCTATTTTAGAGGTAGCTCCTACCCTTTGCTTTCAGTACGAGCTTTTGGATGTCATGGCCTTCCATGAAAACCCCTTGATTGAAGATGAGTGCATTCCTGTTGATATTCTTAGAAATTTCATCACCTTGAAAATCTTTCAAGGCCAGAAAAAGTATCAAGTGCTCCCAATTATAGCAAAGCAGTTACTCCAAAAAGTTACTGACTTAAAACTTGAAGGTCACAAGGTTGAAGAAATAAAAGGTTTATGCCTTGATCTACTAAGCAAATAAAAAAAAAGAGATGCCAAATGATTCCGAATTAACTCAAGCGATACAATCTGCAACGCTCTCAGGAGGCCTCCTGATTGATGGATATAAAATGTACAGGCCAGAGCCTGCAACTGCCAAGCACTGTAATGATGCTGCCAAGGGCTATGCAAATCTTTACCATATTTGAACAAAAAACTACTGAAAAAAAACAGATCGCAAAAGCCACTTGTAACTTTATCGCTTGCATTAAAGAAAATCTAAACATCATCCGTGGGCAATCAAAATCATCTCTTTTGTCATGCATGCCGCTGAAATCAGACGTATCCTTTGCGGTATTGGCTGGCCAACTGAGCCCCTTGAGTTTGATCCTCCCTATGATATTATTCAGTGGGACATTTGTCAGTTGATATCAGGGACAGAAGATGGGCCCTGAAATTGAGCAACAGGTTGATTACGAATATGGACCAGACCCTCCTGTTATTGAAAAGGTTTGCGACCCACCAGATTGGCAGGATCAGGATTATGGAGATCCTTCTCAGTGGAGCGATTGACGTTTTTAAGACTATCAAGTCTCTCCTGATGGTTGAAAAAATCAAAGCAGTTCAAGAATGGGTTCAAGAACATTTACTAATAAGCTAAACAGAACAGTTAACAGAGTTTTTCTTCTAATTGAGTTTGAAAAAAAAGTTCAGCACTTTTTAGAATTTTGTGAATGCTCTCACAAAAAATATGAATATTAAAGATATATAAAAGGAAACGTGATGATTGAAAGCATGTGGAGAGATAGAACAATTCCTTTTCAAGTTCCCTCAAAAAAAACGCTAGCTCTATGTGCTGGAGCTCTTTGCGCAACATGGTATCTTTGGGACCCAATAGATTTATTAGAAAAAATTAAATTAGTAGCCTTAAGTGCTTTTGCAATCGAAGCAGTATCTTCTCTCACGCATCAAATAAAAAAATCTTTCAATACCTTACCAATAGATAATTGTGGCCCTTATCTCAAGATCTTCAACCAGATGGTCCAGTCTCATTCGAAAAATGCAGATGAGGCATCTCAAATTGCTTTTAAGCATGTTGAGGAGGGAAGCAAAGAAGAAATTGCATTTGAGGCGATTCGGAATAAATTAAAATCTGGTCTTATCGCAGAAGCTAAGAAAGAGCTTGGAAAGCTGCTAAAGGCTATTGAAGACCAAGATCTTGACAAAAGCATTAAAGGATTTCAGCTTATGAGTGAAATCCATCTTGAAGAAGGAAAATATCTCGAAGCTGCAGGTATTCTTTGGTATGCGAAATACTTAGATAAAGAGGGGATCTCTCACAAAAAAATCGATGCACAGCTAGACAAAATAGAGCATTCTTTTTTGCGTAAGGCAACAAATCAAAAAGGGCTTTTTAGGGGAATCGAACAATCCAAACTGGATCAAGAAAAACTGAGGCAAGTAAGAGAAACGATAAAGGAAGAATACCAATCAATTCAATTAATTGAAGATAATTTAGAAAGAGCTAAGGCTTTCCGTTTTCTCTATCAACAGACGATCACAAAGAAATTGAAAGCGTTTATTGATGAAATTGCACAAGACGTTGTGAAGCAAATGGCAGAATGGGAACAAAAAACTCCTTGTGATTATGCACTAATTGGACTAGGTTCCCTTGCTCGAGAAGAGATGACGCCTTACTCTGACTTTGAGTTTGCGATCCTCATCGATTCAGAAAAAGAGGAAGACAAAGAGTACTTTCGGCTCTTTACTAATCTACTTCACTTGCGTTTTATCAATCTCGGAGAAACCCTGCTTCCTTCTTTGAATATCAACAGCTTAGACTGGGTATACGACACAATTACTCCAAGAGGCCTTTCATTCGATGGAAGCATGCCTAAAGCCTGTAAAACTCCCTTGGGGAAAAAAAATGATAAGGGAGTGGTCTACGAGCTGATCCACAATCCAGAAAAAATGAGTCAGTTGCAGTTTATCGACGTTAAAGAATCAAGTTATGATCGTCTTTGGGTTCTGAAAAAATATCATTTACCAAGTATCCTTTCCGCGTGCACTTTTGTAACGGGTTCTGAGAAGGGGCTAGATCTTGTTTCAGAATATAAAGAGAAAGTGCAGAATATTCTTGAAAAAGATGAAGGCAAACAGCGCGCATTTGATCTAATGAAAGATGATCTAGATAACTTTAAGCCAAATATTGAAGAGGAATCATCAGGAAAGCATTACAATGTTAAAATAGATCTCTATCGTTTGCCCAATACGATGTTTGATGGTCTGGCCAATTATTACTGTTTAAATGCTCTTAGCACTTGGGAACGAATCGAGGAACTTGAGGAAAGAGGTATTTTTACTTCAAAAGCGGCTCAAGATCTTAAGGAAATGGTCATGCTTTCCCAAGAACTCCGTCTATCTACTTACATAAGCCATAATCGTCAAAAGGACCATCTCCATATTAATAATCAGAAAGATAAACTGCAAGAGCTGTACTTTAGAGCCCTTCCTTTTGCAGCAACAATGGAAAACTTTTGCTCTGAAATGAAAAATGGCTGTCCTGAAATTTGCCTTAAGTTAGAACGATTTTACGATAACTCATTTTTCAACCAGGGAATTATCGCTCTCCGTCATATGGATTATTTGGAAGCGCATCGTTGCCTCAGCATTGAGATTCTAGATACCCTTGAATACTATGAAATTTTAGGCTATGTTAAAAAAACGTTAGGAAAATATGGGGAAGCAGAAAAAGCGTATCTAAAGGCCCTTGAAAAAAAACCATCCTGTGACCTCTACATGAAATTAGGCAGCGTGCGCCAATCTCTTGCACGTTACAAAAAGGAAATTTATGGAGAAGAAAGTGCTGAAGAAACTTTATTCAAAGCTCTAGAACTTGCCGAAATATCCGAAGATCAGCTTACGTTTGAAAAAGTGTATCGCGCTCTTACTGACTTTTACCACGAAAGCGGAGACCATGTTTCTGTGCGCAAGTATTTAAGCCTTTGTAAGGAGAATTCAGAGAAAAGAATCCAAGGGAAATGTAAAGATCCAGAGTATGGGATTGTCCTCGATCTTGATCTTGCAAGGACAAAAAGTCAAGAAGCTAGTATTTTATACAACGTTGACAGTGAATTTGAGAAAGGCGGCAAGTTATATCACGAAGCAAAAAAAAATTTTCAGGGTTACTATCGACGTAAGGATCATCCAGCAGTTTTAAATTACTACAACGAAGCACCAACCTTTAAAGAACAAGAAACTCTTTTAGCAAGGCAGAAAAAAACATTAAAGATACAGATTGAAATCTTTGGAGAAAAGCACCCTGATGTAGCAAATTCCTATATTAACATTGGATCAACCTTCGGAAAATTAGGCCTGCATCAAAAGGCGCTAGGGTATATGGAAAAAGCACTTGAAATAGGGTGTTCCATTTTTTGCGAAGAGCATCCGACTGTGGCTAGCTCCTATTTCGATGTGGGGACAACATTCAAAGAATTAGGCCAGTATCAAGAGGCTTTAAAGTATCATCAAAAAGCACTCGAAATATATCTCTCCATTTTTGTCTCGCAGCATCCAGATGTGGCGTCCGCTTATAATGCCGTGGGATGTGTGCTCGAATGCTTGGGCAGAAATCAAGAAGCGTTAGAGACATTTCAAAAAGCACTCAAGATGTTGCGCTCCATTTTTGGCAAGCAGCATCTGCTTGTGGCGGACTCCTATATAAATATAGGGGGCACAATGGGAAAGTTAGGCCGACATAAAGAGGCACTAAGGTATCTAGAAAAAGCACTCGAGATACAACGGTCCATTTTCGGCGGGCCGCATCCAGTTATGGCAGGCACCTATAGTCCCATGGGGGTAGTGTTTGGTTACATGGGCAGGCATCAAGAGGCACTAGAGGTTCAGGAAAAAGCCCTTGAAATGCGACGTTCCATTTTTGGCGAGCAGCATCCGCAAGTGGCGCGTGCCTATCACAATGTAGGGTTTGCTTTGGGAGATTTAGGCAGGCATCATGAAGCGCTCGAATATATGCAAAAAGCACTTAAGATGTTGCTCTCCATTTTTAACAAGCAGCATCCACATGTGGTTAACTCCTATAAGAATGTAGGGTGCACCTTGGAGGAATTAGGCCGACATCAAGAGGCTCTAGAGTATAAGCAAATAGCACTTGAGATACTGCGTTCCATTTTTGGTGAGGAGCATCCGGGTGTGGCGTCCTCTTATACCAATGTAGGTATTACGCTTCTAAAATTAAAAAAATATATCTTAGCAACTTCAAAGTTCAAGCAGGCTTTAAGTATTTTACAGGGTAATCCTAGTTATCAGGTGCATCTCGAAATTGTCAATATTCATAATTACCTAGCCATTTCTTATTTTCAACAGAATAATACAACAAAATATACAGAGCACATCCAAGAATCCAATAAGCTTTCAAGAGAATTAAGCAGCGTAATAACATTTGAAAAAAATGAAGTTCTATTGAAAGATTTCCTTCATAACAAAGAATATAGAAAAGCCTACAATGCGTTTAAAAAGGTACCAAAACACTTAAAAGAAGCACCCCAGTTCCTTTGTTCCTATATGCAGATTGCACTCCTCTGTCCGGACTTAAATAAAAAGACATTGGAAAAACATATCCAATCAGCAGAGAACGCATTAAACAAGGGCGAGGGCTCTATCCCCACTCGATTTAAGCTATGCATCAACCTAGCCACCTATTGGCTGAACCAACAGAGTCCTCAAAAATGGGAGAAGGCTAATGATTGCATAAACCATTCGCAGAAACTTTTGGAAATTGCTCCGACATTTTGCTTTCAATACACACTTTTAGATTCGCTTGTTTTTGGAGAAAATCCGTTAATCAAGAATGAATGCATTCCTGCGGAAATTCTTCGTAATTTCTTTGCCCTAAAGATTTTTCAAGGAAAGGGAAATCACCAAATACTTCCTACTATAGCGAAGCAATTGCTACAAAAAATGGATTCTCTAGCGACCCAAGGCCATAAGGCCGAAGAAATCAAGGACTTTTGTCTCAAATGCCTCAAATAAAAGAAGGTTAAAGCGACATAGTTTGTGTGTTGACGGAGTCAACACACAAAGCTACATTGGGACTACACAAAAAAAGCCTTATGAATTATCTATCTTAAATACTACTTGGAGACCCTATGATTCCCTATATTCCATTGCAAATCAACACCTATCACACAGAATTCTCTAACCTTTTAGAAGATGCTATCCACGAACTTGTGCAAGGAGATAATAACCGTCAACGTTGGGAAAAATCACTCCAGTTACTGCTGAATAAGGGAATGAAGCCTACAGAAAAGGATCTTACGCTTCTGCGTTCTTCTGGCTACTCCATCAGCTATGACCCTCAAACTCTAGAGAAATTCCGAATTTTCGTCTTTCCAAATGATCCAGAGATGACTATTGCGATTCAGTCAGCAACTCAAGAGGGAGGGCTCCTGACCGACCGACACAAAATGTATAGGCCAGGGCCTGCGAGCGTCAAGCATTGCGAGGGGGCAGCTAAAGGGTACCATGAGATTTTTGCTATTTTCGAACAAAATACAACCGAAAAGAAACGAATTGCTAAAGATACTTACAATTTCATTGATCACATAGAAGAATTCCTTCCTTTAGAGCACCCGTGGAAACGAAAAAAAACTCTTCTCGATATTGCATGCGGTAATGGAGTGCAGGCGCAAGAGCTTTTGAGTTTTTACCCATGCTCTGTAATTGGACTCGACAACCAAGAGAGCTGCATCAATGAATGCCAAAAATTATTGCCTGGCCAAACATTTACAGTCCACAACTGTTTTGCAGAAGCGCCTCCTCAATTTAAAGAGAAAGCCGATATTCTGTTTGTCTCCCATTTTTATTGCTCTCCTGACAAAATAGCTCTTTTCATTGAACGACTTCAAGAATATCAAACTTCTGAAAATGCTTTGGTTGTCTTTGTAAATGGGTCCACTGGAACCGATGCGGACCGCATTGCAAACAAGCTGCCTTTCCTTCGAGGCAAGCCTTCTTCTTCGATGAGTAATGATTTTAAAAAAGCGCTCCAGAATCAAGAGTATTCCTGTATTGAACACGTTAGCCAAGCAAAGCTGATATTCCCAAGTCTCACCACAACGATTCGACATCAGCTCTTGCAGATCCACCGGGGTGATTACGAAAACTCTTATCCACAGATTGACCCTGATTTCAAAACATTTAAAGCGCTAATGGAATTTATTGCGAGCTATCCTCTTGAGTCGATGAACCCAGAAGAGATTGCCCTTTACCTTAACGAACTCGAAGAAACTTTTAAAACCAATGATGGCCCATATCTTCTAATCTGCAACCAGATAGTCTTGGCTCATCCAAAAAATGCTGATGAAGCATTTCAAGCTGCTTTTAAACAAGCTGATGAAGTAGGCAGAGAAGATCCGGTATTTGAGGCGATTCGCAATAAAATGGAGCTGGGGTTGTCCGCAGAAGCGAAGAAAGAACTTGGAAAGCTTCTAGAAGCTATCGAAAACCAAGACCTTGAGAAAAGCATTGCAGGATTTCTGCTGATGAGTGAAATCCATTTAGTAGAAGGAAAATATCCGGAAGCAGCAGGTATTCTTTGGTATGCGAAAAGGCTAGATAAAGAAGGGACATGTCACAAAAAAATCGATGCTCAGCTAGACATCATCGAGCGTGCTCTTTTGCACAGGGCAACAAATCAAGAGGGGCCGTGCAGGGGGATCGAACAATCAAAGCAGGATCAAGGCAAACTGAAGCAACTAAGAGAAGTGATAAGAGAGGAATACTATTCGATCAAAGTGGTCGAAAATAATTTAGAAAGAACAAAGGCTCTCCGCCTTCTTTATCAACATACAATCACAAAGAAATTGAAAGCGTTTATTGATGAGGTTGCTCAAGATGTCGTGAAGCAAATGGCAGACTGGAAACAAAAAACTCCTTGTGACTATGCATTAATTGGCTTAGGTTCACTTGCTCGAGAAGAGATGACCCCCTACTCTGACTTTGAATTTGCGATCCTAATCGATTCAGAAAAAGAAGAAGATAAGGAGTACTTCCGGCTCTTTACCAACCTTCTACACCTCCGTTTTATCAATTTTGGAGAAACGATTCTTCCCTCATTAGATATTCGTTGCTTAGATTGGGTCTTCGACACAATCACTCCAAGAGGTCTTTCTTTTGATGGAAGCATGCCTACAGCATGCAAAACTCCCTTGGGAAAAAAAGGAAATAAAGGGGGAGACTATGAGCTGATACATAATCCGAAGGGAATGAGTCTATTGCAGCACATCAATGTCAAGCATCAAGAGCAGGAACGTCTCTGGATTCTTAAACGCTACCATTTACCTAGTATTCTTTCTACTTGCACCTATGTCACAGGGTCTGAAAAGGGCATCTATCTTGTCCCTGATTATCAACTAAAAGTGCAAGCTATTCTTGAAAACGATGAAGGCAAACAACGTGCATTTGATCTAATGAAAGATGATCTGGATAATTTTAAGCCCCGTTTGGAAGAAGATGAGTCTGGAAGGCACTATAACGTTAAAAAGGACCTCTATCGATTGCCCAATACGATGTTTGATGGTCTCGCCAATTACTTTTGTCTAAAAGCCACGAGCACGTGGGAGCGTATTGAAGAGCTGGAAAAAAAAGAGATTTTCACTTCAACAGCTGCTCAAGATCTTAAAGAACTCGTGATGCTCTCTCAAGAGCTTCGTTTATCAACGTATCTTAGCCATGACTGTCAAAAAGACCATCTCGACATAGATATGCAAAAGGTCACCTTGCAAGAACTATACTACAGAGTTCTTCCCTTTGCGGCCACCATGGAGGTCTTTTGTTCTAAGATGGAAAATGGATCTCCTGAAAGATGCCTCCAGAAGGAGCGATTTTACGAAAACACCTCGTTTCATCAAGGGGTAATCGCTCTTCGTCACATGGATTTCATGGAAGCAGATCGTTGTATTAGTCTCGAAGTCTTCGACACTCTTGAATATTACGAAGTTTTAGCATCTGTTAAAAACACCCTAGCTAAATACACAGAAGCCGAAGAAGCCTACCTTAAGGCTATTGAAAAAAAGCCTTCTTCTGAACTCTACATGAAGCTGGGGCAACTGAGGCAGTCTTGCGGCCGCTATCTTAAGAAAAAGTACTCTGAAGGGAGTGCTGAAGAACTCTTTTTCAAGGCAAAGGAGCTTATTGAGAAATCTTTAATCCAAGCAAAAAAGATTGCAGAGGAATCTACAGCTCAACTGTTACTCGAGAGAGTCTATCGTGCTCTCACCTCACTTTATAGAGAATGTGGAGATTACGCTTCTATGAAAGAGTACTTAAGGCTTTGTAAGGAACTCTGCCAAATTAGAATCCAGAAGAAAGACAAAGATCCAGAGTATAGAATTGTTCTCGATCTTGATTTTGCAAAAACAAAAGAGCTAGAATCTAAAATTTCAGAAGCCATTGACAGTGATTTTAAGAAGAGTAGCGTGTTATTTCGCGAAGCAAGAAAAATTTTTAAAGGTTATTACCGACGTAAGGATCATCCTGCTATTTCGTGCTCGATGGGAAAAATAGGAAACCCTAATGATCGCGAAATTTTTCTAGCAAAACAGCAAAAAGGACTCGAGAGGTGGCGCGTCATTTTTGGCGAGAAGCATCCAGGTATGGTGACGTTCTATCATAATATTGGAGGCTTGTTAGGGCAATTAGGAAAGTTTCAAGAGGCGCTTGAGGTTTTACAAAAAGCACTCGAATTACAGCGCTCCATTTTTGGAGAGCAGCATCCGGATGTTGCAATATCCTATAATAAAGTAGGAGCAACGTTCGATTCATTAGATAGGCATCTTGACGCGCTTGAGCATCGGCAAAAAGCACTCGATATTTATCTCTTCATTTTTGGCGAACAGCATCCGGGTGTGGCGAACTCCTATAATAATGTGGGGAGTACGTTTGGACGATTATGTCGTCATCAAAAGGCTCTAAAATATCATCAAAAAGCCCTCATTATGCGCCGTTCCATTTTTGGCGAGCAGCATCCTATGGTGGCGTACTCGTATGGGAATGTGGGGACAACGTTCGGAGAATTAGGTCGACATCAAGAGGCGCTTGAGAATCGCCAAAAAGCACACGATATACAGCTCTTATTTTTTGACGAGCGTCATGATGATTTGGCGATCTCCTATAACAATCTGGGGAGTACGTTGTTAGAATTAGGCAGACCTCAAGAGGCGCTTGTGGTTCAGCAAAAGGCTCTTGAAATGTGGAGCTCCATTTTTGGGAAGCAGCATCCGCAAGTGGCGATTTCCTATAACAACGTGGGATGTTCGTTTATACAATTGGGCAGGTATCACGAAGCGATTAAGCATTTTCACGAAGCACTCGAGTTACAGCGTTCCATTTTTGGCGAGAAGCATCCATCTATGGCTGACTCCTATAGCATTCTTTGGGATACGTTGTTAAAATTAGGCCGGCATAAAGAAGCGCTTATATATCTGCAAAAGGCACTCGAAATAGAGCGCTTCATTTTTGGAGAGCAACATCTGAAAGTGGCCCTCTCCTATAGCAATATAGGGATTATGCTTGTAGAATTAAACGAGCCTTTCTTAGCCGCCTCAAACCTCAAGCAAGCATTATGTGCTTTTCAGGCTAATCCCAGTTATCAATTACATCATAAAATTATCAATATTAATATTCTTCTAGCCAATTCTTATTTGCAACAAAACAATAGAGAAAAATGCACAGAGCACGCCCAAGAAGCCAAAAAGCTCTCAACAGAGTTAGACAATCTAAAAACATTTCAAAAAAATGAGATTCTCTTGAATGATTTGTTTCTTAATAAAAAATACCAAGAAGCCTACAAATTGTTTACAAAGCTGCCTAAATTCCTAAAAGAAGCACCTCAGTTCCTTTGTTTCCATATGCAGATGGCACTTCTTTGTCCGAGCTTAAATAAAAAAACATTGGAAAAACATATCCAAGAGGCAGAGAACGCGTTAAACAAAGGAGAGTGCTCTATCCCTACTCGATTCAAGCTATGCATCAACTTAGCAACCTATTGGCTAAACCAAAAGAGCTCCTACAAATGGGATAAGGCTAATGAGTGTATGAACCATTTGCAAAAGCTTTTGGACATTACTCCGACCTTTTGCTTTCAATACACACTTTTAGATTCACTTGTTTTTGGAGAAAATCCGTTAATTGAGAGCGAATGCATTCCTGCTGAGATTTTGCGTAATTTTATTGTCCTGAAGATTTTTGAAGGTAAGGGGAACCACCAAATACTTCCAATTGTCGCGAAGCAATTGCTACAAAAAATTGATTCATTAGAGACTCAAGGACATAAGACCGCAGAAATCAAGAACTTTTGTCTGGAATGCCTCAACGAACAGAAAAGTTAAAACGACATAGTTTGTGTGTTAACGGAACCAACACACAAAACTACATTAGGACCACGAATAAAAGTCTTTATGAATGTATTAGCTCTATGGCAGTATACTCATCAAAGTGTGTCTTTTCAGATCTCTAAAAGGTAAAAAATAAGATGCTTCCATCATCGAATAGCTGTTTCTCGTCCTTAGGATCACAACTGTCCTGCAGATAAAGCTCCTCTTCTAGTTGAAAGACTCAAAGAATACCAGACTTCGAATAATACTCTGATCTTTTTTGTGAACGGATGTTCCGGAACAGATGGAGACCGGATTGCAAATAAATTTCCTTTTCAGAGAGGGAAACCTTCTCCTTCCATGAGCAAGGATTTTAAAAAAGCGCTTGAAAATCAAGGCTATCTTTGCGTTAAAAAATCTCAACAAGCCAAGGTCGTCTTTCCTCCTCTCACTCCATCTATTCGGCATCAAATTCTAAGCATTCAACGAGACGATTATGAAAATCCCTATCCTAATATCGATCCCGAATTTAAAACTTTTAAAGCACTCATGGAGTTTATTGCCAGTTTGCCTCTTGAGTCCATGACCCAAGAAGAGATAGTACTCTATCTTAACGAACTAGAAGAAACCTTCTCTGCAAATGAGGGCCCCTTCCTCCATATCTGTAACCAAATCATTTTTGCCTGCCCCATTAGTGCCGATGAACCATTTCTTGCAGCCTTTAAAATCGCTCACCAAAAGCAAACTGAAGATTTCCTATTTAGAAAAATTCAGGATAAAATCGACTTAGGTTATCATGAAGAGGCGAAAGAGGCGCTTGGCGATCTCTTAAATTCGCTTGAAGGGCAAGACCTCAATAAGAGCATCGAGGGCTTTCAGCTCATGAGCGAAATTTATCTTCAAGATAAAAAATTTGCCGAAGCTCCTGGAATCCTTTGGTACGTCAAGCAGTTACTTAGTCAAGGCGAGTGGGATAAGGCCTTTAAATGTGCCCAATACTTAAGCGCTATTTTAGAGGTTGCTCCTAACCTTTACTTTCAGTATGAGCTTTTGGATGTCTTGGCCTTTAATGAAAATCCCTTGACTGAAGGAGAATGTATTCCTGTCGATATCCTCCGAAATTTCATCATCTTGAAAGTCTATCAAGGACAGGAAAAATATCAAATTCTTCCGGATGTAGCAAAATACCTACTTAAAAAGATGACTGATTTAAAACTTGAAGGTCACAAAGTTGAAGAAATTAAAGATTTTTCCTTAGTACACTGTAAAGATTAAATATTAAATTTTAGGTTTGAGGCCATGCTAATAGCGAAGTTCAGAAAATTTATGTAGCCTGTTGCGTCTCGCAGCAGGAGCCAACTGAGCGTCTATTCTGCTACTGCTGCGAGGCTGTGAAAAAATTGGAAAGATGCTTCAGTTGGCTGAAAAGTTGCATCTGACGCACTTCTCTCCTCGGTCGTAGCTATGGCTACGACGTCGTCAAAAATTGCATCAGCTGCAACTTTCGCCTAACTGCTGCATTATTTCGAATTTTTTCACAGCCTCTGCGAGACGCAGCAGACTACAGTCGTACACTACGAAAATTCTCGCATCGCGTAAATCTCATTGCAAATTATTTTAGAAAAAATGCAATTTGAATGAAAACATTACATGAGGTCGAACATAGAACCAATAAAACCTCCCTATTTACAACTATGGGAAGAGCTTGCAAGGTGCACATTCAATAGGCAACCTATTATTGAACGCATAAGAGAAAGCTCTTCAGATTTTTTTAGAGAACTCCATGAATCCTTCGACCAATGGGCTTCCTTGTCGCCTCGAACAACGAATACACTTCAACGTCTTGTTCCTATCTTGCAGGCATCATTTGAAGAAGCTGAGCTTCATGAAAAGCCACTAGATGAGCTTCTAATGAGGTTGATAAACAAGGGCAATGAAGACCAAATTCTTGTTTTTCTTGGAGAATTAGAAAAGAATAAGGTTTTGAAGCAAATGAAGGGTAACTGCGAGTCGTTTATAGAAAAAATTCATGAAGAAGGGATAGCTATTTCTACGTCCATTGTTAATATACAAGACGAGTGCAAGATGTGTCTTGATGAAATTACACCAGAATCGGCTGTAATGTACAAACTAAATAAAACGGATAATTTTAAAAATTTTGATTATTGCATTTCTTGTTTATCATTATTGATGGATACACAATGGATGAAATATATAAAAGATATAAAAAATGCCGATTGTGAAAAATCATTGGTGAATTTAATAAAAGCTAAACCCCCGATCAATTTCAGGGATAGTCGTATTGAGGAAAATACAGAAATCTATGAATTTTTTTGTGATGGAAAAAATTACTCGGCAAAATTAAAAGGTTCATTTGATACTGACATGAGGGATAGATTATATAATAAATTATTATGTGTGGCCAATTCAATAAATAAAGAAAATGTAGAATTAAAGGATGTTCCAACAAATGAAAACGTAGAAAAATTTGATTATTTGGAGAGAGTTAATAAAGTGTTAAAAGAGTTTAATTTGTAAGTATAATGAATTTGTTTAAAAAATGCTTTATTGCGGCGAATTTACCCTAAGTGCTGATAAAATGGAGCAGGATCGTGAACGTGCCTGGTCGAATTTATCTTTTAATTGAATTGTCGGTGTAGAGCGACAAAACTGGTGAATTAATGACAAAAGAAAAGATACATACGCATGATCCCAAAGGCTCTATATAGTAACTTCGATTACAGGCACAACCTAGATCAGCTAGAAGGCCTAGGCTTACCTTCTGATTTTATTGAAACCATCAAAACCCAAGCTCAAAGCGTAGCTTGCCTGGTTCACGAGCAAAATTTAAGACAAAGAAAAGAAGGAGGATGGACTTTCAGTGATGACGTTTCCACTCTTGCTCAGATACAAGAAGACCAATTTAACCACGAAGCGTCATTCGGAGAAAAGGAAGCGTTTCGCAACGAATATGCCGCAGGATCTGGAACAGCGTTTCTCGTAGATAAGCAGCATGTTCTAACTGCAGCCCATTGTGTTTGTGAACCAAATTCGAGCCAACTCAATACAAAATTAATCCAAGCCGCACGCTTAGTCTTTGGATTCCACAACGCAAAAGAGAAGCAATCTGACTATGTTTTTAATGAAAATCAAATTTTTAAAATTGTAGTCGTAGCACACCAGTTTTTTCGCTTACCCGGGAAAAATAAAGCCTTCTCGGAGTGGTCAGACTGGGCTCTTCTTAAATTAGATAGAGAAGCCGCTTATCCTCCGTTGCCTCTTAGTTTATCTGAAAAAGTTGGGGATCAGATCCAGCTTTACATGCTAGGCCATCCCAACGGATTGCCCCTAAAATTCACCTACAATGGCCAAGTTCAAGGAAATACAGAGAATGATTTTTTTGAGTGCGATTTAAATGCTTTTGAAGGGAACTCAGGCTCTTTTATTGGAGCCCTTTCAACAAGGGTAGGAGTCGGAATATTATGTGCCGGTTCAAATGATTATGAAATCACTAAAAATTATCAAAATCTAGGAAATGCAAGAATTCAAGCTTGTCGCATCACAAAGTTAGAAATTAGAGAAAATAGAGTAGGCGAGAGGCTTGAAAATTGCCAAAGATTAAATGTCCTTCGCTTCCTTGTGGATGACCACCTTTTAGGAATTGAAGGGATGGATCAGCAGATCAATGCCAAGGAGCTTATTATTCAATCTTTGAAAGCGTGCTACAAAAACCAAAACACGATTCCGCGCCTTTTGCATAAAGCTCTTCCCATCGAGGAAATCTATACAGAGCTTGTCCTCCTACATAGAAATAAGGATGACGATAAAAAGACAGAGAAAAAAGCATACGAAGAGCGTCGGATTAACAGCTGGGAAGACATTCATGCTGCAAAAGAACCCATTTTACTTCAGAGTCTTTTTGCAAAAAAAGGAGGGATAGCTTTAAACAGGGTTCTCATTCTTGGTCGGGCAGGCATTGGCAAAAGCACCCTCTGCCAACACATCGCATATAAATGGGCAAATGGAAAACTTTGGAAAGAGAGGTATGATGCTCTTTTTTGGGTTCCTTTAAGAAAACTGCAAAATACCCATTCTGCAGAAACTCTGGCTTCATTTATCTTTCGCGTTTGTTGTCAGGCAGAAGGTCAAAAACTTTATTCAAAAGATATTACAAATTACCTTGAGCAAAATAAGAATCGGATTCTCTTTGTCCTAGATGGCTTGGATGAAGTTTCAATGGAGGAAAATACTCTTCAAAAAGAGATTGTCGATGAGCTTTTAGAGATGCCTCATTGGATCATCACCTCGCGGCCTCATGCTGCTGTATCTGTTTCAGCAGATAGCGCCATCGAAAATGTGGGATTTTCTTCAAAAACAATTGAACTCTACATAGAGAAATCGTTTCCAACAAATGCACAAGCTGTCCTTCAAAAGATCCGCCAAAATCCGATCATTTTTGGACTATGCCATATCCCCATCAACCTAGAACTTGTTTGTTCTATTCTAGAGAAATCAAAAGGAGATATTTCCTCTATCACTTCTATGACCGGACTTTATGAAAAACTCACTTTAACACTCCAAAGGCGCTTTTTGGAAAAAATTGGACAGGCCAATGCTTGGGATTTGTTGCAGGGTGATTTAGAACAAAATCCTCATACAAGTAAGATTTTCAAACTACTAGAATCTATTGCTTGGACAGGGATGGAGCAAAAGCAATTGTTTTTTTCTTTTGATACCGGACAAATGAACAAGATTTATTCTCTTTATCCTCCTGATCAAACAAGAACCGAACTTTTTACTCAAACCTGCACAACTGGTTTTCTACAATCTAATGGGGATAATGAGGAGTTTCTGGAGAATGAATACTCCTTCCTACATCTCACCTTTCAAGAATATTTTGCTGCACGCTACCTTGTTCGTCTTATGGAAAACAATTTGGATGCAGCTAAAAAATGCATTAGAAAAGTGAAGTTTGATCCTCGCTATAAGATTGTAATGTGGTTTGTCGCCGGTCTTTTGAAAAATGAAGGAGGCGATTATGAAAAATTAAATGCTTTCTTTGAGATTATGGATAGCCCTAAGGACAACGTGGGACTGTATTCTACACTTCTTAAAGTGCGCTGCTTGGAAGAATGCGGTTCGCCGAATGGCCTTAACAAATTACAGGAATATGAGAAGGAAATCGAATTCTGGTGTAATAAACTCACTCTTGAGCCTTCCCTTAATTCCCAGTTCATACACCTTATAGACACCTTCGAAGCGAGTCCTAACGCTGCTAAACGTTTCTTGATCCCACAGCTCCAAATTTCCCTCGCAAATGATAATCCAAAGATCCGCCTAGCTGCTGCAAAGGGTTTCAGTAAAATAGGCAGCGCTGATCCTGGGGTTGTCCTTCCTTTACTTAAAGTGGCCCTCAAAGATGACACTCGTGACGTCAGATATTATTTATTAAAAACCCTGGATCAGATAAGTCAAACTGATCCTAAGGCTGCCTTTCCTATGCTTGAAGAACTTCTCAAGGATGATAACGTAGAAATCAAGCAAGTGGCAGTAATAACTTTGGTTCAGATTCGTTTCACCCACTCTCAACTGGTTTTTCCTTTGCTTGAAGAAGCCCTCAAGGATAAAAATAGGGAGGTTAAATTTACTGCAGTAGAAGCTCTTGTTCAGATAGGCAAAACTGAACCGCAACTTGCTACTCCCTTGCTTGAAGAGGCCCTCAAAGATGTTGAAGTCGAACAAAAAGCAATAAAAGCCCTCGCTGAGATCGGTCCAATCGATCCACAACTTATTCTTCCTTTTCTTGCCGAAGACCTTAAAAGACGCAGATATATATCCTTTTATAATGCAGAAGAGGCCTTAATCAAGTTAAGCAAAACCTATCGCCAACATATTCTTTCATTCCTTACCAAAGCCCTTACCGATGATAATAAGGATTTCAGTGTATATGCAGCATCAATTCTTATTAAGATCAACCCACCCGATCTGCAATTTGTCTTTTCACTTTTTGCCACCATTCTGAATGATGGCTTTTCTAGTGTCAGTGAGGAAATATTGTATGATCTTGGTAAGATAGGCCAAGCCGCTCCACAAATTACCATTCCTTTACTAGCCATTGCCCTCAAAAGCAGCAATTGTTCGCTCCAAGACTTTGCAATAAAGATCCTAGGTAAGATAGGTCAAAGCCATCTGCAACTTGTCCTTCCTTTGCTGACAGAAGCCCTCAACCTCAAAGCTAAATATTCTCATTGCAAACTAAGTGCAGCTATTGCCTTAATTCAGATAAACCCTACCGATTTGCAATTTGTCCCCTCTGTATTTGCGGACATCCTCAAAAATTGTAGCTCTTTTATGGCTAGAGAAGATGCCATCGAGGCCCTCGGTCAATTAGGCCAAACCTCTCCACAACTTGTCATTCCTTTGCTGACCGAAGCCCTCCATGATAAAGTGGAATTGGTTCAATTAAAAGCAGCACAAACGCTCCTTCAGATCAACCAAGCGAATCCGCAACTTACGCTTCCTTACCTTACCAGCGCCCTTCAAAGTCAATATGACTGCATCAGAATAGAAGCGCTAGAAGCCTTAGGTCAATTAGGCAAGACAGCTCCCCAGATCGTCATTCCTCTACTTATTTATGCCTTCAAACATGGAGGGGAATATACCAAGAGCGCGGTAGGTAGAGCTGTTGGCATGATAGGACAAACTCACCCGCTTCTTATCCTTCCTTTCCTTTCCAAAATTCTTAACAACGCTGATGAGAGTGTGAGACTCGAAGGAGCATATATCGTCAATATGTTGGATAAAACTGATCCTCAAATTATTCTACCTTTACTTGCAAAAGCCTCTAAAGATAACGATAAGACGTTCCGAGAATATGCAATAAAATTATTTAAAAAATACGATCTTTCAACTTATCTCAAATCCAACCCAAATTTACTCCATGAGTATTATGAAATAACAAATGAAACCAATCTTTTAAATGCGACTCCTTTAAGCGCCCTAATTACTTGTTATAAAGACGACCTCAAACAATCGGTATACCTTTCAGCCTTTGTGCTTAAATGCATTGAAGAAAATATATCCATCTTTCGTGAAGATAAGGACATATGTTTTTATGAGCGTGGAAAACTTTGCAAAGTGAATATTTCAAAAGCAAAAAAAACACTTTTACAAATTGAAAACCTTACTCAACATTACCCTGAATTTATTTTGGAATCACAGCAGGCAACCGATGATCCACAATGCCTTATACAATAAAATACCAAAGAGTACAATCTCATGATTGAAAGACATACCAAATTCACCCCAGATATCTATATTTCTGACTTACAATTTACCCCTGAAATCTCAGAAGAGTGCCAAATTGCAACAATTGCAATCTGTGCGATACCTTTGATTATAATTACTGGCTGGGGAGTTTATCGAATGATTGTCTGGAACAGGAAATATCAATCCCCTACTTCTATCAAAGTAAATAATACGTCCCATGAATCTCTTAGAAACAATGACATTAAAATCGATATTTTGAAGCAACAAGAGATGAGTATGCGTAAAGAGCCCTACAGCTATGATGAGGTAATTAGCCTCGCTGAAACAGCATTTAAGGAGCATACGAATCGAATTCGCATTTTAGAGGGAATCGAAAATAAATTAGAGCGCCGCAACTATCAAGCCTGTGTAAATGAAGGTATTACCCCTTTCTTATATGGCGAGGAGGATGTTTACATTAAATATCCTAACCACAAAGCTGATTACGACTCTTCAATACGAAAAGATATACTTATCCATAAAACAGTCTTTGAATTTTTTGATTTGCTTCCAGGAGTTGATGTAACGCCTTACCGTTCTGTAGATATTAAAGAAGGGATGCCACTAACCTCACAAGAGGTAATGGAGCGTGCAAATAAAGAATTTTCAGAACACAAGGACAAAGTGGAAATCTTGAAAAAAATAGAAAATAAACTCAAAACTTGTGGATATGATCTCAGTCTGGGAAAGGGAATACCTCCTTATTTGAATAAAGACGGTTACTTTTCTTCTTATAGCGGCGCTCGTATGCCAGATGAAATAGAAGTAAATGCTGCTGTCAGTCGATTTCTCCGCTCCCTGCCAGGAGTTGATGTAGCTCCTTACATAGGGCAAAGGCTAAAATAGCTATGCAGAGCAGATCTCAAGAATTTAGGGTGAAGTGAACTTTGAAAAGCCATCGATTTGAACCATAAATGTTAGTCATGTGCACTGTAAAATTTTATCCTTTAAAAACAGAAAGGTTTGATTGATTTTGGAGTGCTGAGACTTGTCTCCGCTTTGTTCGCCCTCGACTTGTCGTATAATGAACACACCGCCTTTTTCTTGACAACTCCTATCAGTCTCTACAGCCTAAAATTACTTCACATCAGTATAGATTTTATTGACGACGCCAGGCTGCGGAACCGCCAAAGCTCTAACCCTTAGTTTTCCTTTCAGACCTACACCAGGAGACAAATATTCCGCTCTTCCAGAGCTCAGCTCATTTTCTTGTCATACCCACAGTTTGCCCCACCAAGGCTACACTGTGGGCTGCAAATATTTCGCTCTTTCAGAGCTAGGGCATGGCTTCGTTCCAGCGCTGAAAGCGCGATATGTTTGCAGCCCACGGTGTAGCCCTGGAAGGGCAAACTGTGGGTAGATAAGAAAAATGAGCTGAGCTCTGGAAGAGCGATATACATGTCTCCCCTGGTGTAGCCCTGAAAGGGCAAACCAGGGGTTAGAACTTTGAAATTTGGCTCTATAGCTACAAACTTTTTGTAGCCCAAGTCGGTAGTTGCAATCGCTAGCGAAACTCGGTAGCCTGCCCAAAAGAACCCCATTTAGAGTTTATCAAACGTCTTATCTAAATGGAAAAAACATTTGATACGGTACTTTACTAAAAATTTGACTCAATTGACACACAGAACCAGACGCATCTTTCATCAATACTGTAAAGAAACAAGCCGAAAGTGTTGCTTGCCTTATCTCAAAACAATTTCTTAAAAAAAGTGCCGAAGGGGGCTGGGAGCTAGTTTTAAAAGCTCCAACTTTTGCTCAAGCTGTGGAAGATCAATTTCATGAAAAGTTTGGAACCCATGAAGTTTTTGGAGAACAAGAAGCCTTTTATAATGAATATGCTGTGGGTTTTGGAACAGCCTTTTTATTGGGCAAGCAACTAGCTTTGACAGCTGCTCATTGCATATGCAAAAAGGAAACCAATATCCTGAATGAAAATAAAATCAATTCTACGTACATAGTATTTGGCTTTCAAAATGCTAAAACGCTATTTGCTGACAAGCAGGTCTATCAAATCAAAAAGGTAATCAGCCACCAATACGCAAAAATCAAAGATAAAAATGGAAATTTTTCTGAATGGACAGATTGGGCACTTATGGAACTGGATCAAGAGGCCCCCTTTACTCCCCTCAAAATGAATATGACGAAAAAAGTAGCTGTTAAAACTGATCTTTATATGCTTGGCCATCCATGTGGATTGCCCATGAAGTTTGTGGGCAATGGCTCTGTTCAACCAAATACACAAAAAGACTTTTTTGAGTCCAATCTAGATGCATTCGAGGGCAATTCCGAATCTCCTACTTTCAATAAAACGACTCATAATGTGGAAGGGATGCTATGCTGCGGAAGAGTAGACTGTGAGATCACAAATAACTATCGAGGCAGAAATGAAAGAAGAATTCACGTGCGTCAAATCTCAAAAAAAGAAAGTGGTCAGGGCTTTGAAGTCTGTCAACGATTAAATGTCCTTCGCTTTCTTGTCGACGACCGCCTTTTAAGTAGAGAAAGAATAAATCAGTTACAAAATGCTCCAGAGCTTATCATTCAATCTCCTAAAGAAGGCTACAGAAGCCAAAACACAATCCCCCGTCTATTACATAAAGCTCTTCCTATCAATGAAATTTATACTGAGCTTGTTCTTCTTCAAAAAAATAAGAAAGATGAAAAAAAGGTGTTTGAAGAACACCGCATTAATAGTTGGGAAGATATTCACGCTTCTAAAGAGCCAATTAAGTTATCCTCTATTTACAAAAATGGAGAGGATAACGGGAACAAGCGCTTGCTTGTTCTTGGTCGAGCAGGCATCGGTAAAAGCATTTTGTGCCAATATATTGCACACGAATGGGCCGAAGGAAAACTTTGGAAAGAAAAATTTGATGCGGTTTTTTGGGTTCCCCTGAGAAAACTCCAACATGCCCATGCTGCTGAGACCGTTTCTACCTTTTTGTTCCGCCTCTGCTGCCAGAAAAAGAGTGAAAACCTTTATGCAAATGATGTTGCAGATTACCTCAAGCAAAATGCAGAACGAGTCCTCTTTATCTTGGATGGGCTGGATGAAGTTGCACTTGAAGTAAATAGCCTTTAAAAAAGGATTGTCGATCAGCTTTTAAAGTTTCCACATTGGATCCTCACCTCGCGGCCTCATGCCGCTGGATCTATTTAAGCAGACAGCACTATCGAGAACGTGGGATTCGCTTCAAAAACAATTGATCTTTATATTCAAAAATCGTTCGAAGAAAATCCACAAGCTGTCATACAAAAGATTCGACAAAACCCCATCATTTTTGGCCTTTGTCACATCCCTATCAATCTTGAACTTGTATGTTCGATTCTAAAAAAATCTAAAAGCGATATTTCCTCTATTAATTCTATGACAGGACTTTACGAAGAACTTACGTTCACTCTCCAAAGACGTTTTATAGAAAAAATAGGATGGGATAATGCTTGGCACTATGAACAAGGTGACATAAAACGAGATCCTCAATTAAGTCGAATTTTCCACTTATTAGAATCAATAGCCTGGACAGGAATGCAACAAAGACAATTGTTTTTCTCTTTTAATACTGGACAAATGGAAGATGTTTATTTTGGTTATCCACCTAATGAAGAAAGAAACCAATTGTTTACACAAGTCTGTACAAGCGGATTCCTTCAATCGAATGGAAATAGCGAACAATTCTTGGAAAATGAATATTCCTTTCTTCACCTTACCTTAACTTGCCAATTGTTTATGGATTAACAATGTATTGATTAAAATGGCTGCAATATCAGCTCTTGGTAAGATAGGCGGGGCCGATCCACATTTTGCCATTCCATTGTTAGCCGAAGCGCTCAAAGATATATTCCCTTCTACTAGAGAAGCAGCAATAAATGCTTTAGGTGAAATAGGCGATAAATGTCTGCCATTGATCCTTCCATTACTATTTGAAGCCCTTAAAGATGAAAGTTCATCGGTCAAAATAAAAGCAGTGACGTCTTTAAAAAAATACAATCTTTCACTTTATTTCAAATCTAACCAAGAATTAATACGTGATGTCTATAAAACGGAAAACACAAATAGTCTTCTCATTTCAACCCCTTTAAATTCCCTGATCACCTGTTTTAAAGAAGATCTAACAAATGCCCCAATTTACTCTTCAGCCATTGCGCTAAAATGCATCGAGGAAAATCTCGCATTTTTCCAGGAAGATGAGTTTATCTGCTTCTATGAACAGGCGAAGCTTTGCAAAGTAAAAATGCAAAAAACAAGTGAATTCCTCATGCAAATAGATAATCATGCTCATCAATACCCTACATTTATTTTGGAGTTGCAACAGGAGATCAATATTGCTGAAACAAATACATGCCTTATTCAATAACTCATCAGGTTAGAATTTTAAAATTTATGTATCTGGGGCAACCTCCTTCTCCTTAAATAGCGTCCCAAGATATTCCTTGTGTGTGAACGGCAGGCTGGTGCAAATTTTTGCACCTGCTACCATGTAAACGTCATTTCTAAATCCTAGTTTTCAATGATCTTTGCGCTCTTTGCGACTTTTGCTGCTTCTTTGCGTTAAAAAAACAATCTAGTTCATCACCTAGATAGAACTAGAGGTTTAGACTACGCTAAAAAAGTTTTATTCCAAGCAGAGTTAACAGTGCACTAGATTGATTTTTTAACGCAAAGAAACAGCAAAAGACACAAAGGACGCAAAGAAAATGTCGGTAAATAAAATTTACGCTTACGCTATCGTGAAGTAGTAAATTGGGATGTGATGCGAGTTGGCGCGAAGGTCAACAGGTAATGTTAGGTTACAGCTTTAAAAAATAAATGAGTAAAACAAAAATATGATAGGATGTCCCACAACAGAAAATAAGGAACTATGAATATCGAACCTAAGAATCCTCTACAAATAAACAAAGCCACTTATAGCAACAAAGACCAGCGTCAAAATCTGGATGCATTTGAATCCTCAGAATTGTTAGACGAGTCTTTCATTAACACAGTGAAGAAACAAGCCGAAAGCGTTGCTTGTTTTGTTTCAAATGATTTTTTAAAAAAAAGAGTCGAAGGAGGCTGGGAGCTTGCCTCAAAGACCCCCACTCTTGCGCAAGTTGTAGAAAATGAAAAATTTCGCATGTGCTGAATTTTCTCAATTAATTCAAAAAAATAGCAATGATTTGTCTGATATCAATCTAGGAAGCATCCTTCAAAATGAAGAAAAATCGAAATTGTGGGCATGCCAGTTCTTGCGCAGGTTATCTGGAGAGATCACCGAAGAAAATATGGAAAGGACACTTCGCATCAAATTCATTGAATTAAGAGATAAAATAAAAGAGAATTTTGCAAATAATAAAGAGTATAGTGAAACAATTTTAGTAATGTTTCACAATCCAGAAGAAGATAAAGTCATTTGGGAAATAAATAATAAAACAAGAGACACATCCATAACATCGCTATTAGAGCATATCGAAAAAAATTTTAAGAACATCTTTAAATCAGATAACGTGTTAGCATATGCCCAAAAGTTTCTAAAGCAAGATGTGAAAAACAGGCTGGATGACGCACCAGAAAAACATATTTATTGCAACACCGCAATCTTAGCAACGAAGATTTTTGAGAATTTAAGGGACAATTCAGCCTACGAAAAGATAAAAAAATCTCAAGAAGAAAAAGAGTGGTCATACCCCGTGATCATTGGAGGTGCACTAGCAGTAGTTACTGTAGTTGGAAGCCTTTATTGGTTTAGAGACAACATTAAAGAACTATTTTACAAAGCTCCGAGCTTAAGGCAAAAGTTTTTTAGGCAAATGGGTGTTTACTGAAAAAAATCCCTAGTAATTCGATACTATGCATTCAAAGCTCTATTAAATTTTATCTGCCAACAGACCAAAATATTTGCAAATTAAGATTGTTGAGTTCACCCTCCAATAGAGTAAGTCAGAATTTGACAATCTTTTTGTTTTGCGTTGACGGGTGATTATTAAGAATTTCTAACAGTGCTGTTTGGGGAACTTCCAGGGCAAGTTTACGTTTAAGTTGCAAGGTTAATAATTGATTTTCCAATACATTTTCATTCGAAGCCATCTCATTTAAATGCGTTAGGTAATGATCGATTTCCTCTAAAAATTCTTCGGCAAATGTTTTCCAAAAATGATCTACAGGTCCATTCCAAGGATCCCCCTTGACAGGAGAAAATGAGAGTCTATCTTCTTCAAATTTATTGAATATTTTTTTAATCATGGCAAACAACAGCCCTTTCGGGAAAAAAATGGATTAAGATCTTTTTCATCTAATCCCCTCTTATATCCAAAACCTTAACAATGTACTAGTGCGATGAAGAAAGAGAGTTTTGGCTCAATTGCTGCCAAAAAGCCCGTGATTTCTTTACTTATGAACGTAAAATCAAAGAAGCCATTTTAACTCTCTCATTCATTTCAAACTCTCATCAATCAATTGAAGTATCCAAGGCTTGGAATTTATTGATGATTTTTGGAAGAAACCATGAGAATCATTATTTGTCTCAAATTTGCTTGGAAGATTATCAAAACAAATGCCTATCAATGGATGAGTTGAAGAAATTTGAAATTAGCAAAATTCTTTTTTTGAACAAATGCAATATTGATCTTAATATATCAAAAATCAAGTTTATTTATGAAACCTTTGAACAACGACAACTTTCTCTTGAAATATGTAGAGATAAGAATCTAAATCCAATTAACAAAAGAAAAGTTATTGCTCTAATGGGAAAAAATCATGGTAACCCGAAAGGTGAAAGAATTATGCCGATTGTCGAAGCGCATTTCCAAAAATTAAACACTTCGTTTGTAGTGATCGATCCCTCATTATTACACATCGGCACGGAGGCCACCAAGAGAAGATCGTTAGAGCTTCAAGAATTAACTAACACAGAAAACACCCTCACCTTTCAAATACGAAAATATAGTTGTGGTTGGCAAATTAAAGAAATTTGTAAATTGATAGCGCTTATTTATTTAAACTTTCTTCTTCGTTGACAGGGGTCTCATAAAAGTTGAGTTCATTTGAAAGCTCCATGGTGTGCGTAGAACATTGATAAGTCAAAACTCTATATATTAAATTTGATCTGTCAACCGATCAATATATTTGCAAAATTATGATTTATAGCGAAACTATTGTATAAGACATGAACTTGTTTCTGAGGCGTTTCCTTTTTGATTTAGTTTGAAAAAGCGATCTTCTTGCTTAGAAGTTTTTTTTTCTATGTGATTTTGATTTGATGACGGGAGGTGTAAAATAAACTCAGGATACTGGTAGACAAGTTTTTCAATTTGCTGAATAGCTAGGTTTGCTTGAACAAGCTTCACTTTTTTAATTTTTCCATGTTCGTAGAAGCAAAGAGAGTCATCTTCTTGAAAAATGGATTGATTTTCCTCAATACATTTTAACACAATTGCTGAGAGATATGTCTCATTAAATGGATTCTCTTTAAAGCACTTAATCAGAGCATTTAAAGTTGTAGCCTTTAAAAGAGAAGCTTTGGTTACTTTCGAATAAAAATGATAGAACAACTCAGAATTGTGTTTAAGAATCGATGAAACATTATATTTTTGTAATGCAAATACTACAGAATTAAGCTCCGCCCCTTCCGGGAATGCTTGCACCAGCAAAGATAAAGTCAACTGAGGATCAAATGGGCTTATATCAAATAAGTAAGATGCTGCCATTTTCCTGACAGACAAGTCTTCATTTTTGAGTGTTTGAGACATTAAAGAAAAAGTCCTTTGAGGATCAGTTTGACCTAGTTGACTTAAGGCTATTACGGCATAGGATCTAACACCTGGGTCCTCATCTTTAAGAGCTTGGGCAAGCAAAGAAAGAGTCAATTGAGGATCAGCCTGCCCTATCTGACCTAAGTTGGATACTGCATTGTACCTAATATGCCAGACATCACTTTTGAATGCTTGGGCTAGAAAAGGAAGAACAAGTTGCGGATGAACATGACCAATTTCATTTAAGGTTCTTACTGCCTCATCCATGGCCATTGGATCTTGGAGAGCTTGGCCTAAAATGGAAAGAACAAGCTGCGGATAAACAAGACCTATTTGACCTAAGGTTCTTACTGCCACAGTCTTGATGCTTGAATCTTTATCTTTGAGAGCTTGGGCAAGCAAAGAAAGAGTCGATTGAGGATCCACTTGGCTAATTTGACCTAACGCTATGACGGCCCTAACTCTGGCATCCACGTCTTCATCCCTGAGTGCTTGAGCAAGTAAAGAAAGAGTTAATGGAAGATCAGCTTGGCCTATTTGACCTAAAGCTTTTACCGTTCTTTTTCTGACATTCGAGTCTTCATCTTTGAAAGCCTGGGCAAGTAAAGAAAGAGTCAACTGAGGTTCAGCCTGGCCTATTTTACATAAGGCATGCACGACCATGACTCCAACATATTTGTCTTTATCTTTCAGTGCTTGAACAAGCAGAGAAAGAGTTAATGGAAGATCAGCCTGGCCTACCTGATATAAAGCATATCCTGCTATTATCCTGACGTACCAGTTTTCATGTTTAAGGGCTTGAGCCACTATAGAAAGAGTTTCTTGAGAATCAGCTTGGCTTATTTGACTTAATGATATTATCGCATCTCCATCGGCATTTGACCCTTTATCCTTGAGAGCTTGTGCAAGCAAAGAAAGAGTCGATTTAAATGGGACTTGATCCATGCCAAATATAGCTTTTAATGCCTCTTCCTGGGTCATCCACATATCATCTTGTAGGGATTCGATAAGCAAAGGAAAAGTCAAATGTGGGTAAATTAGGCTTATCCGTGATAGGAATGCAACTGCAGTTGCCCTAACACACCAGACTTCATCTTTGATTGCTTGAGCAAGGAAAGGAAGAGCGTGTTGCGGATCAACAAGGCTCATTTCTCCTAAGCCATAGACGGCTTGGTCTCTGATTACCCCGATTCCTTTTTGAAATGCATGTACAAGCACTGGAAGAGTCAATTGTTGATCGATCTGTTTGACTTTACCTAAGACTTGTGCTGCTTTTTGTCTGAAATCCGAATCACCTTCATCGTTGATGGCTTGGGCAAGCAAAGGAAGAGCCAACGGTAGATTGACTTGTGCAATTTGGCTTAAGGTTTCGATTGCATTCATTCTAACCTCATAGTCTTCATCTTTTAATGCTGAGGTAAGTAAAGAAAGAGCCAATTGTGGATCGGCTTGCCAAACTCGGCTTAGAGATTGACAAGACTCACGTTTGGCTAGCAAACCTTTACCTGAAAAACAAGAATTTAATACAGGAATAAAGAAATGCTTAGCTCCTTGAGGACTGATCTCGAATGTTTCAACAAGATGTTGCGTTACTGAGTTAAGGAGAGGCTCAACAGACATGCGTTCACACCAAAATTGAATCTCTTTTTTATAAGACTTCATTTTTCGAAGTTCATTTGGCCAACCACATTCTTCTAAGCAACGCACTTTTAAGAGAGCAGAATAGAAACCTACGCTATCTTTAGGAGTATCTAGAATATCAAAAAAAGCAGTTAAGTTCTCGAAATGCCCCTCAACATTTTTCAAAAGGCCGGCAAGAAACCAGATCACCACTTTATAACGAGGGTCAAACTTTACCTCCCTAATGAGCTTGGCAGCTTCAGAGGGATTATTTTGCAAAAGCCTCACAAGATAACGCGCTGCAAAGAATTCTTGAAAGGTTAAGTGAAGAAAAGAATATTCATTGCGAAGGAAATCTTCGTTATCTCCAGAAGAATAGAGGAAGCCCGTCGCACATGTTTGAATAAAAAGTTGATCCCTTTCTTCAATGGAGGAATAACAATAGTAAATTTCTTTCATCTTTCCCCTATTAAAAGAGAAAAATAATTGTTTATTTTGCATTCCTGTCCAGGCAATCGATTCTAATAACCCGAAAATTTTTCGGGTTTGATGATCCTGTTCTAAATCTCCTGATTGCCATTTCCAAGCATGAGGTCGCCCTATTTTTTCCAAAAAGCGTCTTTGTAATGTTAAAGTTAGTTCTTCATAAAGTCCTGTCATAGAGTAGATAGAGGAAATGCTCCCCTTTGACTTTTTCAAAATTGAGCACACAAGCTCAAGATTAATAGGGATATGGCAAAGTCCAAAGATAATTGGATTTTGACGAATCTTTTTAGAGATAGTCTCACCATTTGTAGGGAAAGATTTTTCAATATAGAGATCAATTGTTTTTGAGGCAAAACCAACATTCTCAATGCTCATATCGGCTGAGATAGAACCAGCAGCGTGAGGTCGAGAAGTCATGATCCAATGTGGAAATTTCAAGAGTTCATCGACAATGCTTTTTTGGAGGCTATTTTCTTCAAGTGTGACTTCATCAAGGCCATCCAAAACCAAAAGAATTCGTTCTGAATTTTCCTTAAGATAATCTGCAACATTTTTGGAATAAAGTGTTTGGCTTTTTTCTTGACAACACACTCGAAAAATAAAGGAGGATGCTGTTTCAGCAGAGTGCGCATTTTGAAGTTTTCTAAGAGGGAGCCAAAATAAAGCGTCAAATTTTCCTTTCCATAACGTCTCTTCTGCCCATTGATTAGCGATGTATTGACAAAGAGTGCTTTTTCCGACCCCTGCTCTGCCAAGAATCAGGAGGCGTTTTGCTGCTTTACCTTCTTTGGTTTCAAAGAGAGTAAAGAGCTCTACTGGCTCTTTTGCGGTATGGATGTCTTCCCAGCTATTAATTCGATGTTCTTCAAAAGCTTTTTTCTTATCTTTAACCTCTTCTTTGTCTTTGCGCAAAAGCACAAGTTCTGTATAGATTTCATGGATGGGAAGAGCTGTATGTAAAAGGTGAGGAATAGTATTGCAAGCTTTGTAGTGAGCTTTAATAGACTGAATAATCAGCTCCTGAGTATTTTTTTGCTGGTCGATTCCCTCTAAGTTTAAAAGCTCTTTACCCACAAGAAAGCGAAGCACATGGAGCCTTTGGCAAATTTCAAACCCATTCCGTCCACTTTCTTGCTTTGTGATCTGATGTGCTTGAATTCTTCTTTTGCTTGTTACTCGATAGTTTTCGGTAATCTCATAGTCTTGGCCCCCGCTACATAAAATGCCTTCCACTTGTTTGATTGCCTTATTGAAGATAGGAGATCCAGAATTGCCTCCAAATGCATCTAAATTGGTTTCAAAAAAATCATTATGCTTATTTCTCTGAACAAAGCCATTGCTTGTAAATTTTAAGGGTAAGCCATAAGGGTGACCCAGCATGTAGAGCTCGATTTTGTCGGCCACTTTCTCGGTCATATTCGTTTTAATGGGAGTATAGGATGCTTCCCGATCTAACTCAAGAAGCGCCCAGTCAGTCCATTCATTAAAGTTTAGATTTTTATCTTGAATCCTTGTGAATTGATGGCTGACGACCCTTTTGATCTGATAAACTTGTTTATCAGCAAAAAGATAATCGGAGGGATTTTTCTTAGTATTTTGGAAACCAAAGACTAAGTAGGTTGTAGCAATGATTTTTTCATCAAGTATATTAGAATTTTCTGTGCAAATGCAATGGGCTGCTGTCATAGCAAGCTGCTTGCCGACCAGGAAAGCTGTCCCAAAGCCTGCGGCATATTCATTCCGGAAAGCTTCTTGTTCTCCAAAAACTTCTGTGGCGCCATATTTCATGCTGATTTCATTCTCAACCACTTGGGCAAGCGTCGGGGTATGAGACGAGAGTTGCCAACTGCCTTCTGTTTTTTTGATTAAAAATTGATTCGAAATAAGACAAATCACACTTTCTGCTTGCTTTTTGACAATCTCTACAAAGGATTTCTCCAATTCTGAAGATTCAAGTTCGTCAAGATTCTTCCTTTGATCCTGTTTTCCATAAAGTGCTTTGTTTTTCTGATTGGAGTCTAAAGAAATTTGTAAGGAATAGGTTCTGTAACATTGGTTCTCCATGAGATCATCCTTTTTAGGAAGTTTTTTTTACCTCCCCATGAAGTTGAAGAGTTGGCGCAGCTCTGTTTCATTTCCCATCTTACATAATTTGTAACAAAAGCAATAGAAATTTCCGTTTCTTGTCAGGCTAAAGGCAGGCTTTATTACAGATTAAACTGTAATGCAACTCCTACTATTGATACATAAATGCAAAAATGCTGTAATTTATCACAAACCAAAATGAGGATTTTTATGTTGAAAACAGGTGATCGTTGCATTGAAACTATTAACTGGACCGCCCAATTTACTCAAAAATTGAAAGAGATAAACCAATCTTCTTACATTGTTGTGGGGTCAATACCTGAACGGATTGTTGGATTAATAGGCATCCCATTTGTCTTATTATCCGAAGGCTTCCCTCATTGCGCTTTAACTGCAGAAAGTGAATTAATGAAAATTGAAAATGATCAAACCAGGAGTCAAACATTTCAAATACGAGCTTTAAAAGAGGAAATCAGCAAACAAAAATCTTTAAATCAAGTAGCGATGATCGCCATGGTGAAGGAATTCGAAGGCAAAGAAACTCAATTAAAAAAATATTTTTTTAAAGAGATTCAATCTTTAAAAGAGGAAAATGAAAAAATTAAAACAGAAAAGGAAGAGGAAATCATCGTACTAGAGAAAATAATTATAGCACAAGAGGCTAAATTAGAGGCTCTGTTTAGAAAAAACATCAAACTAAATGATGAAAAATCCGATTTGATCAAACAAATTTGCGATAAGTGACAAAAATTAACTAGAATGAATAAAAGGGAAATATTTTCTTTAAGAAAGAAATGAGTAAAATTATCTTTATTTTTCGGCCAAAAATTTTTAAAGGCGAATTGTTTAGTCAAAAAATTTACATTATTTATTATAGGAAAAAAATCTAATCCAGCTGCGATTGATCAGGAATTAAAATTACCTAAATTTATATCTTGAAGAATTTCCCATGCCTCGTTACAGTGCGTTCTTAAATGCAAGGAGACCGGCATGCTTCCACCAATTCAAGAAATGATAAATACTCAGAGTTCCAACAATCTTAAGGAAATTCCGGAACATGTTAGCCATATTGCGGGATTATTCAAGATTGTAGCAGATGACGATCTTGCGCGACTAGAAAAGCGGTGCATAAAAGCCATCGTCGCTTCTTTTAAAACAGATCAGCTAACACGAATTTCTTCTTGCAACCAAATTTATCTTGCGAAGCTAAAAGATCTATCTAATAAAACTCTTCTGATCCACGCAGTAAAACCAGGCTGCGAAGGCCTTGTTACCTATCTTGTCAAAAAGGAAATTGGCATCCACGATACTGACAAACATGGAAACACACCTCTTCACTATGCTGTTAAAAGAAATGCTCATGATTCCATCCCCCTATTACTAGGCCATTACAACTATAATTGCATCAATCTTGCAGGCGAGACTCCTCTGCATATAGGAATTAAAGCAGGCAAACATAAGGCTGTCGCTTGCATACTAGAGCGATACAAAGACAAACACCTCCCTCTCATAGAGGATGGCATTAAATTGAATCCTTTGGCCTTAGCGGTGAAATATGGACAGAAAGAGTGTGTTAACCTCCTAATAAATAAAGATCTACTTTTTAAAGACATAGGGAATCTGGGAACACTCTTACATGTTGCTGTCAAGTATCGTCAGCCTGAAATGGTAGAATATCTTCTCTATTCTAAAAAAGTGATTGAATGTCTAAAAGCAAAAAATAAATCACTTAAAGAACTGATTGAAAAGAATAATACTGAAAATGGATTGACGCCCCTAAACCTTGCTGCACAGCTTGGAGACCTCATCTCAATTCAACTTCTGTTTGAAAAAGGGGCTTCTTTAGAAACAGAAGATGATGACCAAAACCATCCTATTCATCATGCAGTAAAAGCAAGGCAATATGAGACTGTTCAACTTCTCACAATGCTTGGGGCAGATCTAAAAGCCTTCGGTCATGAAGCAACGACGCCTATCGAACTCGTAAGGCATGACAAAACTTCAATAGGACGCTCCATTTTCGGCTTTCTTTCTTCTGCTATAAATATGAAAAAAGATTATAAAGTCGAACTACATCAACGAATGGCTGAAAATCATGTTTTTAAAGGAGGAGGGCCAAAAGGGATTGCCTATGGAGGCGTTGTGCGCTATTTAGCGGAAAAAGGAATTTTGCCTTTGGCTAAAAGATTTGCAGGAACATCTGCCGGGGCATTTCCCGTCGTTTTCTTAGGCCTTAATGCCTCAGTTAGTAAAATCGAAGATTTGCTTATTAAAACCAACATTACGGATTACCTGGATCCTCCTTGCAGTAAAGAGTGCCTCTTGGATCTTTTTCACTCCAAAGTAGACGGCGTCTCTTCTGCGATCAAAGCCACATGGAATCTACTAAGGAGCATACGATCGACCACAGAAATCTTGTTCCATCCCTTCGAGACATTGAAAAAACTTCGCAATCTTACAGGAATTTGTGAAGGAGAAGAATTTCGGGAATGGGCGGAGAATGAAATAAAAGAGATGTCGGGTGTAGAATACTTCACTTTCGGGGAACTTCGGAAAGCCATAGAAATTGAAGGTAAACCCTATAAACATATGAGCATATTCGGGACAAGGCTGCAGGATGTGAAAAATAAATCTTGCTCTTATAAATTTAGTTCAGAAGATCCCGATTGTGACAATATTATTATCTCTGATGCTTTACGTATTTCCATGTCAATTCCGGGTGTATTCAAGCCCCACACTATACATATGAAAGAAAACGGGCAGAGAGTTAGCAAACCCCATTTAGGGCAGTTTGTGGATGGCGGCCTGCTCAACAATTTACCTATGGAAACTTTTGACTATAAAGGCTTTATATCAAGAGAAGAGCTGGGAATAAAAGGAGATTTCCCTGTATTTAACAAGCGGACTATCGGATATGATCTTTGCTCCTCCCCTGAGGATATTACAGACATCAAAACAGACGTAAAAAAAGTAAAGACGGTATTTGGTTTGATGAAATGCCTTCTTGAAATTTACATGGAGGCTGAAGATAATATTCGCCTTCTTAATCCTTACGCATCAGCTCGAATTATTAAAATTAATGTTGGGACTGTAGGACTTTTGGACTTTGATTTAAACACTCAACAAAAAGAAATTCTATTAAAGTCTGGTTATGAAGCCACAAAAAAATATTTTGATAACACTATTTTTCAAGCGACTCAAAGTTCAAGCTCAAGCACACTTTTAAAGGCTTACAAGGGCTATATTGCACTACCTCCAGTATTGCCAGAAGAGCCATTTGATGGGAGGACAGAGCTTTTCCTGCAATTACAAAATTTTTGTTTGCCAAATGGCTGGACTTCAAAGACCAACACCCCAGTCGCTCTCTTAACGGAATCTGAAATAAATACAAAAGAAGCGGCTCTTGCTTTTGCGCATCAGCACTTGAATCACTTTTCCATCATCAAGTACATCGATTGCAGTACCGAGACATCACTTATTCAAGGCTACCAAGAGCTTGCAGATATCCTTCATATATTCTGGAATAAAGAAACCTTTGTCCAAGACATTAACCGTGAACTTGAAACAGGCTCTTTCACTGAAAAAGAGGAAGAAAAACCCTGGCTGTTGATCCTAGATAACGTCACCACCGATATTGTGGAAAAAATTTCCCTTCCAAAAAATGGAGGAGCTATTCTTGCTATTTCTTTAGAACAAAAGTGCATCTGGCCTAAAGATGAAGTGGTGGTTGAAATAGCCTCTTTCATAGATGCCAAGAATGTACAAAAGCAAACTCCCCTTCACCGAGCAGCTCAAAGCGGAAGAGAAAAAAATATCTCTTATTTACTTGAACAAGAAGAGAATATGAATGGAATTAACGCTGTTGACCTAATGAATAGAACTCCTCTCTTTGTCGCGATTGAAAGGGGGCATTTTAACGTTACCGAGTTGCTTCTTCAAAAGAAAGCAGATATGACAATAATTTCAAGCGATGCAAAAGATTCCGTCCTCCATGTATGCGCCTTTAATGGCGATGCTAAACTCCTTGAACTGCTCCTTAAACAGCCATCCAGCAAAGATCTCATTAACCAAGGCGACCATGAAGGAAAGACCCCCTTACACAAGGCCGTGTATCGAGGAAAGGAAAGGTCTGAATGCGTTAAGTTGCTTTGCTCCTATGGAGCGAATGTTCTCGCTGCAAATCATTTCGATTATATCCCTTTGCATTGGTCCTGCATGCATGGTCATCTAGAAAGCACGAAAATTTTAATTCAAAAAAAAGCGCCCCTAGATCTGACGAACGCTAATAATGAGAGTCCTTTTGACCTTGCCTTGCGCGAGCATGAGTTTGAAACTGTCCATTTTCTTCTTAAAACTAAAAAAAGGCTGCCAAAAATAGAGAGGCAAGAAAATCAAACTTTTATAGAATTCTATCAGCAGCAATTTCTTGAGGCTGAAATAGGAAAACTGGTTGAAGAACAGATCCTCTATCTCATCAAAATCAGCTTTCATCACAAACAAGAAAATGATTTGACGGCAAGTGCTCAAGCACTTCATGAGGCACAAAAACTCCAGAGAACTCATCTTAAAAACGCGCACTTAGAAAGATATCTCTCCAACCAACTAAAAGAGATCCAGATATCAAACCAACTGGCTGATCCTCGATTGGTTGAATTTGGTAAAAAAGCTCCTAGTTATATCTATGTAGCCCCAGGATTAAATATAGAAGGCATATGTGAAAATAAAGGATGCAAAGCTTTTAATAAAGTGATCTGGATTCAAAAAGGAATGGACCAATTCAATATTGGGGAGGTTGCATCTGATATCAATTGTCCAGACTGCCCGGGTAAAAAAACAGCTCTTAAAATCAATAATTTAGGATTTTATAACTGCATTTATAGCATCGATGGATTTCAAATCCAGCCGGAAAAAAAGAAAGTTTTGGAAAATGATCTCACTGCAGGAGAGGATCAGATCTCCTTGTTTAAGCAGGATGGAGAATTCGGAAATTGGCCTTCTCTTACAGTTAACACAAAACCAAAAAAATAAAAGGAAAATCATGGAAATCCGAGAAACAACATCAGTCCCCTATTCAGAAAGAGTAACTTCGAAAAGCAATGGTGCAGAGGTCGAAATCTCCATAGAACTCACTAGCAACTCCCTTACGCTCAAAATAAATCTCAAAAATACGGTCGAGGAGCTCAAAGAAAAAATTCGCGCTGGGATACAGGTAAATGGAAATGAAAAGATTACTCTTCTTTATGAAGGCCAAACTATGGAAGATGATCGAACATTAGAAAGCTATGAACTCACAAAAGATTCAGTTATTTATCAGGCTTCAGAAAAAAGTACAGAAAGAGGAAATAAATCTTTTGGGATTAAATTTAACAAACTAACTAACATTCAACTGAAAACGTTTAGTAAAGATGCGCCTGATTATTGCTTTGTTTCCGATGGGTTGAACTTAAAAGGCAAATGTGCCGATGATGAAAAAAAATGTAAAGCGTTTGATAAAGTGATATGGATAAAGAAAGGAATGGGTACTTTTAACATACCTGTAGAATCCTGCACCTCTGTTTGCCCGATTTGTAAAAAAACAGCAACAAATATAGAAAATTTAGGATTTTTCAACTGCCTTTATAGCGTCGATGGATTACAAACCCAACCAGTAAGAAAAGAATTGAAGCAAAATGATATCGTAGCTGACAACATTCAATTCACCACCTTTCAACAAACCGGTGAACTCGGCCATTGGGTTAAACTAGATATTACGACAAAACCTCGCATAATATAAGGTCTACTAATGCAATCAATACAACCTACAGCATCCTCATCATCTATCCCGCAAGGTCTCAAAGAGACCTTGCCTTATCCCGATTCCCCTTGGAAATTTAGTGATCGAATCTTTAGTGAAATGCAACAACAGCCCGTTAGCCAGGACCAGTCCTACAAATTGTTGGAGATCAAAAACGGAGATCCGGAGTATCAGTTTATCCTGAAATACTTTGACCATTCTAAACCAATGAATTATCATATAAAATCTGTGCAATGCATCCATACACCCTATCTTACAGATGCTTTTGTTTCCAACTTGAAAAAATTAGAAACTAAGGAATTTAAACCAGAAATCCCTAATGATGCTCAGTATGCACATAGACAGGAAACTCTCCAAAAATGGGAAGAGCTTACCCACCAATTTTACCCAATTAAAGTAGAAGGCACAAAACGGGCTGAAACTTTGATTAAGGTGCGGATACTCCCCCTTTGGCATGGCAGTTCTAAACCCAAATGCCACTCTATAGCCACTTCAGGCTTCACTTATTTTGGAAAACATCATTTTGTTCATCCCAACGCTAAAAAAGGGCCTATGGGAAGCACGGATCCGGGTTATTTTGGAAGTGGCATGTACTTTACAACAAGCGCTCAATACGCCTCGATGTACAGCAATGGACATATGCTACTTGCTTTTGTCGCCATGAATGAGCCATATCCCGTCGTAAGCGATGTCCCTCATCCAAAAAAATGTTCAGACATGAAAATGTTAGAATCCGGTGGAGCTTATCAGACATACAATACTCACTATATCCCTGTAGCCAATATTGAACCAAACAGTCCTTACTGTATGGAGTATTACCCGTGTATTTCAGGCCAAAAAGCTGCTTGGGATGAAATTGTTGTTTTTCAAGAAACTCAGACATTGCCTCGCTACTGGGTTGAACTTGAAGCCGATTTGCTTAAAAAAATCCCAAAATCAAACAATGCATTTGTTGAGCCCGCTCCCGGTTTTAATATCGTTGGGATATGTCAAAGTCAAGCATGTGATCTTGAAGGGAAAAAATTTGTGGTGCGAAAAGGATTGAAAGAGTTTGATTTAGGCGAAGAATATTTTGATTTGAGGTGCTCTTGCTGCAACAGCCCTACAGATTTGATCGATTCTGTGATCTTAAAAGACTGCTCTTATTCCTATATAGGGGTCAATAAGGATGGAAAAAAAGTAACGGGAGAAAACTTAAAAGTAACAAATACAGATACTTGGCCTGTTGCAGGGTGGAAGGCTATGAAGATCAAGGTCCAGCCAAAAAAATAATTTATTTGCCTTTACGACTATACCAATTGGCTAGTCGTAAACGTCAAATAAACCCATTCGATTTTACAATAATCTTGGCGCTCTTTGCGCCTTTGTTGTTTCTTTGCGTTTCACCAAAAAAGATAGAAGTATAGATTTTAACTAGCCATAAGAAGTTTTGTTCGAAGCAGATTAACATTGCACTACATTCATTTTTTTAACGCAAAGAAGCCACAAAAGGCGCAAAGGCAAAGAAAATTTAGATGGATTTACCTTACGCGCTAGTCGTAAAACCTTATAACATCAATACAATTTATACCTTTCAAACAATCACCCGTAATCTATTTTATCGCTTCATTAGTTAATATTGGGTATTCAAGCAAAACCTTTACAAGACGGTCTTGCTTAGACTTGACAATATCATCTTTGACGTTTTTGATATAAATTTGAACGTCTTTAATAGAAGAGACCATTATAGTATTTATTCTAACTAAGGCAAGCCATTCAAAATAGGAATGCTCAACAGCTTTTTTAATGCTGCTTATATTACTGGAAAATTCTCGAACTATATTTGCAAATGGAGTAGTTTTAGCTTAAGCAGTTTTCTTTTACTGCTGCCACAGCTCTGACTTTTAATTTGCCGTAACCCCGCGTGCAGTGAAGGGCCGGCAGGTCTAAACGGAACGTGGGGTCATGACAATTTAAATGACAGCGCTGCGGCCGCAGTGAAAGAAGCAAATAGCACGTATTTCAAAAAACGTTCACATGAATAGTATGATTGGAATGTTCAGTTACAGATATTCACGACTAGCACATTGTGCTAGTCGTGAAAAACTAAAGGCCTTAGCCTTTAGTCGTGTAATGATAGAGAATTGCAAGAAGTAACAACGCTACAATGTTTGTAATCTTAATCATCGGGTTGATTGCAGGCCCTGCAGTATCTTTATACGGATCCCCAACGGTATCTCCGGTAACAGCCGCAAGGTGCGCATCTGATCCTTTGCCTCCATGAAATCCATCTTCAATATGCTTTTTTGCATTATCCCATGCACCACCACCAGAAGTCATTGATAGTCCCACAAAGAGACCTGTAATCACAACTCCCAGTAACATTGATCCCAATGCTAAAAATGCATTGTGCTGTCCAGCAAACGCATTAATAACAAAATAAAGAACAATTGGAGCTCCGACAGGAAGCAACGAAGGTACGATCATTTCCTTGATCGCAGCTTTTGTCAACAAGTCAACAGCACGCCCATAATCTGGTTTGCTTGTTCCTTCCATAATGCCTGGAATTTCTTTAAACTGCCTGCGAACTTCAACAACCACAGCTCCAGCTGCGCGTCCAACTGCCATCATGCTCATTGCACCAAAAAGATAAGGTAATAGACCTCCGATTAGCAATCCTACAAGGACATAAGCATTCCCCAAGAAGAAATCTGAGGGTGACACCACAGATGGGAAATAGTGTTGTAAATCCTCAATAAACGCTGCAAAAAGCACAAGCGCTGCAAGTCCAGCAGATCCAATCGCATAGCCCTTAGTAATAGCTTTTGTCGTATTACCTACAGCATCTAGAGCATCTGTCGTTTTACGTACCTCTGGAGGAAGATTACACATTTCAGCAATACCGCCGGCATTATCAGTTACAGGACCGTATGCATCTAATGCAACGACCATTCCTGCAAGAGCAAGCATACTTGTTGCCGCAATAGCAATACCAAACAGGTTTGCTTGAGCATAAGTAAAGAGAATAGCTCCACAAATCACCAAGATCGGCAATGCAGTTGCTTCCATAGATACGGCCAATCCTTGAATAATGTTCGTTCCATGACCAGTTGTCGATGCTTTAGCAATACTTTTTACAGGTCGATATGTCGTCAACGTATAGTATTCCGTAATCCACATTAGGCATCCCGTGACTACAAGACCAGCAAGAGCACACAATAACATATTATATCCGGTAAAAGATGTGTCATTAAATGTGTAACTTTCTTCAAAACCAAAGATGTATGAAGTTACAGCAGCAATTAAACCTGCAGATGCTACAGCTGAAACAATGAATCCCTTATAAAGAGCCTGCATGACATTTTTTTTAGGGCCAAGGCGTACAAAAAATGTTCCAAGGATAGAAGAAAGGATGCATGCAGCTCCGATAGCAATCGGATAAAACATCATTTTTTCCGCAACTGGTGCAACAAAATTCAAACCTGCAAGAAGCATGGTTCCTACAATCGTTACAACATAAGTTTCAAAAAGATCAGCTGCCATTCCGGCGCAATCTCCGACGTTATCGCCTACGTTGTCAGCGATTACAGCAGGATTCCGTGGATCATCTTCAGGAATACCAGCTTCGATCTTGCCAACAAGATCAGCGCCCACGTCAGCCCCTTTAGTGAAAATTCCGCCACCCAGTCTAGCAAAAATCGAAATTAGGGAAGCTCCAAAGCCTAGAGCCACAAGGGCTTCAAGCATCAAACGGACTTCAAGGTTACTGTCCTTCAAGAATAAGTAGTAAAGGGTGACTCCCAATAGTCCAAGCCCAACGACGAGAAAACCTGTGACAGCTCCTGCTTTAAAGGCAACATCTAAGGCAGGTTGCATACCGGTCTTTGCAGCTTCGGCAGTACGCACGTTTGCTCTAACAGAAATATTCATTCCTATATAGCCTGCAATGCCTGACAAAAGAGCGCCAAGTAGGAAACCGATCCCTACATACCACCCTAAAAGCCATGTAAGAATGGCGCATACGAACACGCCAACAATTGTAATCGCCTGATATTGACGATTTAAGTAGGCACTTGCGCCTTCTTGAATGGCAGCTGCAATTTCTTGCATTTTTGGAGTTCCCGGACTGCATCTAAGAACTGCAGTGACGAGGTAAGCTCCAAAAAGAAGCGCTAGCACTCCACAAACAATCACAAGCGCATAATCAATAGATAACATCTATTTTCCTCGTTGTAAAAAAAGTTAAGGTTCCTGGAAGTTGAAACATCTAGAAAGGCATCTATTGGATCTTTATTTAAATCTCACTGGCCTGCCTAACGAGAAATTTGCAAACTTTCCTCTGTAAAATAACAGATATAAAATGGCAGATTCTTCTTTCCTATTCAATCAAAACATTGCACTGAGAAAAAGCAAAAACATCCTGCATGTTGGAAAATGAGTTGTCTTGGTCACCAGAGGGATAGAATCTATGAATCAAGCAATCCCACACACAAAAATAAATAAAATATATTGACACTTTTTCGTTATCCTCTTACCTTCTAGACAACTTTAAAACTCAAGGTACAACATGAGATTTGGAAATAACATCGGCCTCTTACTATTAGCCATCTACTTGATTCTAATCGGAGTCTCCGCATTAGCTGGGCTAGCCCTTCATCCGCTCATACTGCCAGTCTTAGCATTGATTGCCGGTATATTCATTTTGATCGGACGTTAAGCATCTAAGGCTCGTAATTTTTTTACGAGCCTTTCTCTCTACATTCTTAAAAGACTCCAGATTCTTAAAGACTCCAGAATTGCTACATAAAACATAAAATTTATGATTCGTAAATACCTAATCCCCTTACTTGCCATTCTAGGGGCTCTTTTTGGTTTACTTATTGTTTATTGGAGTCAAAAATCTGTTCCTGTTCCCCTTATTGTTTTTCCGCCAGCGATTCCTCCCTATTCACACTACATTGCAGGCGCAGGTATTATCGAGGCATCCTCACAAAACATTTCTATTGGCTCCCCTTTTCAATGAAATTATTTCAAAAATTTATATTGTTGAGGGAGATTACGTAAAAACGGGAGATCCTTTATTCTCATTGGATTTACGAAGTTTCGAAGCTCAGCTTGAAACCTCAAAAGCGAATTTAACCTTAGCGACCGTACAGCTGGACAATTCAAAAAAGCAATTTTCATTTTATGAACGTCTGCAAAATAAAACCGCAGTCAGTGAACAGGCTTACCAACAGACCTATTACTCCATGCTGCAGGCCGAAAAAAATGTCAAAGTAGCAGAAGCTAATGTCAACGAAATTGAAACCAACCTTAAACGTTCGGTCATAAAAGCCCCTGTTGATGGAACAATTCTTCAAGTCAATTGCCATATAGGTGAAATTGCTTCAATTATCCCCTTTATCTCATCACAATCCACATGGTTGACAGCTGCAAACGGCACATTGATCTTAATGGGAACTGTAACTCCCCTACAGATTAGAATTGATATTGACGAAGCTGATGCCTGGAGATATGAGGAGGGCTCCCCCGCAACAGCCTTTGTAAGAGGAAATAGAAATATAAGTTTCCCCCTTACTTATGCTAGGACAGAGCCCTATATTATTCCAAAATCATCCTTTACCGGGACTACGACTGAACGCGTTGACACGCGCGTATTACAGATTCTTTATCAATTTGAAAAACAGGACCTACCTGTCTATCCAGGTCAAATTGTGGATATTTTTATCGACTCAAAACCTAATGATATCTATTAAATGAAATCATTTCCTTTTCTCCTCAGCATCATCTTATTGGCAGGATGTAAAGTCGGTCCGGATTACTCTCCTCCTATCACACCCATGCCTCCAGCATTTTCAGAAGATCGGCTTAGTAGAACAATGGCAATTCAAGAAGAAGATTTTTTTCAATGGTGGACGCTCTTTAATGACCCATTTCTTAACCCAAGTTCACCACTCTTCTGAGAAATTTACTCTTTTTTCGTCATACAAATAATTTAACCAATCGCGTAACCCACTAATTTTCAGCCACATGGGAGTTATGAACATTTTAGCCTCCATTTG
>JACCRY010000197.1 GCA_013813265.1 Parachlamydiaceae bacterium
TAGATAAGACTGCAAGAATGGGGGATGGCAAATTTGGCATTGTAACCTTTTGATCGTGATGGAAAAAAAATTTACTATGCCAGATTTGTCATTTTTTTTTCTAAAAAAATCCCCAAAGTCGAGACAGTGTGGTAGATTAAAACCTTCGATACCTAACAATCGCACTTTGACACACAGTAAAGTCTGTGGTATTCTGTATATTTATAGATCATCCTAAAAAGGGGACAGACGTGTTTAAAGAGATAGAAAAAGAAAGTTTTGATGAACGAGAACTTAGAATTTTGCGCTTTTGGGAAAATCAAGGCATTTTTGAACGTTCGGTAGAAGAAAGAGCTAAACAGCCTCTTTTCTCTTTTTATGATGGCCCTCCTTTTGCTACAGGATTACCTCACTACGGACATTTTTTGGCTGGTACCATTAAAGATGTCATCTTACGTTACAAAACAATGAAAAACTTTTATGTTCCCCGTCGATTTGGTTGGGATTGTCATGGGCTACCGATAGAAAACGAAATTGAAAAATCCAAAGATTTAAGCGGGGTCGGAGCAATTGAAGCTTTTGGAATTGCCAAATTTAATGAAGAGTGCCGAAAAATTGTTTTACGTTACTCAGAGGAGTGGAAAACGCTTGTCGCGCGGATGGGGCGTTGGGTCGATTTTAATAACATCTATCGCACAATGGATATGCCCTTTATGGAGAGTGTTTGGTGGGTCTTTAGTCAACTTTATGAAAAAGGGCTTATCTACGAAGGTTATAAAGTCATGCCTTATTCGGCAAAACTTGGAACGCCTTTATCGAATTTTGAAGCTGGTGAGAACTATAAGGATATTGACGACCCCTCTTTGACGGTTGCTTTTGAACTACTGGAAGAGCCAAATACGTTTATATTGGCCTGGACAACAACTCCTTGGACACTTATTTCGAACCTAGCTCTAATGGTTGGACCTGCAATTGAGTATGTTAAAATCAGGGAAATTGCTTCCAACCGTTGTTACATTTTAGCGCAAGCGCGTCTTACTGCGAATTATAAAACTCTAGAAGAGTACACAGTTCTCGAAAGCTTTAGCGGTAAAATTCTTGAAGGAAAAAAATATCGGCCTCTATTTCCCTATTTTGCCGGCCATGCTGCTCATGGAGCATTCAGAATTATTATGGAGGAAGCCGTTTCCATTGAAGATGGAACAGGAGTGGTTCATTCGGCTCCGGCTTTTGGAGAATTAGACTTCTATGCCTGCCAACGCGAAAAAATTTCCTTAGTGTGCCCTGTCGATAACAATGGAAAATTTACGTCTGAAATTTCCGAGTACGAAGGCCTCTTTGTGAAAGATGCCGATAAAGCGATTATTAAAAGGCTGAAGGAGCAAGGTCATCTATTCCATCAAGCGACCATTCATCACCGCTATCCTTTTTGCTGGCGTTCCGATACTCCCTTGATCTATAAGGCTGTGACAACGTGGTTTGTCGCTGTTGAGAAAATTAAAGAAGGTTTGCTTGCATCTAACAGTCAGATCCATTGGACTCCAGAACATATCAAACATGGACGCTTTGGAAAATGGTTGGAGGGGGCGCGAGATTGGGCAATCAGCCGCAATCGCTATTGGGGAACTCCTTTGCCAATATGGCGAGCCGAAGATGGCTCATTAATTGTTATGGAAAGTGTTGCAGAGCTTGAAAAAGCTACAGGATCCACAATTAAAGATCTACATCGGCATTTTATTGACGATTTAACAATCCAAAGGGATGGTAAGGAATACAAACGAGTTCCGGAAGTTTTTGACTGCTGGTTTGAGTCGGGTTCAATGCCCTATGCCCAGAGCCATTATCCGTTTGAAAATAAAGAAATGGTAGAAGATAGCTTTCCTGCTGATTTCATTGGTGAGGGGCTTGATCAGACACGTGGATGGTTTTATACATTAACTGTGTTATCGACAGCACTTTTTAACAAACCTGCTTTTAAAAACGTGATCGTGAATGGAATCATTTTGGCTTCTGATGGGACCAAGATGTCTAAACGGCTGCGCAACTATCCGGACCCATCACTTGTGGTCCATAAGTATGGAGCCGATGCTGTTCGTCTTTATATGATGCATAGCCCTGCGGTACGGGCTGATGATCTTTGCTTTTTGGAAAGTGGTGTTGAGCTAGTTTTACGCCAGATTTTAATTCCATTCTGGAATGCGTACAGCTTCTTTATTACCTATGCACGTATTTATTCATGGACGCCTCCGAAAGGGGATGCTTTTCCAGCTCCTAAAGCTGAAATTGACCGTTGGATGCTCTCGCTTTTGAATAAATTGATTCAAGAGGTTCAGGTTGGAATGGACAGTTATGATTTAAATAATGCTGTAGAGCCGTTTGTGAAGTTTATTGATCAAGTGACAAATTGGTACATTCGACGCTCAAGACGTCGGTTTTGGGAAGAAAAGCATTCCGCTGATCGTGACGAAGCATTTTCAACGTTATATCAAGTCCTTCTTACAGTTTCTAAAATCGCAGCTCCATTTGTTCCGTTTATTAGCGATGCTATTTATCAAAATTTGCGTAGCAATGGTACTGAAGAGTCCGTGCACCTTTGTTTGTTTCCAGATAGTCGACCTGAATTCAGAGATGAGAAGCTTGAAGAGGCTATGGAAGCAGTGCAGAGTCTTGTAAGCTTAGGCCATGGATTGCGAAAGGAAAATAAATTGAAGGTCCGTCAGCCTCTTGCTAGGGCTTACATCGCGTCTGCAGATGAGCATTCGTTAGAATTACTGGAAGGTCATAAGCATCTCATAGCAGATGAGTTAAATGTTAAAGAAGTTCAATTTACTCGCGATGAAGGGCAATTTGTTACACTTAAAGCAAAACCCAACTTTAGAGTCCTTGGGAAAAAAGTGGGCAAATTGATGCGTGCGGTGCAGATTGCAATCGACGGGCTGGATCAAGGAGCATTGGATCAACTTTTGCATGGGAATCAAATTTCTATACAAGTTGAAGGAGAGACATTTTCACTATCTCCAGAAGAAGTTGAAGTTGAACGTTCTGTGCATGAAGGTGTCATTGCGGCCAATGTAGGAACCATGACAATAGCTTTAGAAACAGCGCTTAATCCAGAACTGCTAAGTGAAGGCCTGGCGCGTGAGATTGTCAATAAAATCAATACAATGCGGCGAGAAGCAGGTTTTGCTGTGTCTGATCGTATTCAAGTCGTTATGGAAACAACTGAACCTGTGCAAAAAAGTTTTAATGATCATCATGCGTTTATATGCAGCGAAGTGCTTGCAGTAGATGTGCGTTTTGAAACCTGCTCGGGGACGGTGTGGAATCTTAACGAAGAGATCGCAAAGATCGAGCTTACAAAAGCTTGAAGAGCATCCCTTTTTGCGCAAAATTTAAAAGCTCTAGTACACTATCAGTTCTCGGATATGTACTAGGGAGTGTCCCTAAACATTTAGTCAAGGGATATAAGGGTCCTGAGGGACTTAAAGGACAATTATTTCTATAAGGGAAACATGAACATAAAGACAGGATGGAAAGACGTTGGAATATGGGATTCAATCAATATAAATTTAATCGGAAAGGTCAAACTTTTATATCAAGAAAAAAATTTTATTAAATCCTCACCTAATTATTATAGCGCTATTCCCTTCATAGGGTCTTATTTCCCCCCAATAGAAACACAAGAAAAGAGGCTTATCTATCGAGCAGAACTCATCTTACTACCTACACAAGTAGGATGCTTTTTTCCTAAGAACCAAAATTTAATAGCTTCAGTGTTTTCAAATATAAACTATTAAAAATAGGAAATGAGGATGAAAATTCTTTAATATTTTCAATGTGTAATGATGTCATGCGAAAAATTATAAATTATGTAGAGACAATCATTCCGTTCAACGAAGAAACACTAAAGCAACTACCAAGCAAGGTTTCAGAGTTTCCAACTTCTATAAAGCGTAGAGTTTTTCTTGATCTTTCAGCTTCAAATCCTTGTATTATAGCATTTTGTTATTCTATGCCTATCTAAGTAAAAACATTGACTGGAGCCACTCTTCTTGTCGATGCAGAACCTCAAGATAGTATCGATAATATTAAGCAAAAAATACAAGATATTTCTGGGACTCCTCCTGGCCAACAAAGTATGAAATTGAAAGGTAAATACTTAAATGCTGCAAGAACTCTTTCAGAGTACAGTATTGCACCATTCCACATTATTCATTTAGTGCCAATAATAAGAGGTGATTAAGTCCTCCTTCTTTTTTGAAGAAAAAAGCATTTATTCAAAATAATAAGTATAGAAAAATGATGATTTGAATTCAGAGGAACTGAAAATCAACAGCAAGGCTTTTAGAACCTCTTTGTAGGTTCTAAAATATCTGCCCAACTAAAGTAGCTCGACATTCTATGTCGAGTTTGACGCTAACGATACGTAAGCTGTAGATATTTAGTTTTCACCCATACGTCCCCTCCTCTTCAGTTTTCACTTTGATCACACCTCTACAAAAGGCTCTTGTCAAACAAATGCAGTCATGGAAAACATCTATTATGAATTTGACTTAGGTTGTGATTTTACGCCATACATTGGCCAAGGTATAGGATATGGCCATAATAGAACTAAAGTTCACCACAATGGATATCGTCGTTTTGCAAAAGAAAAAGTTTTTGCAAACCAGGCTATGGTTGGTGTTAATTATAGAATTAAAAAGACATATACTGGTCTGGAATACAAGTTTTTTGCACCTGGTAAGCACGCTTACGATCATGCAATTGCTGGGACTATGAAACGTTATTTCTAAATTTCATTCCTTTTCATAAGAGCAGCCATGCGAAGCTTCGTCGTCGGTATGGCTGCTCTACAGCTTTTAGAAGGTTTTATTATAAAAGATAGTGCCATTTTTGTTCTTAGAAATTCTTAACAATAAAATAGCATATACCAGATAATTATTGTGATTCTATCTATCTTAATGTTGCCCATTCTAATCAGAGCGGGATCGAATCCAATTTATTTGGAGGATTCTACCGGATTCTAATAATGCATTGCTATGTTTAAATCAAGCAATAGATCTTTCTTTTTTATAAAAGGAGAAAACAAATATTTGTTGTCTCAGGCTATCTTAGACAGTTCAAAGATTTGAGTGTGGCGTTGATGCTTGAAGGCCTGAAAAGTCCAATTAAAAGGAACAGAAAAATCACGCACATGCTGTTAAAGATTTCATTCACTTTCTAGTGAGTATTGATCGGGTGCTATTAGCATGAAATAAAAAGTCATCTTTTCATTTTTTGACTCGGTCATAGGAAGCGGTCATTGATTTAAGATCGATTATTCCCATCGCCATTGTTTCAATCCTGTAGCCTCACCACATCATAGATATCCTTCACAAGTTACATTATCAGAGGCATTTTCAAGAATCATATTGAAAAAATGAGTCGGTACACTGACATTGTTTTCTTCGATAACTTTATATTTGATCCATTTCGAGCCGTCAAATTCACTAGTAGGCAGATATAATGGGCCTGAAATCAGAAAAATTAGCGTAATTAAAGATGTCAACTAATTATATTAATTGTTGCAAACCGGCAGGTTTAAAATGTTTTGAATCGTAATTCACGCTTTAAGTGTAAATAACAAGCAAAATAATTATTATAATGTTATAATAAGGAATGGGAAGTGAATGAATTATAATACTTTCCATGAATTCTATATCTTAGTTAGAAATCTTTTTGGAGGTAAATATGTCTATTGAACCAGTTTCAAATCAGAATTATATTCAACGTTCTCCCGGTTGGGAAACTACTAATAACTTCACTATGGGAGATCTCAATAGTGATGCTAATTTAAGAGTAGCTGTCTTAGCTCTTCCAGCTAGAGACATCGGCTACGCTCATCTTGCGTTAACCCAAGTTCACCACTCTTCTGAGAAATTTACTCTTTTTTCGTCATACAAATAATTTAACCAATCGCGTAACCCACTAATTTTCAGCCACATGGGAGTTATGAACATTTTAGCCTCCATTTG
>JACCRY010000203.1 GCA_013813265.1 Parachlamydiaceae bacterium
TGAAAAGTTGCAGCTGACGCACTTCTCTCCTCGGTCGTAGCTATGGCTACGACGTCGTCAAGAATTGCATCAGCTGCAACTTTCGCCTAACTGCTGCATTATTTCGAATTTTTTCACAGCCTCTGCGTTTACTGTGGCTTTGCGGTAAAACCCCGAGCTGGTTGAGACCCTTAGCCCCATCCGATGTCACACCCTAGACCTAATCCCTATACGATTTTCAGGAAAATGATCAAAATCAGCAAAAAAGCATTGATCGTAAAGAGACAATAAGCTATAAGTGGAGATTATTCATCGGAGTAACCATTTGCCAAGAAGTTAGGAACCTATATGAAAGTCAATGCATCAATAAAAGCGGATCCCTCTAAAGGGGATAAACTCGTTCGACGACAAGGCCGCCTCTACGTCGTCAATAAAAAAGATCCCAACCGCAAGCAGCGCCAAAAAGGCCCTGCACGCAAAAAATAGGATAAGGACAGTATGGCCAAAAAGTCATCAATCGAGAAAAATAAGCGCCGCATTAAAATTGTAAATGCAAAATGGGACAAGCGCCAAGCGCTTAAGAGCCGTAGCGCCGACCTAAATCTATCAGAAGAAGAGCGTATGCAAGCACGCGTCGATCTGAATAAAATGCCGCGCGATTCAAGCATTATCCGTGTCCGTAATCGCTGTGCGCTTACAGGAAGATCACGAGGATTCCTTAGAAAGTTTAAACTTTCTCGCCTTTGCTTCCGTGAAATGGCCAACCAAGGATTAATTCCGGGCATCACGAAAGCAAGTTGGTAAAAATTTGTCCATTCTCTTTGTCTGCCTCAGTGAAGTTTGCTTCACTGAGGTTTTTGTAAATTATTTTTGCAGGAGCATCAAATGGACGACAAAGGCATTAGAAACGAGGCTAAGCGGATCGACACGAAAGAGTTCGAACTCCCAGAAACAACATTTAGCCACGATATCGACAACAAAGTTTTTCAAGGCATTATCCTGCAATGCTTAGCTTCCATCGAAAATATAAGCTTGATTGAAGGTAATTTTATTGATAGCATTTTAGGGCGAAGCGGCCCAGAAAGTATCAAAGGGATTGTCGCCGACCAAGACAACAAAAATCAGTCAGTTAACATCAAGCTTGAAGTCAACATCTGCTACGGCGTTTCAATTCCAGAAAAAGCTGAAGAAATTCAGGTGAAAATTGCCGAAGAGATTATGCGCTTAACAGGCTTGCATGTCGCGTCAATTCACGTTATCTTCAAAAGTGCTATTCCTTATGAACAGCTGAATAAATCCTTGTCACCTCTTGCAACTGGATCTTCTCTTCCGACCCATCCGGAAGCACATGTAAGCGATGATTATTCAGATGAATTTTAGGGCAGTTGAGTGAATCATTTTTTTTACTCTTTGATTACTTTTTTTATCGCCCTTTTTTTTATCTTGCTCGGGTTCATAGGAATTCTTCTTCCTTGGTTCCCTAGTATGCAACAGCTTGTACTCACCTTCCTATTCGAATATTCAAAGATTACCTTCCTCTTCGGCTTAAGCTTTCTCGCAATAGGGATCGCTTTTGCGTTGAATGTCCTTCTACAAGGAAGACGCGACTACTACCAGTTCAAGGTTAAAGGTAACGAAGTTTCTGTCGACACCGAACTTCTTCAAAACTATTTGCACAAATACCTAAGAGAGCTCTTTCCCGAAAATGATCTCCCCTGCCAGCTGCAATTAAAAAAAAATAAAATTCATGTAACAATAGACTTCCCCTACATGGAACAGGCTGAACAACAAAATCTTCTTGAACAGCTCCGAAAAGAGCTAAAAGAACTTTTTATTTCACTCATTGACTATGAACATGATTTTTTTCTATCAGCAAGCTTCCAGCCTCCGTCTAAATGAAAGAAAATTCTCGTTTCTCCCGACCTCATCTTCAACTTGCCCACACCAATTGGCAGCAATACCTTTCAATAGGAGACAGCGCAATCGATGCGACCTGCGGAAACGGTCACGACACCCTAGAGTTATGCAAACTGGCTTTATCTAACACCAACGGACACATTTTTGCATTTGATATACAAGCAGCCGCCCTTGAGACAACAGCCCTTAGATTAAGAGAAAATCTTTCGCCAACAATTTTTAATCGCGTCACTTTATTGAAAAAATGTCATAGCGATTTAACGCTACCCTTCGAGTTCGAAGAACCAATTAAATTAATTGTATACAATCTTGGCTATCTTCCCGGAGCAGATAAAGCGCAAACAACATGCGTGCAATCGACCCTTCGGAGCCTAAAGAGCGCCACTACACTTCTAGCGCCAGGCGGCCTCATTAGTATTACCTGCTATCCAGGACACCCTGAAGGAGCTCTCGAAGAGGAAGCTCTTTTAGAATTTGCCGCAAAACTTCCACGGGAAACCTGGAATTGTTGCCATCACCGTTGGATTAATAGGCAACGAGCGCCGAGCTTGCTTCTAATTACTCGATCGCTGAGCCCACTGTAACTGGACATTCCGACCAGGCCTTAAACTCAATTTTTTTTGATTAAAAAGCCATCAAAATGAACACCCTAACCTTAGGTAAATCTCTCTTAGCCGCGAATGCGGCAACAGCATATAGCCACACGTGTGAACATGTGGTCTGAATATTAGTGTGGTTGAGCCGTGGCTACGGCGACAGGCATGTTATGCTTTCTGTCGCCGTAGCCA
>JACCRY010000219.1 GCA_013813265.1 Parachlamydiaceae bacterium
GGGCTAATACCTTAAACCGCTCCCGCGGTCCAGAAACAGACACGAACTGCTTGTTGCTAGACCGCGGGAGCGGTTTAAGGTATTAGCCCCGCGTGTAGCGATAGCGGAACGTGGGGTTTGGATACATAAAGTATCAGAGCCGCGGTAGCCGGTGAAAGAAACACGTGATTCAAAAAAGTTGATGAAATGCATGATTAGAATGTCCAGTTAAAGGTTGCTGACACCTCTTCCGCCAAGCGATACTGGAATATTAGTCAATGTCGGCTTTACCTTTTTTGCGGTTGAATAATCACGCATGCTAGGCTTCAAATGACGCAGGTCCACATCTTCGTAAGTAATTATCGGTTCCCCTGTCACTGGATCACACGTTGCAATGGTTGTTTTCAGCCAATTGTCGTCATCGCGTTTGGTAAATTCTGGTTTAAAATGAGCACCTCGGAACTCATTTCGCAAAAGTGCTCCCTTAGTAATGACTAAAGCTAAACTAAGCATAGCGCTGAATTGATGCGCAAAGAGATACGTCTGATTAGCAAATTGTGAATGGTCATCCAAAGTGATTCTTTTATAACGCTCTCTAAGCTCCAAAATCTTTTCATATGTACGCGTAAGGTCTGTATTGTTACGTTTAACAGTTACATGCGTTACAAGCCAATCTGCAAGCTCATCATGTAAACAATGGATGTTTTCGCCCCCATCCCTAGACATCAAATCTTTTCGTATTTCCTCTTCTTTTTGCACTGCAGCTTCAAAAATTGTTTCAGGAAGATCTGCCCCTTGAACCTCCAAAGAGTCTAAATAGCGAGGAACTTCACCGCCTGTTACAAGACCCCCAAAAATACAAGAAACCAATGAATTTGCCCCAAGTCGATTCGCTCCATGATACTGGTAATCAGATTCTCCGACATTGAAACAGCCAGAAATATTAGTCATCTGCCTGTAGCGTGTCCAGCGGTCCGGATCATCTGCTGCCGGCCAGTCTACCCATCCTCCCCCCATTGAATAATGAACGGCTGGGAAAATTTTCATCGGCACTTGGCGCGGATCGTCACCAGTGAATTTTTGGTAGATCGTGAGGATTGATTGTAGTTTCTTCTTTTTATCTTCTGGTAAATGCGAAACGTCTAGAAAGACCTCCGCCCTTCCATCTATGCCCATGCCCATTTCACAAAGTCGCAAAATTTCCCGTGCAGCGATGTCACGAGGTACCAAGTTACCAAAAGCGGGATAGAGTTCTTCGAGAAAATACCAAGGTTCCCCTGTTTTTCCACACTGCTGCAAAATGCCATCCGCACCTTCAACTGATTTTGTAGAATCCCCCCAAACCCATAATCGTCCACCCTCTCCACGCGCCGACTCGGACATTAAGCGCATCTTATCCGTTCCAGGAATTGCCGTGGGATGGATTTGAATAAATTCTCCATTAGCGTACTTCATCCCCTGCTGGAAAAGACGTCCATTAGCAGCCCCCGTACAAAATGTCGAGTTTGTCGATTTCTTAAAAAGCACGCCAAGTCCGCCTGTAGCGATGACAACAGCATCAGCTTTTAAGACATCAAGCCTGAGATTAAAAAGATCAACAATGACAACACCGCGTGTTATGCCTGATTCATCGATGATGAGGCGTAAAAACTCATGACTCTCAAACTTTTCCACCTTTCCTTTGCTTTCGTAAGCTCGAACCTGTTCGTCTAATGAATAAAGTAATTGCTGTCCTGTAGATGCCCCACAAAATGCAGTCCGATTATAAAGAGTTCCACCGAAGCGTCTAAAATCTAGATTTCCTTCCGGTGTTCGATTGAAAGTGCAGCCAAAACGGTCCATCATGTGGATAATTTCCGGAGCAGCCAGGCACATTTCTAAAACTGGCGGCTGATTAGCCAAAAAATCTCCGCCTTTTAGGGTGTCATAAGCATGAATTAACGGAGAGTCATCTTCGCCCATAGAATTGATAGCAGCATTAATGCCCCCTTGTGCACATACGGAATGAGATCGCTTGACCTTAGTCACGGAGACAAGTTTTACATTGCATCCTTTTTCAGCTAGTTTCATCGTTGCTGCAAGTCCAGCAAGACCACCGCCAATCACAACTACTTCTTTAACATCTTTTTTACTTTTTGTATCCGACATCATTTACTACTGTTTGAGATTAAACCAATACGTACCCCAGATGGCAGCGAGTCCAAAAAAGGCGACTAAAATCATTAAAAAATTTGAGAAACCGAGCATTAAACGTTGAGATCGCTGAGTCAAAGTGATACCCCAAGAGATCATAAATGTCCATAATCCATTGAAGCCATGATAGCAAGCTGCCAATACAAAAAGAGTGTAGAAGGCGATCATGATCGGCATTTTAAAAGTCTCGCGGATCATAAAGAGTTCTGCCGTTCCAAAAAAGGGAGTGACAGCAATCACTTCTCCGGATTGCAAAGGCTTTTTTTCAAGTGCTCCCGCCCAAGGACTTGTCGTTTCGAGCTCATCATTTGAATAAACCTTTACATCTAGTCTTTCGGCAACAGGTCTTAAACCTGGATCATCGTTCACACGCACCATATATAATTCCTGCCTCTTATTATCGAGTGCAGTTTCTGGGTACTTTACAAATCTCATGTGAATGATGTGAAATGTCAGTGCAAAAAGAAGAAACCAGGAAGTAAGACGTTGCCAGCTATAGGCGTGATTTCGAGAATATTCAAGCAAAGAGGGTTTTGTCCCATCGCTTAGGCTGCTATTCGATTGTGCTGTTTGTAAATAGCGAATGCCATAAATCCCATGGATAATTATGGGTACACCAAGCAACAATACCTCAATGAAAGGAAGGTAAGGGAGTTGATGGATAGCATTGACCGCTTCAATAAATCCTCGTCCGTCATCTCCTAAAAAAAGAGCAGCTTGCGAATTCACGAGCAGATGCTCAAAAAGATAAAGTGAAAGAAAAAATCCGGTCAGGGAATGAAGCCGCCGCCACACGAATGCTTTTGGAATTACCGTAGAGTCCTTCACAGCTTGGCCCCCTTCTCATAATAAAGGTTTTTTTAGACTCTAACATCTTAAAATTCCTTTGACAAGAGGGATATTCCATCAGAAAGGGTAAGAGACACTTTCTTCCACAATTCCTTTCTCCGCTTTTTTGGCGGCAACCACAAACCGAATTTCGTCATAGGTAAACTCTTCCGGCAGGATCTCTTTAATCGGCTTAAGTCGTTCCACACCAACTGTGGCGATAGCATTCTCAATTATAACTCGCTTTTCATCGCTAACGATATCACTTAGATCAATGGCTGCCCCTGCAATCCCGCTTTCAATTGCCTGAGTAAGATGCACGACAATGGTACTCATGTGCAGATTGCGAGCTTGAGCCACTGCTTCAAGACTTTTTTTCTCCTGAAACAACTGTAACGTTTCAAGAACAGATGGGTTAATGACAGTTTTTTCTGATCCATGATTACTACTACTCGGCATCTTGAAACTTCCAGCACTTCGTGGCACGGGTACAATCGTATGATCACGACAGAAAATTTCAATCGCTTCCATAAAACGCACTCCATAAGCATCTAACTTAAAACCCCCAACACCATTGATCTGTAAAAAATCACTTTGGGTCAACGGATAATAAGTTGCCATCTCATAAAGCGATCGATCTGAAAAAACAGCAAATGGCGGCAATCCTTTTACACGTGAAATCTCATAGCGAAGCTGCCTTAGCTGCTCAAAAAGTTCAGGATTGTAATTAAGATGAATTGCGTCTCGGGTTGACATTTCTCTAACAGGCTTTTTAATGGCCTGAAAGCGAAACTCAACTTTTTGGTCACCTGAAGTGACATTGCGAGTCGTTTCTGTCCATTTGAGTTGTGGGTAATCCCCCCCTGAGCTTTTTAAAAGTCCTTTTGCTAATAACGCATCAATATAATAGCGTAAATCAGTTTCCGTACATTCCTTCATTAAGCCATACGTTGATAATTCTTCATGCCGGCGTGTGAGTATCGCAGCACTTTTGGAACCACGTAATACATCGATCACATGACGAATACCAAAACTTTCCTTTAAACGCCAAACGCAAGACAGAATTTTCTGTGCGATGATCGTTCCGTCAATGAGCTCAGCGTCACTGTTACACTGATCACAATTTTGACAATTGTCAGATGGATAGCTTTCTCCAAAGTAGTCTAAAAGTGCAATACGTCTACAGCGAAATGAGCGACATAGATTGAAAATAGCATCTGTCTTAAATTCTACATGAGCACGCAGCTTTGGATCGGTCAGCTCTTGGGCAAACGATTTATAAACCTGCAAATCCTGTCCGTTGTAAAGCATCAGGCATTCGGAAGGTAAACCATCACGACCAGCGCGGCCGATCTCCTGATAATACTGTTCAATGGTCTGGGGCATATTATGATGGATGACAAAACGAATGTCAGGCTTATTGATCCCCATGCCAAAAGCTACGGTTGCAACCATAAGAGGAGTCTTATCATGAATAAAATCGCGGAGAGCCAGTTCGCGCTCACCTCCATTCATTCCGGCATGATAACGGCCAATGGCGTACCCTTCTTTTTTGAGTTCCGTGTAAAGTGTATCCACGACTTTTCGCGTTGAAGCATAAATAATGCCTGAGGATCCAGGATGTTTCGCTAAAAAGTCTTTAATTTCATCTTTAGGTCGTTCTTTTCTTTGAATGCGGATCGTTAAATTTGGCCGATCAAAACTGCCTTTAACTAACAACAGATTGGACATCCTAAGTTGGTTACAGATATCCGCTTCGACCTCAGGGGTTGCTGTAGCCGTGAGCGCCATCACTCTTAATCCAGGAAAATTTTGTTTGATGAGGGATAACTCGCGGTAATCAGGACGAAATGCATGCCCCCATTGAGAAATGCAATGCGCCTCATCTACAACAAAAAATGAAATATTAAGCGTCTTTAATCGCTCCATAAACTGACTGTCGGCCAGCCGCTCTGGTGCGATATAAAGCAATTTATAAGAGCCCAAATTTCGGAAGATTTCTGACAACTCTGAAAAAGGTACAGAGCTATTGATATAAGCTGCGGGAATTCCACTTTTAACAAGAGCATCCACTTGATCTTGCATCAAGGAAATCAGCGGCGATACCACGACAGCAGTGCCCGGCAACAGCATTGCAGGAAACTGATAGCATAACGACTTTCCGGCTCCTGTAGGCAAAACAGCCAAGACATCATGTCCAGAAATGACACCTTCAACAATTTCTCGCTGATGAATCCGAAAAGTGCTCCATCCAAACCAACGCTTTAGCTCTGTTTCAAGTTGCACAATGACACCTCCTTTGCAGACAGTAAGCGTTGATTTTACTAGAAATTAGCAATGGAAACAATTCTTTTTCTGGAAGATTAAAATATCGACGTAAGGACGTCCTTAACGTCGAATTTTCAAATCTTTTTTTTGATATAGTTAAGAGATAATGCAATCACCAGGTATTTCTCCTTTTCCTGCCTGATTTTCTGTAATTCCATCTTTGGAAAGCAGATATTTATCAAAACTTGAAGGCATAACAGTCACGATACTATCGCTTTTAGTAATGAAGCGATAGGAAATGACTCCACTACGAGAAGCTTTTACGATTTTAACATTCATATCCATCTCATAGATCTCGGTATATTTTTCCCCCACACCAACAAAACTCATTTTTGCATACTCTCCAGGCTGCTTACCAAACCACACAGTCGCCGAAAAGGAAGCACAGTTTCTTAGTCCACGTCCAGGCTCTCGCTTAAATTTAACGGATTGTTCAGTTGTTGATAGAATTTCTTCTGCGGGTGTTTTTTGTTTAATTAAAGCGACTATTGCAGGTTCATTGATTTTCTCTGCTAATGTACGTGCAGTCTCTCCTAAGTTATTTCGAATATCAGGATTTGCTCCGTTATTCAAAAGAATTTCCACTGCTTTAATATTTTTTTTCTCGACGGCTTTGTAAAGGACCGTGTAGCTTGGAAAGCTATTACTTCTATAATGAAAGATACCGTTAATATCACGGATAGTCTCAGCTATTTCCTTACATTTCGTAAGATTATTGCATTTAACTGCATCTTCAAGTTTCTCCAATTGTTCTACAAAATGCGTATCAGAAAAAGAGGGACCATAAGGAGATCCTGTGCGAAATTGATGCTCTGAAGTATCGTTGATGTCGCTACTTACATAAAATGAATTATCAATTTTAAAAGTATATTGTCCACAATCACCGACAACTCTTTGTGAAGATTCCATAAAATTTTCCTTGTTAATTTGTTGGTATAAAAATTCTTAAAACTTTAATTGATAAATCATTGCATAGCTGATAATTCAATATATTTAATCAATACGCATATAATATACAAGTGACAGAAAAAAGAGACAACAAGAAAAAAAGTTAATTACTACCGAAATTTAATTTAACAACGCATTCCACATGGGCTGTCTGAGGAAACATGTCAAAAGGTTGAATCGCTTCAATCCTGTAGCCAAAGTCCCGCAAATGTGAAAGATCGCGCGCTAAAGTACTTGGATCACAAGAGATGTAGACGATTGTTTTTGGACGTAAGCGTTTCAGCTCCTTAAGAAGGATAAGGTCGCATCCTTTTCGAGGTGGATTTAAAATAGCCACATCGATGGCTGCTAAAGAGGAAATATAGGCTTCAGCATTAGCACAAACAAATGAGACATTCCCAATTTTATTGAGTGCAGCATTCTCCTTGGCATCTTCAATAGCTTCAGGAACACATTCGACCCCAAAAACTCGCTTGACATGTTTTGCAAAAAAAAGCGAAAGGGTGCCAACTCCACAATAGGCATCGAGCAACGTTTCCGTTCCTTCCAAATCCGCAAATTCAAGAGCTTTGGCATAAAGAAGCAAGGCTTGCTCAGGATTGACTTGAAAAAATGAAGCTGGCGATACTTTAAAAAGAAGATCTCCAAGAGCTTCATGAATATGCCCTGTACCGGAAAGTACTTTGAAGCTTTCCCCTAAAATACGATTTCCTTTCTGTTTATTAACAGCCTGAACGACACCTTTTACTTGTGGAGAATGCTCCATGATTTGTTTTGCGAGAGGGATTAACTTCTCACTATTTCCATTAGCCGTCACCAAGACAACTAAAGCTTGTTGGGTATAGATGGCGCTTTTAATCAACAAATGACGTAGCTCTCCGGATCCTGTCTCTGGATTGTAAGCGAGAATGCCCGCTTTTTTAATTAAAGTACTGACTTCTCGATAGACTTTATCGCCCATCTCACAATGGATGTGACAAGATTCGACTTCAACGAGTTGATGTGATCCACGTGCGAATAAGCCAAAAGCAAGTCCTTCAACATTATTTTTCACAGGAAGTTGAATTTTATTTCGATAGCCAAGAGGCGACGGTGAAGGCAAACAAGGAGGTACTTCGATGTCTGTGATTTTACCAATTCGTTGCAAAGCATCCATCACTCTCTGTTGCTTAATCTTTAGTTGTTTTTCATAAGAAAGATGCATAATCTGGCAACCTCCGCAAACGCCAAAAAGGTGACAAGGAGCTTCAACACGATCTGGTGAGGGTTCAATAATCGAGATAAGTTCTCCACGACCATAATTTTTATGTGCCTCAATAAGACGCACGCTGACGCATTCACCAGGCAAAGCGCCATCGACAAAGACCGTGTAGCCATCTAGGCGGCCTACACCTTCGCCTGAACTGCCGATTGCATGGATCGTTAAGGTAAATATTTCATTGAGTTGCGGCTTGTTCACGATCTTAAAACCTTTGTTTAATAATTAACTCGCAATGCCTTCTAGAATAAACTCAGCAATCTTTTTAGAGTAGAGAAGAGTCATATGACCCATATAAGGAATCTCATGCACATTCTGACTCCCTTCTAAGAAGGATCTTTTTGGCGAAACAATAAAATCAGTTCCACATCCAATAGAAAATGGGACCACATTTAATTTATTTGCTTTTTCATGCAAATTTTTCAAAAAGCTGCTCCCAGGCAACATCTCCTTTGCACAAGGGCAACACCAACTTGCAAGGTGGGCAACCAGAGTACCCTGTAAAGGCGATGCTAAGGTCACTACATTCACAATTTGGACCCCATTTTGAACATTACGTTCCAAATTTTCTACAGCATAATTTAAAGAGACAAGCCCACCCATAGAATGGCCAACTAAATTAACCTCAAGCAATTCATTCGGAGCCATCTTTTTAATTTCAAACAACTGCCTTTGAAGCTTTTTTGTATACGTTTCTATCGATTGGAAAGGGCTTCCTAAATTTAGTGTAAAAAGGGTTCCAACTTCAGGCCTAGATTCCAACCGAGAACGCAAAAAAATCCATGCTGTGGGGTTGTGTATAAATCCATGTACAAGAATTGTTACTCTTTTAAGCCCTGGCTTTAAAATGTTTGGATTCTTTTTTTTAGTAGCAAAGAAAGAAACAAGAAATGCTGTAAAAATCGACAAAACTTCCAAAACAGAGCCTACACAGTAATCTAAGATACGTAGAAGAAAATTTCGTTGAGATTTTTTCATGTTAATTACCCCAATGTAAATTTAGACAAGATCAGCAAAACTTGTTGGCTTGCTTAAGATCCCTTCGACCAATGAAGTTAATGCAATCAATTTAACGCGGGAATTACTCAATTTGCCAGCCATTTTTTTTGCTTGCAAAAAATTGACCTTAGATGCTGATTTAAAAAATTTACTGAATAGAAGATAAAAAGGCCTTACATCTTCATTATTTACATGACGCAATACTAACATAATATTATGTTTTAAAACTAGTTTAAATAATTCATAAGCTTGTACTTGGTTATAAGGAGCTAGGATCTCAGACGCCCTGAATGCAGTTGCTACGGCAGTAAAAGACTCTTCATAATTTTCTCCTGTACCTGCAAATTCTCGTATTTTCACCCATGATTTTGTCGCTAAATCTTCAGCTAATTCCTTTACGAGCTCGTTATAAGCATGCTCCAATACTTCTGACGACTTTTTTTCATCAAATTTTGCGAACGCATCAGAGACTTCGACTAAATCATAGACTCTGCATTTAAGATACCTATTTAAATTTGCTCTTTTATATGCTGCGTTAAGATCGTATGCGCAGAGACTCTTCATAAGACTAGCACGAAGACTTTCTTTCGTTTCTTCATATGACGACTCTAAAGCAAAGCATTGCTTTAAAATCTCACGTCCTACCCGATATTTCTTAAGTGAAAGTTCAGCACTCATCAATTTATAGGTTCTCTTATCGGTCGAAGCCAATCGAAAGCATGCAGGTCCAAGATATTTAAGGAATAATCTTATGAGGTCACCACTGAGCATGTCAAAGACAGGCGTGGTTATGCTCAACCCAACTATTGACTATTTGCCCATATATGTAATGGCTTGAATATGTGGTGCCTTTTTTGAGTGACCTCTAGGACCGTAACGGCCTGTATCCCACACTCTACTGGAAGTAAATTCATGATTGTAGAAAGATATCGGGCAACGCTATGCGTAGGATATTAAGCGTGCCCTAGAAAGTTTACTTTTCTATAATAGCTTGAACAACCGATGACAATGCAATCAATTTCACGCAAGGAGTTTCAAAATCTTCTGCTATTTCTTTTCCACGTACAGAATTTTGTTTTGTAATTTCTCGCAGACCTTCGTTCATCACGTCAATAAAAAAATTTTCAAATTCTGGATATTGCAATGGAGGAAGAATTTTTTTATAATACTCAAAACTTCCTTTTGCTAAATTAAACATTTCAACTGCTAACTCTAAATTATTTCTTGCCAACATTCTCGATGCATCAAATGCCATCATAGTTAAAAATACTTTCTGATCTTGTATGTAAAAGTTACTAAAACCCATCTTCATTCTAATTGATGCAAGTTCAGCTAATTCATTTGCACGAGCTTTATCAGAAGATATAATTAATTCAGAAAGGTCTAACAGGTATGAAATATGATCTATTAAATTCTCTTGCTCAACAAGATTTATCATCTCAAGGGCTTTATTTATCGATTCGCCCTCTATTCTACCGTCCTTTGTTAGAAGAACCCTTAAAAAATTCATATAGTTTTCAGGGTTATGAAGATCTGCTGATTGCTCTTCAACCATTGCTGTGGCTAATTTATACGCTCTAGATGTATCGCAAATATCCAAAATTTCTAAGAGATTCAATAAAGAATCAATTCTTTCCTTCTGAGCTTCAGGGAATTTTTCTATAAATCTATTTAAAAATTCAATAAGATCCTCAACGAGGAACTTGGCTTCATCTCGTTTTTTATTACAATATAAATGAAAAATTAGCTCGATATTCGATCGAATATTTGTTTTCCCCATTTCCATTGTTTCAGCTTCACGACATTTCAAGAGCTCTACTGATAAAAATATTTTTGCGCTCTTCAATATAGCGTCAGGATATTCATCCATTTTAGGAAATTCTCGATTAACTTCATTAATAATTCTATTAGCTTTTTCAATATTAGATTTTTTATTCAAAGTTTTGATGAGTTTTGTCAAAGCTTCAAATCTATCAAAACACTCAATTCTTCCGTTTGAGATTGCCTTTAAGAACGACTTAACTCTCTGTCCTATAGAATGAACTTCTTTATAAGCATAGTCCAATACTTCCAATGATTTTTTTTCATCAAATTTTGCGAAGGCTTCAGAGACTTTGACCAGATCAGAAACTCTAAATTTAAGATCATCATTTGATTTTGCTTTTTTAAAAGCCTCTTGAAGATCAAAAGCACAAAGATTCTTAATAAGTTGACCACGAAGATTCTCAACTGTTTTTATATTTGAAATCGACTTTAATGCGAAGCATCGCTTTAAAGCCTCACGTCCCACTCGATATTTCTCTAGCGAAAGATCGCCATTCATCAATTCATAGGTCCTTGTATCTGTCGAAGCCAACTGAAAGCATGCAGGTCCAAGGTATTTGAAGAATAGCCCTATGAGGTCATCACTGAGCATGTCAAAGCCAGGCGTAGTTGTATTTTCTATTTGTATGAATGTGTGTTCCACAAAAGCATTATCGGTGTCTTCAGCATCTTCAGTATCTTCTAATGCATGTAACTGAAAATCATTCGCTAAAAAATAAATTGCAGCTCCGACCAAGTGAATTAGAGGTATAATAATTGTTGCAATCTTAGTGATGCGGATAGCGATTTCGGACCAAGACTGAGTGGAACCTTCTCTTTCCACTAATAATAATGCATCATCTTCAACTTCAGGTAGCAGTGTATAGCCTTTTTGTCCAAAATCAAAAAGGTTTATCGATTCTCGCAGACAAGAAAATGTTTCTTTTTCATGCTCAAATGACGCATCTCTATCTGAATAGACAGGTTTAAAAAAATCTGTAAAACCGGCAAAGGGGCTGATTTGATTGATCATCTTTAACTCAATTCAATGGTTTTAAATACAAAATTTATAATATCTCACTTACCTATTAATTACCAAGAAAAATATTTTAAATAGCTATGACGTTTGATATTTTAAAGCTAGATTTTTAGCATATCCCTTAAAAGCATTTAGGGCAAGTCCTTTGCCAGTCAGTTAGCCGAGGTAAGTTCACAATTAGCAATAAAGACTGATAGTTTCTATTGATGTTTGCGGGCAAAGAGAATTAATTTAAAGCTCTAACCCCTGGCTTGCCCTTTCAGGGCTAGAGCTTTGGGTTCAAGTTTGTAATAAAAGTTATTTACTTATAAATCCCTCGACCACTGACGTCAAAGCAATCAATCTTTCGCAAGGATTGTCCAACTCTTCAGCAATTTCCTTTGCCCGCACAAAATCTACCTTGGCTGCTGTTTTGAAAGGAAGAACAACATTTAGAAATAAAGAAGTATTCCACTTTCTATCTTCAGCTAATCCTGTAAGAATTTTCCATCTTTGTATCGCTAATGCAAGCATTTCAAAAATTTGTGCTTTATAATAAGGATCTATGACCGCAATTCTTATTAAAATATCAAAAGAATGATGAAAAAAGTCTGAATTCTCGGCATCTTTAATAACATTTATGACCATTTCAACTATTTCTCTTGCAAAAATTTTGTTAACAGGAAAAAGTGCTTCAGAAAGGTTTAATAAATATTACATTTTCGATAGCCTTTAACTCTATCTATTAATTCAACAGTTTTAAGTGCCATTTCATTTGCTTCATTCCGACCATTTTTTGCTAAAATTTTGGCATGGTTCAGAAATGACCAAAATTAGGTAACAGAAGACGATCACGAGCCTGCCCACTTTTAGGCCGGTTTCTTAAAAAAATGATTATCTGGATTTAAAGGATTCTCTAAGCGGCTTGT
>JACCRY010000028.1 GCA_013813265.1 Parachlamydiaceae bacterium
AGAGGCTGTGAAAAAATTCGAAATAATGCAGCAGTTAGGCGAAAGTTGCAGCTGATGCAATTCTTGACGACGTCGTAGCTATAGCTACGACCGAGGAGAGAAGTGCGTCAGATGCAACTTTTCAGCCAACTGAAGCATCTTTCCAAATTTTTCACAGCCTCGCAGCAAGCTACATAAACAGCATCTAAAAATTTGTCGCTTGTAGTAGGTATTAGAATGACTTGGTGTTTTAAAGTGAGCTACAGCGGAGTTTTACTGAGCTCCCCCGAGATCTCACGGACATAAAGTGGGATGGCATAGCCAGAAAGTTGCTTTCTAAGTTCTCCTATTAGCAAACGGCCTTTTTCTTCAGGTACTTCAAAATGGCTAGTGCCCTTAACACGGTCCAGCTGATGGAGATAATAGGGGGAAATGCCGTGATCGACAAGCTGTTGGCACAGTGATTTTAAAGTTTCAATGTCATCATTGACATTTTGAAGTAAAACGGACTGGTTTAGGATAGGAATTCCTAATTTTCGAATTTTGGTTAATGCGTCCCAAATATCCGAGTCAAATTCTGTTGGGTGATTTGAGTGTATAACAAACCAAATCTGTTTGTTAACACCTTCAAGTAGTTTTAGAAAATTTGCATCGATCCTTTCGGGAATACCAATAGGAAAACGCGTGTGTATGCGTATGCGGCGAATGTGCTTGATCTCAGAAAGTCTGTCAAAAAGATTTTTTAAGGTTTTATCAGAAAGTGATAAAGGGTCACCTCCACTTAAAATGATTTCACTTAAAGTGGGGTCTGAAGCGATTTCATCAATTTCTGCGTGAAAAGTGTGCCCGGATATTTCATATGGATAATTCTGCCTAAAGCAGTAACGGCAATGCATTGCACAAGCACTTGTGCATACGAGTAAGGCTCTGCCATGGTATTTATGAAGTAGTTTAGGGGTCCTTTGGCAAAAAGTATCGCCGGTAGGATCATCGACAAAAGCTAAGCGAGATTCCTTTTCTTGCAGTTTCGGCAAAAATTGATTGAGCAAAGGATCATTAAGATCGCCTTTTTTAATCTTTTTAGCAAGCCTTAATGGAATATTTAATTTAAAATTTGCGTTTGGATCTATTCGCACGCGTTGCTCTGAGGAAAGTTCTAAAAAATCTGCTAATCTTTCCCAGTGAGTTAAATTTGTTTTGAGAATTTGTCGCCAAAGTACAGACGAAGGCAATAAATTCACTTAGATGTTCTCTTCTGTCGTGATTACAGCAAAGCATTGGGCTCCATCGCCGCATCCAAAGTCAGTTAAGCCTTCGCCGGAGGTTGCAGTTATGCCCACTTGAGAAATCGAAAGGCCCATGACTCTGGCAACATTTTCACGCATCTTGAGAAAATGAGTTGCAAATTTTGGTTTTTTTGCTTCGATTGAGACAGCTACATGGGAAATTTCTTGTTTGCCAAGCGTTTTAAGGGCTTCTCTTAGGTAAACTTCGCTGTCCGTGATGCCTTCATGTAGGCAAAGGCTGTCGGCGATATCACCAAGGATCATGACTCCTGTTACAGATGTGATTGCATTGCAGATTGCGTGAAAAACGATATCTCCATCTGAATTGGCCATAAAGCCAGGAGCGTCATCAAAAATAATGCCTGCTAAAATACAAGGTTTAGAAGACCCTGGAGGCAAAAAACGATGACTGTCTTGCCCTAATCCTGTTCTTACTTTCTTATTCATAACAAAGGCTCCTCATAATCATTTTATGATACCATACTGTCATATTAAAGAACATGAGTTTAACGGTTATTCTGGAGGAATCTTCCACATTTCCAGGAGTTGAACATAAGAGCCATTAGCTCGAAGTTCCTCTAATTTTTTGTTAAAAAAATCTATGAAAAACTCTGCCGTTTTGTTGTCATGCAAAATAAGGCGAATGCCCTCATCGTCTTTGAGAAAATCGGCTACATGAAATTTATTGGTATAAAAACCGGATACGAAATTTTTGGCGCGTATTGAATCGGTTATTAAACCATCAATTTTTCGGTTGTTCAAATCTGCAAAAGCTCGTGCAAGATTATCGTAACCTGTAAAAATAACTGTTGGGTAATTTTCAATGTCAGTTGACAAGCGCGCGTCTCCGACAAGTGCAATAAGGCTTCCTGACATTTGTTCTAAAGGTTTGATGGACTCTGAAGCATTAATTACTAAGACAGGGCCTACTCGATAAATTGGAGAAGAGAAAAGATATGAATAACCTGCAGTCAGAGAGGGGGATGGGAGTAAAAGGGAGATCACACCATCATACTTTGCTGCATTTAGGTCGGAAAAAAGTCGATCTGGAGGTACTTGAGTTATGTCAACATGAATCTCTGTTCCATCAATAATTTCTTTCAAAAGGGTTTCACAGAAGGCTGTCATATTTCTTTGTTTTATTTGAGACTGGAGCGGGTACCATGAGGGGTCCATCGCGATAGTATAGTGCTTTTGAAGAATAGGGGGAGATGAAGAAAAAAACGAAGTGAAAGCCCAAAGAAAAAGTGAGGTTACGATAATAGATAAAATAACTCTCATGTAAAGCGGGCGCGCAAATTCCTGCAATTTCTCACCTAAGCTTTCAAAACTAGGCTCAGAATCTTTTTGAGGTTTTATATCTTCTTCTTCGTTCATGCTGATGATCTTTACATAGGAGTTCTTATACGTTATGATGCGATCAATTGACAATACTTGCAAGAGGTTTGTCCCAAATTATGGAGAGATCTTATGGCGAAACTTATCATGATGCGGCACGGTCAGTCACAGTGGAATCTTTTAAATCTTTTCACCGGATGGGTCGATGTATCTCTTTCTGAATTAGGTATTAAAGAAGCATTACAAGGTGGAGACCTTATAAAAGACGTGCCTATTGATGTTATTTTCATGTCAAGCCTGATTCGAGCTCAAACGACTACAATGCTTGCAATGTCCAAACATTCCTCGGGAAAAGTTCCTAATGTCATTCATCCGGGTGAGGGTAAAGTTCAAGAGTGGTCAACTATTTTTAATCCTAAAGCACAAAGTCAAACAATTCCAACATATGTTGCGTGGGAATTGAATGAGCGTATGTACGGTGAGTTGCAAGGGTTGAATAAACAAGAAACGATTGAAAAATATGGAGCTGCTCAAGTGAAACTTTGGCGCCGAAGTTTCGATACTGCGCCGCCGGGGGGGGAAAGTTTAGCCATGACAGCTGAACGCACGCTTCCCTATTTTAAGGAAAGAATTTTACCAATACTGCAAGAAGGTAAGAATGTTTTTATTTCAGCCCATGGGAACTCGATGCGTGCAATTGTCATGTTTATTGAAAATCTGAGCAAAGATGAAGTGATTCACCTTGAGATCGCCACGGGACAGCCTCTAATGTATGACTTTCAAGATGGGAAATTTGCGGCTTTGTAGGTTCATTTAGGCAGTCAAAGCTTTGAGATCCACTACCTTCTGCAATGTGGTCTGCTGCGCCTCGCAGAGGCTGTGAAAAAATTCGAAATAATGCAGCAGTTAGGCGAAAGTTGCAGCTGATGCAATTCTTGACGACGTCGTAGCCATAGCTACGACCGAGGAGAGAAGTGCGTCAGATGCAACTTTT
>JACCRY010000040.1 GCA_013813265.1 Parachlamydiaceae bacterium
AAAAGTTGCATCTGACGCACTTCTCTTCTCGGTCGTAGCTATAGCTACGACGTCGTCAAGAATTACATCAGCTGCAACTTTCGCCTAACTGCTGCATTATTTCGAATTTTTTCACAGCCTCTGCGAGGACGCAGCAGACTGCACTGATTGGACTTTTGAAATTTCCACTTTAAAAATAGACTTTTTGGTCAAATCTCTGAAAGATAGGTATTTTGACCCCTAATGTAGCCCTGAAATGGAAACCAGAGTTAGAGAGTTTATTAGATTCACGCCCTGTAAATGTTAATCATATCAAAGACATTTCAACTTATTTTCGACTAATCCAGAATACAATGATAATGATGATCCTCTTTACCGGTGACACAATCCTTAATGATTTTGTGGGGGGGAGTTTCAGCACAAATGGGCTGTGCATAAGGACATCTAGTACGGAACGGGCATCCAGAGGGAGGATTTATCGCAGAAGGAATCTGCCCTTTTAAAAGAATGCGTTCTTTAATTTCTTTTGGATGAGACTTAGGGGTTGCGGAAAGAAGGGCTTGCGTATAAGGATGTTTTGGATTTTCAAAAAGCTCTTTTGTTGTCGCTGTTTCCATGACTTTCCCAAGGTAAATGACCACTACACGATCAGACAGATGATGAATAATTGAAAGATCATGCGAAATAAAGAGATAGCTTAAACCCAGTGTCATTTTTAAGTCGTAAAGCAAATTCAAGATTTGAGCCTGAACCGATACATCTAGTGCAGAAACAACTTCGTCACATATGATCATCTTTGGATTTAATGCAATTGCGCGACCGATACAAATGCGCTGTTGCTGACCTCCGGAAAACTGATGTGGATACCGGTCCATAATGTCAGGAGAAAGACCAACTCTCTTTAAAACTTCTGCAACTCGATTTTGTTGCTCTTCGACTGTTGTGACAAGACCACGATATAAAAGTGACTCCCCTATTGCTGTACCAATGCTTTTTCGCGGATTCAATGAAGAAAGTGGGTCTTGAAAGACGATCTGGGCCTCTCGCCTAAATTCCAAAAGTTCTCTTTTATTCAATGATTTTAAATCTTTACCTAAAAATTTCACAATTCCTTCTGTTGCCTCCACCAAGTGGATTGCAGCTCTGCCAATCGTACTTTTTCCACAACCTGATTCACCAACAACCCCTAAGACTTCTCCATGGCCCAAAGTCATATCGATGCCTCTTATGGCTTTTACTACAGCTACTTCACGGCGCAATATTCCGGCATAGATGGGGAAATAGACGTGTAAATTTGTGATATCAAGTAAATTTGGGTGCATCTTGTTGTCCATCGTAAAGCAAACATTTAGCTTTATGGGAGAGCTCCCCATTTGTAGAGGGAATTGTAAAACTACCGGTTCCTCTGGCATCACATTCCGGCAAATCTGGCACATCTTTCTCCTCATCAATGGCTTTTGCCATTGAATCGTCGAAAGCTCTGCCATCTTTTCCAGACTGTTTCCCCAGAGATGATGGTAATTTTACAACTCTCTCTATAACAAAATTCGGTATTGCCTGATTTTTGCATTTTTCCATAACAAAAGGACAACGTGGATGAAATCTACAACCAGTCGGGTAATTTTTGATGGAAGGGACTGATCCCTTAATTGCATGCAAGTCTCCCCTCTCACTCACTCCAGAAGGACGGGAGTGAAAAAGACCGACGGTATAGGGATGGGCCATATGGTCAAAAATTTGAGTGACGGTCCCTGATTCAACTTGAGTAGCGGCGTACATGACAACGACCTCATCCGCCATTTCAGCAACAACTCCCATATCATGCGTGATCAATAAAACTGCCATACGGTTTTTTTGTTGCAAATGTCGTATTAAATCTAACACTTGTAGCTGAATTGTCACATCAAGAGCCGTTGTAGGTTCATCGGCGATTAGAATATCAGGCTCTCCTATCAACGCCATGGCAATCATGATACGCTGTTTCATGCCTCCAGACATTTGATGCGGATAGTCCATAAGACGTTCTTCAGGTGATGCAATATGCACCTCCCTAAGGGCTTCGATCACGCAGCTAATTGCTTCATCTCCATAAAGGCCTCGATGTAGTGCAACAGACTCAAGTAACTGATCGCCAATGCGATACACAGGATTTAATGCACTTGAGGGATCTTGAAAAATCATCGCGATTCTTCCGCCTCTAATTTTTCGCATCTCTTTTTCTGAGATTGTCAGCAAGTTTTGACCTTTATAAAGTACTTCACCTATAGCAGGAAGAACGGGTGGGTTTGATAAAAGACGCATGATCGATAAGGCTGTCATTGTTTTACCGCAGCCCGATTCACCCACAATTGCTAAAGTTTTACCTTTTATTAATGCAAAGGATACATCTTCCACAACCGAATAACTTTTTTGTTCGATTTCAAGTTTTACGTTCAAACGATTGACCGTGAGAATTTGCTCTTCTTGCATAGTTTCCTAAATATAAAGCTTAATTCTGTTCATATACATTATGTCAAAGGAACTCAGGCACCCCTGCCAGCCTCTACAGGACTCCACTATCGTGCTGTTCTAGCCCTGGCCTCCGTGTCTCGCTAAAGCTCGCGACTACGACCTGGGTTAGCACAGCAAGATAGTAGAGTCCTGTAAGGACGGCATCCTTTGCCTGACAATGTTTAACCTCCATACACTTCACTTTACCGCATTTTAGGGTCGATGGCATCTCTTAAACCGTCGCCCACCAGGGCAATCGCAACCAACAATATAGTTAGCAAAATAGCTGGTGGCCATAATAGATAGCTTTCCGCCGGGAATGCAGATCTTCCTTCATCCATTAAGACTCCCCAAGAAGCTGACCCCTCCTCACCTAACCCTAAGAAAGAAAGGCCTGCTTCGCTTGTAATCGCACCCATCATTGCAAATGGCAACAGTGTGAGTAAAGGCGGAATGGCATTTGGTAGAATCTGAGAAAACATAATATGGGCGTCGCTAAATCCTAGAGCATGGCAACTTTCTACATAGGGCAAATTGCGTTGTTTGAAAAATTCTCCTCGAATGTAACGGCTAAAGCCTGTCCAGCCAAATAACCCGATCATCGCAATCACCAAAAAAATTGATTTACTTTGGGTGATCGCAATAATCATCAGCAACATGAAAAATGTAGGCATGGCCTCTAAAACCTCTAACAAACGACTTACGATAATATCAAAGGTTCCTCCATAGTAGCCGGCAAAAGCTCCAATTGGCACAGAAATGATCAACGACAGGCCCACTGCTAATATCCCGACAACCAAAGAAACACGCACGCCAAAAATCAAGGCAGCGACCAGATCTTTACGATTTGTGCGACTAAGTTCCCACCAAGGCAAGTACTGATTTAAACTCTGTTCCCCACCCGCATCCTCTTCAAAATGAAAATCGCGAACCAAGGGCATCACGCGAAACCTTATTTTAGCACTTTCACCTGTTAACCATTTATCTTTGTCTTCGATATATTTTAAAGAAGCTTGAGTAATTAAATTTTTTGGATTTTGTGTCAGTTCTTCTTTTAAGCGAATAATCTGTTGATGCTGATTTTCCAAGTTTATATTCCATAATGTCGGAATCTGAGTCTTGGCCTTTAATTCGTCTGCCGAAATCTTACGCCAGCCTTGTTTTTTTAACTCTTCAATATTTGGTAGATCTTGTAATAAAACACCTTGACTCAGAAGGAGGGCACGTTCATCTCTTGCTGCCATTTCCACGAGACTATGTATGGCTTTTAGCTTGTATTCTTCACTTATATCGCTTAAGCGCTCATTTTGATCTTTAAGCTGCAAGTAGTTTAGGAGCAGATTTAGCTTTTTGTACGGCGTCATGTACTTTAAATCAAATTCAAAACTATGGATCCCCTTTTGATTTTTCGATGCTTCCATTCTCATATAATTAAGTTTTGGATCTTGTGCTGGATCCATGGACCTAGAGGTAATAATCCACGTAAATAAAATCAGTTGAAGGATTAGTACACTCCCCATCAAGACTGAACGGATTTTTTTTGGCATCACAATAAAATAAATTAAGATGAGTAAAGGCACTGTAAACATGAAAAGATTGAAAAATATATCCAGCGGCTTGGTATAAAACCCTGTGAAAAAAAGATAGCGAAAGAGAGGGAAATACCAAATTCCATCATAATTAACGACCAAAGGCTTGCTGGAGGCTAGGAGTGGAGCATATATTCCAATAAAACAAAAAATGAGGATCACAAATAAAGAAGCAAAGCCGAGTCGATGCTTCCTAAAATTCTCAAAAACAACCTGGGCATATGTTTTGTTCATGGCTAGTCCAATGTTAAACGAGGATCTAAAAGCGTATAGGCAATATCCGCTACCAAATATCCAAGAAGTGATAAAAAGGATCCAGCTATTGCAGAAAACATAATGACATTATAGTCCCGATTTAAGATCGCATCGTAGAAAAACTTACCAAATCCATTGATCTCAAATAACGTTTCTACAATTAAAGAACCACCTAATATAACTCCAAACGATCCGGCCAAGGAGGTGACAATCGTAATAGACGCGTTTCGCCCAATGTGTTTAATTAAAACTGAAAAAGGAGAGGCACCCTTAGCCCAAGCTGTACGCACATAATCCTGCCGCATGACTTCCAAAACCGCAGTTCTTGAAAGCCGCGCTGTCGCAGCCAAACTTCCATACATAATCGCAACAATCGGTAAAAAAATATGTTTGGCGACATCGAGGAGGCGTTCATACGAAGTTTGATTATTGTAAATCGCATCCGGACTTGTAAAGCCAGTATAGGGTATCGGAATGTTCGTGAATGGAAAATGGCCGCCTAATGCTACTTTTTCGATCAAGAAAGGAGCAACGACAAAAACAGGGATGGCAAAAAGAATCAGAAATATAATGTTTAACGTAATATCTATTGGACGATTATGCTTAAAAGCCATCAAAAACCCGAATATTTGACATAAAAAAAAGGTAAGAATCATCGGGATTAAAGAAAGGGTAAGCGAATATTTAAAACGTTTCGTCACTTCTGAAATCACAGTTTTGTTTGGATCGTTGCGCATTGTTCCAAAATCTAAGGTAAGCACGCGGCTCATATACTTAAAAAATCTGGTTTCAAAGAAAAAAAGTGAAATCTTTTCCTTGACTGTTGGTTGAAAATTGTAAAAAACTTTGTTTTCTTCGAACCAATTCTTCAACGATGTTGTTTTTTCCAGGGCTTGCTCTTTACTATCAGTTGGTAAAATCCCTAAACGGCTCAAAGCATCATTATCTTTTCCAATTTTTTCGTTATATTGTTTTTTATCTGGAGATAAACCAGCTCCCAAATAGGCTTGACGCGTTCCTCCGCGAATAAAAAATTTTACTGCTAAACTTCTGATTACGAGTGACTCATTTGGATCTACAATGATATTCAGCAAGTCTTTCATGATAAAACGAGCTTGATCACCAAACAAAATACGAAGCCTGTCATACTCTTTAAAATTCATTTCTTCTTTCGAATCGATGTCACTTTTACGTGAATTTAACTTCCATAAATCTTTATGGATTTTTTCTTCCGAAATCCAAGGCCAGGTATTGAAAAGAATCGGTAATGTAAGGCCATAATACTCCCGAAATTGCAAATAGCGGTTATCGCTTGAAAAAGCAATGGATCGGTCCTCCCTTCTAGAAGCTCCACCATCTTGAGAGACCTCGGTTACAGTCGTTGGATCCCCAGGAGCTAAGTTAATGATGATAAAATTGATCAAAATGATTAAAAACATAGTGATTGGCAATAAGATCAAGCGTCTGATCAGATAATTAAACATCTGTCCTCGAAATAGCCCAAATACTGCTGTCAGGTTCTTGAACATCTGCTCCGGGAAGAATATCTTCTCTGTCAGCTGGAATAAAGACGTTCTCTATATATTGCCGATATAGAAGCGATGTTTTAGGGGTAAACAGAAACGTATAAGGAGCTTCGTCATGAATAATTTTGTCAAACTGATGGTATAGCTTTATTCTCTCTTTTTCATCATATTCCATTTTAAGCTTTAGGATAATTTCATCCGCTTGAGCATTCTCAAAGCCAATTGAATTAGAAGAACCCTTAACCTTACTAAGAGTCGATAACCAAAGTTGTTGAGGATCTTCCGGTGGACTACCAAGCCCCCAAATGAAGAACAAGGCTTCAAAACTTTTGTCTTCAAAAGCAGCTGATAAGTCTGCTATGTCAATTCCATTGAGCTGACAATCGATCCCTACTTCTTTTAAGGCTATGGCTATATATTCACAAATGGCTTTTCCCGCAACATTCTTTACATAATAAGTCAGGGAAAAACTGAATGGAACCCGTTTTCCATCAATTTCTTTATCAATAATTCCATCGCCATCGCTGTCATACCAGCCCTCTTCTCCTAGAAATGTGCGTGCCAAATGCGGATCAAATGGCCACGGCTTAATTGAGTCATCATAAGCTTTAGAATATCGAAAAAAAGGCCCATTAATCTCAAGTCCCATGCCATCAAGATTTTGTTTGATGATTCTTTTACGGTCTATTGACATGGTCAATGCCTGCCGAACTTTTTTACTTTTAAAAAACGGTTTAGCTTGGTTCCATTGGATGTGCACATAACGTCTTGACACATAATCTAAGCGCTCAATTCCCTCACCTTTTTCCAGTTGTTGTTTATATCGGTCCGATTTTAAAAACTTATCATACTCTATCAATTGATCCGGCTGAATGACGTAACTGTCCAAATTATTACTTTGAAAATCTTGCCAGATTCCTTCTGTGGACTGTTTAAATTCAGAGACTTGGATTTCTGTCAAGGCTGCAAATGGATTGAAAAAATGAGGATTACGAATAAACTGTATTTGACGATCACTCATGCCGTCAAAAACCCATGGACCGCAACTGACAATGATATTTTTTGCAAAATGTTGAGAAAAATTTTGCGCCCAGATTGAATTTGTTCGATAAACATCTTCAGCAGAATCATTTTCGACAATTTTAGTCCCATCGGGAAAATATTTATAAACAAAAGAGGCTAGAGGCTTAAGCTGACCTGTAAGCAGTTTTGCAATATATTTAGGTCTTTTCACAATTTTTCCAGAAGGCTCTGCAAAAGGTTCAACTTTCCAACGTACAACAAATGTAAAATCATCAACGACTCTCAATTCTTCAAGATCAGATAAATAGCTTCTCAAGGTTACCGCGCTATCCTCTTGAACATTGGGATTCATAATCGCATCGTAATAAAGCTTGAAATCGTGTGCTGTGACCTGATGTTTTTGAAAAAAATGCGCATTTAATTTAATATCTTCGGAAAAATAATCATTTCTCAGAGGTTCATAAAAAACATCGTCTCGAAGATGTATCCAGTATTCAGGAAGCTCCGTTTTCTTATTTTCTCGTTCTTCTATTTTAATAGCCATTTCTGGTGACATCGTTTCATAATATCCAAATTTCTGACTTGCTACCGATACGCTACACATTCCAATCCACCCCATCACATCTGCCCATTGGCTAAAAGGATGCAAATTTTCGGGTTTAGCAATGAGTGCAGATTTTATCGTTCCGTGAGGCTTAAAGTTATTTCCTAGTAATTTGGGCAAAGTGACTGGATAAAATGGATCTTCTACCAAAAGATTGGGCAAATTTACATCGATGTGTGGTCTTTGTTTTAAAGGCTCTGAAGTAGATGTGCGCTGTTTTTGAACTTGCGCCCTTTCTATGTTAGGATTTGAAAGGATTGTATTTTTAAGATCAGCAACCTGTAAATTTAGCTTTTCAAGCTTTTCATCAACTTCCTTCATATCTTGCTCTAGAAGCGCTGAAGACCAATAAAGCATCCACATGAATACGAGCATTCCAAAAACAGCTATCAACCTAAAAATGTATAAACCTAGTGGTTCCTTATTCATCTTGCTCCATATGCTTAAAATTCAAGTTACCGTAAATGATGTTGCAGTCAAACCTAAATTTTAAAAACACATTCATAAAGTGATCATTCATTCTGCCTCCCCTGGCGAAACAATTGCGTAAGTTTACAGAATTTATTTTCAGAATAAGGCACGGATGGAACAGGATGAGGCAGGATGGAAGGACAGAGTTTAGTGTAAGGGCGAAATGCCATTGGTGTCTGGCCTGATATTCTGATATTTGCTTCTAGCATTGCTTTAGAAGGCATTTGTAGCAAATGTCAGAATGTCAGGCCTGACACCAAGGCCTGTGTGTGGGCATCTTAAGCTAAATAATAATAATTTGGTTATTTTGTCCTTCCCTTTTGTCCCTTAGTCCCCCTTTGACTGGAGGTTTAGGGCTAAACCTAATCTTTAAGCTGAGCTTCGATAATGCTGTAACAGTTAAAAAATGAGTCATAAATTATTCAGCTTAATGGGAAAAATAAGTGAATATGCTTTGGTTATTAAAATATATTAAATTGAAATTATAAAATATTATCTTTTCACTATTAATTCTTAATATTTTTATTTATTTAATCTAGCAAATATGTTATCTTCACCATCTACAAGAGAATATAAAACTAAAGAAACAATTAAAATGATTGATTGCAATTACTTTAAGAACAAAAAAAAATAACAAAGGATATATATGGATGCTACAACAAATACAATCAGTCCTATTCAGACAAACGTCCCCCGGGAAAATGGCGATGGGCCAGATTACAGTTATTCATTAGGGTCTAAAGCCCTGATCATTACATCAGTAGCTCTTTTTGCTATCGCAATTGTGGGTATTGCAGTTTTTGCCACATGGTTATCTTCAGGCGTAGCGCTCGGTGTAGGCGCAATTCTTTTAAGCGCACTAGCAATGTCCGGAGGAATTACCGGTGGATGTGCTACTGCATTGGGAGCAAATGCCTATCACACAAATGAAATCGCAGAACGCGAATTAGCTTTTGCCAAAACATCTGACAATTTTTCTGCGCAACTTAAATATTATTCGAAAGCAGCTCAATGCTTTAACATATTTGTTGATAATAGGGAAAATACGATAGAGGCTATTAAATGGGAATATACAACTGGAAAAGACTTAATGCTAAAAGCATTAAAAGAAACAGACGAGAAAGTGAAAAGCCAGAAATTTGAAGAGGGATTAAAAATTTTTGAAAATTCAGCAGATCATACTTGTTATAGCAATGGAAGGGTAGAAAAATATCTGAGCACACATTCTGAACTGCGCGATCAACTAAAAAAAGAATTTAATGACTCTAACTCAAAATTTGAATTTGAAGATAGAGCTATAGGTTACTGGAATCATATCGTTCACAATTCATCTTACAACACACATTGGAAACCAGCCACTTTCTAACGATTATAGCAGATATCTGACCAAATTTAAGTGTTACGTATCTATTGTCAGAATGGGAAGGATAAATTCCTAGACAGGATAGGCGCAGTGGGCCTTTATATGTAAGCCAGGGGTGAGCGATAAGCGAACCCCTGGAAATGCAACATACAACCTTCAGAGCCCCAGAGGGTCGGCACCAGCTTCCTAAGCGTGTCGGTATATTGTCGTTTTGCCCCTATGCCGCCCCGCAGAGGCTGTGAAAAAATTCGAAATAATGCAGCAGTAAGGCGAAAGTTGCAGCTGATGTAATTCTTGACGACGTCGTAGCTATAGCTACGACCGAGAAGAGAAGTGCGTCAGATGCAACTTTTCA
>JACCRY010000041.1 GCA_013813265.1 Parachlamydiaceae bacterium
GAAAGTTGCAGCTGATGTAATTCTTGACGACGTCGTAGCTATAGCTACGACCGAGAAGAGAAGTGCGTCAGATGCAACTTTTCAGCCAACTGAAGCATCTTTCCAATTTTTTCACAGCCTCGCAGAGCCGCGGAGTACGCAGAGGACGCGCAGAGAACAACAGAATATTTAGCCTCTTAGCAAGCCTAGCCGCTGCTTTGCCGCTCTCTGAGTGTACTCCGCGGCTCTGCGGTAAACCTTAAAGCAAGCTCACCTAAAACAAAACAATGTATACTACAATAAAACCTAAGGAATTCCAGTGTTCAGCAAAGACTCAAAATACCTAATACTCGTTACAATTATTTTTATTGCTGCATGCATTGAAACAGATATTTACTTGCCTGCATTTGCAGACATGATGGCCTACTTTTCCATCTCAGAAACAGTCATCCAAAGCCTTCTCACATGGAATTTTGTTGGCATTTGCTTGTCCGGCCCGATTTATGGCCCGCTTTCCGATGCTATTGGGCGAAAGAAACCTTTGATGGCAGCTCTTACCCTATTTCTTTTGGGAAGTCTCATCACGATTTTTGCGATGAGCTTTAATTGGATGTTATTTGGAAGAATTCTTCAGGGACTTGGAAGTGGTGGATGCTTCACGTTGGGGACCGCCATCATTTTTGATGTATTCCAAGAAAAGAAGGCAATTGCAGCCATGAACAAACTAAACGGTATCATCCCCTTCATTATGGCGGCAGCTCCAATGATTGGTGGCTATTTAAACTATATGTACGGCTTCCGTTCAAATTTCGTTGCAATTGCAATTTGTGTTTTACTCAGCCTTTTAATTTGCCTATTCTTTTTTGAAGAAACATTAGACAAGAAGAAACTAGCGCCACTCAATCTCAAAAAGGTTATGCAAGACTTCAAGACGGTTCTTAGCAGTGTTCCCTTTTGGCAAACGACCATGATTACCAGCCTACTTTTTTCTGGATACCTTGCATTCCTTTCTTGGATTTCAGTATTATTTGCCATCGAATTTGAAATCTCGAAATCAATATTGCCTTTTTTCCAAGCAGCGTTGCTAGGAGCTTGGTTAGTAGCAAATCAAATGACAAATTCCATCATTGCACGTTGGGGAATTCCAAAGGTGAAGATGCTAGGAACTGCACTCATTGTAGCTGGCGGAATTGGATTGGTCATCACTGCATTGACGCTGCCGACTCATCCCTATTTACTAACATTTGCCATGATGCTTTATACATTTGGATGCAATTGGACATTTGGCCTTTACTTTCCTGAAGCAATGGAGATTTTCCCTGATATTAAAGGAATTACAGCTAGCCTAATTACCAGTATGCGCCTATTTGTTACATCTATCGTGATTGGAGTCGTCTCAATGTTTTACAATGCGACAATCTATCCAATTGTCATTGCGATTGCAGGCATTGTGATCGTAACAACATTAACAATCTTTTGTTATGAGAGAAGAAAGTCTGCTTTTAAACTTGAGAATTTATCAGTTCAATAGAGACCACTGATTCGACTTTGTGGATTTTTCTCTAGGTTTGCCATTGTTATGGGCAAATGCGAATGCTATTATAGCCTTGTCATAAGCCCATGACCTATGACGATAATAATGCAGTGGCAATGGATTTTTTTAACACAGAGAAGCAGCAAAAGACACAAAGGCACAAAGATTATTGAACAAAATTTGTTAAAGGTAAGAAAGGCATTATGCGCAAAGTGAATTGAAATTTTTGTCTAGATAATGGGATCCACTTTACTTATTCATGTATCTAACATTTTCTTTGTGTCTTTGTGTCTTTTGCCGCTTCTTTGTGTTAAAAAATCAACTGTAGTACATTGCTATCTTGGTTCATGTGATTCTACTAAATCCACAAAGTCAAAACTGAGTCCTCTCTCTTGTCCCTTGGCCTCCGGGGTCTTTACACTCATTGATCATACCTTTGGATAAATAAGACATTTCGGGCCAAGCGGCTGCAAGAGTTGACAAAAAAACTTGAAATCCCTGCTGCTTAACTGGATCATTTCTTTCCGATTCAGTCCAGTTATGATCAATTATCTTCATAAGACCATACATTGTGCGAACGGCCCCAATAGATCCCAATCCCTGGGCTTTCCATATAGGCGAACCTTGAGGTCCTGCAATAAAATGAAATAAACGCCTGCATGTAGTTGAAAGACGCCCTGCATTATCAGGAGAGAGCCAATTCCAAATTTGTGTTAAAATATCAGCAGGGATAGTCTTAAAAGCACCCGAAATAGTACAATCCTTATCCAAAATTGGCACGATATCACTAGGGTAGCATTCACCTGTAACCCTTAGTTTATCAGCTAGTACCTTAACCAAAGCCTCGTCTTGAAGCTCCTTAAAAAAAGTGTGATTTTTGGTATCCAAAATAGCTAAGAATTTACTACTAAATGCTTGAGAAGTGCATAAACAAGTCATGATCGATCTCTCAAGCGAAAATTCACCTAAAATCATTGAGCGTGTCAGAGAATTCCTCAAATACTGACAACTTAATTCAAATTGACGCTTTTTCGCCTGATCAAGCTGAATAATGTCCAACAGAGCTGGCATAATTTTATTCTCATCATTTATAAAACGTAACCTTTTTAATTGATGCCTATATCCATATAATCCACCAAGCCACAATCCTACAGACTCGCCAAAAAAACTTGGCTCTGACGAAACTCGTACTGTCACCCATCTTGGAACTTCAGGAGCTTCCTTTCTTTTAAGAGCTTCCGCAAACCAAAATAGAGCATTCCATCTTTCACTTGAATATTTGTTGTTTTTCCACTCTTTTTTAATAAATTCAATGCTCGACTGATTACTGGAAAACATCCCAATGTAATCTAGCAACATTTTTTCATCACCGTTTGCTAGCCAAACGATTGCATTCGAAGAATAAGGGCCTAATCGACCTTTTCCAGATTCTACCAAACCATAAGCTAGAGGAAAATGATCTTCTAACACATGCCTAATGTGGGTCATAACTCCATCTAATTTTTTTATGGAAATATGGAGAGGTAAGCCTAGATGACGCAGTTTTATCATGATCATATCTTTTGCTTCATCGTCAATTTGAGCAATCAGCAAACTAGCCAAATCAAAACGGCATAAGCAATTCAGAAACTCCGGATGCTTAACTAAATGACTTAACACTGTATTGGAAATCCAACCACGGTTTTTTAATGAAATTAATGCAAGATCAGAAAGCCGCTTGGACATTTCAAAATTATAAATTTTCCCTGATTTCATTTTCTCATAGTGTGGCATCGTCTCAATAATTTTCGAAGTCAATTGAGAAATGATCGAACCAAATTCGCCCTTTTTGGATTTCTGAATCGAAAAGCGTAAAACCTTTATGGAATCCTCAATCGAAATTGATTCTGGCCTTTTTAGAGAGATCTTAATGGGCCATCTTTTAAGGGCATCTGAAGCATTTTTAAAATAAGATAAACAATGAAATATGGGCCGTGCAAGATTTGTAATTAGGCCATCCTCCCCTAGTAAAATTATAAAACGTCCTAGCCACGACTCTATAAACTCCTGCTGCTTTATTTTTTCTTCGAAAAAAGTACAGTTCGCTTTTACGCATTCTTTAATGCCATTATTAATCATTTTGCAACCTTATTAAAGTTTCCATAAAAGTCATGGTTAGTTGAGTCTCTAATAGAGTCTTTTTTTTAAAATCTTATTTTTGTGAAACAGCTTTTTGAATACCTTCCAAAGCGACCTTTAAAGTAATTTCAGCCAATTCTCTCTCCTCTTCTGAAACATGATTTGTAAAAACTTCCTCCATTCGATAATGAGTTTCGAGCTCAGAAAGATCAACATCTATTAAAATATTTTTCGTGCGAGCAAAATTTGCCAAATCGCGGATTGCCATTTCATGATCAATCTGATGGCTCGCATTTGTAGCGAGATCATCCACAAGATCCATTTTTTTGGGAATCAAAGTCAGTTGTTTTAAGTTGGAAAAATAACACAAACAATCCTTTAAGATCTCAAAAATAGGTTTTGTATTAAACTTTATATCCAAAAAATAGCCTATTTTGAAAGATTTAAAAATTGACAAGACTTCTTCTTCAGAATCTTTAAATTTTTGAAGAATTCTGGAATAGTTAATGAAATGATCAGTGAAGCCAGAAAAATTTGAAATATATAATGTCGCCACCTCTGGCAGAGCGCCGTGCCGTAAAATAAGTCAAAAAAAGCATCCATTTCTTCGTTCAAAGCTTCTCCTTCATATTGAAATTTTCCTTGAACTTGTATTTCTGCAACTTTAAAACTACTCCATGCAGGCTTCATTTCCTGATCACTGTTTTTCCAAAGATTATGCATTGAAATAAATTCGTTTAGACTTGCTTCAGAAAAGCAATTTTTCCTTTTTCTGGAAATAGAGATGACATTTTCTAGGGTATTAAAAGGCGTAGTACTATTGATAGTCGTCTTCGCTATTAATCCTTGAAATGCAGACATCAGCTCGACTATCCTGCCATCAATCAAGGAATTTTGAGATAAACCCTGATCATCCATGTTAGAAGGATCCCAATCTTTCATCAGCAAATCATCAACTTTTGAATCAAAAGAAAATTTATGCTTAACATTCATCATTTGAAGTTCTTGACTCAATAGTTTTGCAGAAACACAAAAAAACTTTTTAATGATTGCACAGCTTAAAATTGAGGGTTCTAGAGTAAATTTTGGAACAAACTTAATGAATGCACAAGGGTTCAAAATTCTAATTTTGTCGATAAGAAATTTAAAACTTCTATGAGTAATTTTTGAATTACTAAAATTATCGGCAATGTAGCAGTAATTCCCGCTATAAAAAATAGCTTCGAAGGCTAATTGTGAGCAGGTTAGTGCTTATAGGGGTAGGAATGGCACTTGCCACCCCTCCCTCCGAACCGCACGGGCGCTATTAACGCATACGGCTCTCCAGTCGATTGTTTCC
>JACCRY010000042.1 GCA_013813265.1 Parachlamydiaceae bacterium
TGTCAGCCCGATTTATTTTTTTAAGACAAGTTTCCAGTTTAGGGCCTTAACTTTCTGAAAATCAGATAGTTAAGGTGATTTTCAAAATATTTTATTGTCACTTATGCAATCGTCTCACGCGGGGCTAATATCTTAAACCCCTCCGGCGGTCTAGTGCGCGATAACCAGCTCATCTCTGCGTTCTCTGTTGCTCTGCGGTAAATGACTTTTCTACAAATTACATTGCCTAAATCTCATCTAGCTCTTCTTCTACTCTTCTTGTTTGAAGAATAAATTCTATTCCCTTATACTTGCCTTTACGCCTTTACACTAAAATTCAACTTTAATAGCAATATGAGCAATAAAAAAAATTCAGATTTAGTCGCCAATCGCCGCGCTTCCTACGACTATGAGATCCTAGAAACATTTGAAGCAGGAATTGTTTTGCAAGGGACAGAAATCAAGTCTTTGCGTAATCATGGGGGCAATTTGCAAGATGCTTACGTCAAAGTCATAAGTGATGAAGCCTTTCTAGTTGGTTGTAACATCTCACAATATCGATTTGGTAATATTCATAACCATGAAGAAAAACGCGAGCGTAAGCTTTTGTTGCATAAGCGAGAAATCGCACAGTTAAAAGTTGCTTCCCAAGAAAAAGGGCTCACACTTATTCCTCTAGCCATCTATTTAAAAGAAGGCCGAGCAAAAATTAAAATTGCCCTGGCGAAGGGTAAAAAAACCTTTGACAAGCGTCAAGCAATTCGTGAAAGGGATGACAATCGGCAAATTGCTAAAGTCCTTAAAGATTTTCGATGAAACGAAACAAGGGAAACAAACTAAACGATGTCACATATTGAAAAAAGCAAGGTTGTTTTCATCGGAGCAAAAATCGTTCCATTGCTTGCTGCAGTTTTCGTCGGATTGATTATATGGTTCATTCCTTTACCAAATGGAGTTAACCCTCAAGCTTGGCAGCTTTTCGCTGTTTTTATCGGTTTAATCATTGCGTTAATTGGTAAAGCTCTTCCAATGGGAGGAGTCTCTTTCTTGGCACTCACAGTCTTAATTCTTACACACACATTATCAATCAAAGAGGCTTTTAATGGCTTTGCTCATCCAATCGTTTGGTTAATTGTTGCTGCCTTTTTAATCTCGAGAAGTGTCATCAAAACAGGTCTTGGAATGCGGATAGCCTACCTTTTTGTGGCCTTGTTAGGAAAAAAAACTCTTGGTCTCAGTTATGGTATTTGCGCTACAGATCTTCTTCTAGCGCCCGCCATGCCTAGTAGTACAGCCCGTGGTGGTGGAATTATTTTTCCACTTGTAAGAGCCTTAGCTGTTAGCTTCGGAAGTACTCCCGAAAGGCATTCACAAAGATTAATCGGAAGTTTTTTAGTCCTTGTTGCTTACTATAGCAACATCATTACCAGTGCAATGTTTATAACGGCTATGGCAGCAAATCCTCTTATCATTACCATTTTAGAAACGCATGGATTTCCGTTAAGCTGGGGACAATGGGCTCTCGCAGCCTCCCTTCCGGGTCTTATAAGTTTAGCTGTCGTCCCATACATAGTCTATAAGCTGCATCCTCCTGAAATTAAAGAAACTCCTGAGGCTCGAGAAACTGCTTTGCAAAACCTTGAAAATATGGGGCCCATGTCAAAATATGAATGGATCACTTTAGTGATTTTCAGTTTCCTAATCGTTCTTTGGATAGGGGAATCTTATTTTGGGCTAGACTCGACAACAGTGGCTTTTATCGGGGTGAGTTCTTTGTTGATCCTAGGTGTGCTTACGTGGGAAGATATTAAAAAAGAACATGAAGCGTGGGATACTCTCATCTGGTTCTCTACATTAGTCATGATTGCTAATTACCTCAATCATTTCGGCCTTATTGGGTGGATGAGTGCGCATATGCAGGATTTAATGGGCGGTATGGCTTGGTGGACAGCTTGGCCAATCTTGATTTTAACCTATTTTTATAGCCACTATCTTTTTGCAAGCAACACCCCGCATGTGACATCGATGTTTGCAGCTTTCTTTACCGTTGGTATTGCTCTTGGTACTCCTCCTTATCTGATGGCGCTTTCTCTTGCATGTTCTAGTAGCCTTTTTGCTTGTCTTACACATTATGGGACAGGTTGTGCTCCAATTTTCTTTGGCTCTGAATATGTGAGTCTAAAGCATTGGTGGCGAATGGGCGCAATTATGAGTGGTGTATTTTTGGCTATCTGGCTTGGCCTAGGGTCTCTTTGGTGGAAACTGCTTAATTTTTGGTAGCTTGCGTAAAGAGCTGAGTGTGAATGATATTTGCTAGATGCCCCTATGACCCTTATGGGAAAGTAAGTGTCATTTTTTGAAACACAGAGGCACGGAGGACACAGAGAGAACAGAAGAGAATTTAAATATTTTCGTACCCCTGTGCCTCTCTCTCTGTTCTTTGTGCCTCTGTGTTTTAAAAAAAAATATTTAGTGCAAAAAACATGTTTTTATAAGGAGCAACAAAAGACGCAAAGTCACAAAGAAAATATTAGAGAATGAATAAAGCTTTTACAAAGGAACAAATCCCTTTCTTTCTCATACACTCATTCAAAATGATGTTGTTCAAAGGTAAATATATTTTTATGAGGCTAATGCGCATCTTCCCTTTTATTATCTTTAACAAATTTCGTTAACAATTATCTTTGTGACTTTGCGTCTTTTGTTGCTCCTCTGTGTTAAAAAAAAATTAATCTAGCATACTGCATATTATCGCCATAGGACTTGCTCTTATGGCTCCATAGCATTCGCCGCTAGAGAACAAATCTACAAAGTCGATACAGGGAAAAAAAGAGCCTTCTGCACCTCTGCGAGGCTGTGAAAAAATTGGAAAGATGCTTCAGTTGGCTGAAAAGTTGCATCTGACGCACTTCTCTCCTCGGTCGTAGCTATGGCTACGACGTCGTCAAGAATTGCATCAGCTGCAACTTTC
>JACCRY010000043.1 GCA_013813265.1 Parachlamydiaceae bacterium
GAAAGTTGCAGCTGATGCAATTCTTGACGACGTCGTAGCCATAGCTACGACAGAGGAGAGAAGTGCGTCAGATGCAACTTTTCAGCCAACTGAAGCATCTTTCCAATTTTTTCACAGCCTCGCAGAGTCACAGAGCCCCGAGGAATCGTAGAGGAAGATACCCCCCTCTGACATTTTTTATAAAGAGAAATCTCTGAGCATCCTCTTCGCTCCCTGTGGCTCTGCGTTAATTTTTGCAGGAACTTCCTATCTTTAAAAACTTACGAAGCGCTTGATTTTTCACCTTTGTCATTTTAACTCGATTTTGGCTATAATCTAAACTCTCAAGCTTTATACTTCTCACATAGCTTCGTTTTTTAAGGATTTATCATGTTTTGGCTGTTCATATTACTTTTCCCTATACTCACTGCGTGTTCTTCATCAAACCTCTGCGAATACCCTATAATGGGAGCAGATGAATTTGTCATTGATTCCTATAAAATAAGGCAGGGTAAGCTTGCCATCTTGGAAATGGAAGGCATTGAAATTGAAGAGATGCCTTGTGGTGCAATGGATGAGTACAAAGACACAATTGCTGAAGATGATCTATTAAACATTGTTATCTACCACCCTTCTCGAAGGGACCTCATGGAAGCGATCCAATTTATTAATCATTCTGTTGGAGGATTTCGCGTCAAAGAAGGCAGTGTTAATTTACCTGATATTCCTCCTGTTTTTGTCGGAGGGCTAACCCTTGAAGAAGCCCGCGTAAAATTGCAACAACAGTTTCGCAGTCAAATGAGCGACATTGAAGTTTTTATCACATATCATGACAGACTGAAAAGTAAAGTCGAATTAACTGGGATGGTGACAACAGCTGCAATTCCCGTTGATGGAAAATTACGGCTTTATGAAACAATTGCAACTGCGCGCATACCTCCTGATGCGAATCTATTCATGAGCTATGTCATGAGATGTGGAAGACCGTTGCCTATTGATCTACATCAATTGATCAACAAGGGGGACATGTGTCAAAATATCGTCATGCGCGGCGGGGATAAAATCTTTATCGCAAGTCCTAAAGATGGGCTTGCCATGGTCATGGGAGAAGTTTTTCGACAAGGGCCTATAGCGCTTCCCTACGGGTTCATCTCTTTGCGTGAAGCGCTTGTATCTGTTGGAGGAATTCCGTTCACAGGAGATAAACGGCACATTCAAGTGATTCGAGGTAACCTACTTTGCCCAAAGATATATGATCTTTCTTGGGAACATATTGTTCATCTGCCAAACGACAGCCTCCTCATAATGCCCGGAGATACCATATATGTCTCTGCGAAGCCGATTACTGAATGGAATCGATTTATTGAACAGCTGCTTCCGACGTCCATACTTTTCCATTCAGGACATCGGATGTACTCGGTATTTGATTAACTAATAGGAGCATACTACGACAATGGACCATCCTAAACCTACCGAAGAGACTTACTTATTCTCGCTATCAGATTTTAAGCACGTTATAAAAAAATGGAAAAAACCGATTGTTAAAGGTGCTTTAATTTGTGCAGCCTTATCAGCATCTTTCACTCTTTTGCGGCCTTTAAATTACACCTCTGAAGCTACTTTCTACGAAAAACCTAAAAATAACGGCACGGGTTCCAATAAAAGTGCCGCATTACTTTTGTTTGGAGAAGAACAGGAAAATTCAGCTGTAGTGCTGTTGAAGTCCAGAAAAATTTTGGAAGCAGCCATCGTTAACCTTAACCTTCAAGCGACGATCAAGCCCTATTCCATATTACCCGACCTGGTTGTGAAAGCATTTGAACGCTTAAATTATGTCAGAAAAAATCTCATTGTTGAAGCAGCTTATTTAAGAAGGAGCCCATACCCGGCAATTCAAGATCCTGAACCTGTAATTGGCGCTGTTGAAGTAAACTACAATGGCGAAATCCCTCTTTACTTCGATTTATATTTCACATCAAATGACACCTTCATAATCAGCAACTTCTTTGATGAAACCCCTTTTGAAGGGATGTTAGGAAAACCTTTCACTACAGGGAATGCTGAATTTACGCTTGTGGCACCCCAGGCTACCCCTCTCAAGTCTAAGCACTATGTCCTGACTCTAAAGCCCCTGCGCGAACTTGCAGAAAAGCTAGAAAATAACTTAAAGGTAGTGTCTGATTACAAAGACAAAGCATTCATATCTCTGACCCTAAACTACCCTTCACGAGAAGGCTCAAGCAGGCTTCTTAATGCCATAATGAAAGCTTACCGGGATCACCTTTTATACGAGCATCATGAAGTCGTTGCAAGCCAGGTAGACTATCTAAAACAACGTCGTCAGACAATGGATGATCAGCTTGCAGCTTTGATGCATAATCATGGTGAACAAATTTCTGCCCACGCAGGCAGTCTCGATCTTTTAGTAGCGACCCAGCAGAACTTACAAAAAAGATTATTAACCATCGATCTTGAAATTAAGCATATACAACAGGCACTGGACGAAGGATCCTATTTACAGATGCATTACTCTTCTGATAGCGACTCCCCCTTAATCCATCAAACATTAGCCGAAATCAGACGCTTTCGTCAGCAATGTGACTCTCTTGTATGCTTAATGAAAGACTCGGAAAAACCCATTAATCTCCATTTAATAGCTCAAGAAGCTTCAATGAAGGAATTTCAAGGGATCGATCTCGAAACTGCCAACACTCTTTATATATCTTATTGCCGAGAGTTACAGGAAACCGAAGCTAGTGCAATTCAAAATCAGTTTATTATTGATAAGGTTCAACAACCGAACTTTGAGCTTAGTTCCCTATCAACTGTTTTGACAGACCCGGTTAGTTGTGAAATTGTTAAAAAAGCAGGAACTCTTTCTCTAACTATCAAAGACCAAGATAATCGAACACACCGAGAAATTGAAAGATTGAGTCAAGATTTAGAAGTCCAACGATCTTTTTTAACCCTCCATTTACAGCAGATTGTCGAACTTTTAAAACTTCGCGTTGAACTGCTTCGAGCTAAAGTGCATGCTATTCAATTGGCGACACATGAGCTCCTGCAAAAAAAAATTTCCATTCAAGAGACGTATGTCCTTAACTATGCTGTTTCCAGGTTAACCAGCCTAAAACATGAACAGGCCTTAATCAATCAACAAAAGCAAACGCTTCAACTAGAATTTGATAAACTTCCAGAGCAATGGGCATCAGAAAAGTTGATCAATCTTTACCTAAAAACTGATGGATCGCTCATGGAACACATAGGCAGTTTAATCGAATCAAAAAACATCGCAGATCACCTAGAAATGTCACTTTCTGCCCCTTTTGACTTTGCGACACCTCCACTACATCCAAAATCCCCAGCCCTGCTCATTTACGCTCTTGTAGGAGCTCTATTAGGAGCTTTAGCTGTCACATTATTTGCCGTAATACATTCGATTAATAATGGTGTAGATGCAACAGCAAGCAATCTATCTTTAATTGGAAAGCATGTAGCAGGAACACTATCAGATAGCTCTACGGAGGGTTTAGAGACATTACGCCGTCTAATGGCAGAGCTGTGCACTACAGAACCCCTTCAAACAGCGCAGGGGCAATCTTTGCTACTGCTTGAAAACCACGGGCCTAATTATGCTCCTCCGTTTGCCACACTACTGAGCAAGCGAAATTTAAAAGTTCTTCTTATGGCTATTTCCTCTGAAGATAACCTTGATCTAAAAACTGAAAAAAAAGGACTTTTAGACTATCTTGAAGGCACCTCGAAAGAGCCATTGGTTATTAAGGGGGAAACTTTCGATCAAATTCACTTTGGCGGGACAACACCCTATTGCAATGAGCTACTTGAATCCTCTGCGTTCCAAAGTCTTTTAGAGGATCTTCGAAGGAAATATGATTGGATCGTTGCGATTAGCCAAGCGCCTCTTCTTAGCAGCGAAGCTGAGACAGCTGTTACACTCTTTGATGGTGCCGCTATCACATTGAAAGATGAGAAACTTCATGATTTAAATCATTATTTCCACTTGCCTAAGAAGATTTCCTTTCTCTTTGATTTGTAGTTGTGGAAGCATAATTCCAAGAGGAACTCTTAAGGTACAAAAACTCAAAGAGAATATAGTAGGCAATTTTTACGCAGAACACAGACTCGGTTTTGTGGATTTTTCTCTAGTTTGACATGTGTAATTTGGCGAATACGTAAGCGTCAATAATACGCTTCAAAAGCTTTATGCAAACCTAACGAAACAGTCGTACTAGATTAATTTTTTAACGCAAAGAAACAGCAAAAGAGCGCAAAGGGCGCAAAGAAAAAACCTTGTCATAAGTCCAAGCCTTATGACGATAATAATGCAGTAGCTATTGATTTTTTTCTGCTAAATCCCCAAAGCCGAAACAGTACGCAGAGGAAGCGAGGCTCTTAGCATCTTTTATGTGATCTTAAAATCTCCGCGCTTCCTCTGCGTTCTCTGTGGCTCTGGGGTAAATTAATTAGTACCCTCTCTCTTTGCGTTTTTTTTGAATCCGTTAAGCCTACTCCAAGGTCAAGACCAGAAGCTCCGGGATCGCAAACCAACGAAAAGAAAAGCAGCTTCCAATCCCCCGATTCACATATATACACCTACCTTCATCATGAATGAGGCCCCTTTTAAACCGCTCATTTTCCATCAGAGTGAATTTTCTCCACATCCAAGGAAGGTTTACTTGCCCACCATGCGTATGCCCACATAGAACAATTTCTCCAGGATAATCCTGAAGTAAAGGCAGACCATCCGGATTATGTAAAAGAATCAGACCGGGAAAGCCTTTGTCATATCCCTGAAAAGTTTTTTCTGGATCCATCTTCCCCAGAGTATATTCTCCAAGTCCGCAAATATTAAGATAACTCTCCTTAACTTTGATTTTCCGATGCGAATTGTCAAGAATCTTGAAAGGAGTTTTTTGTAAAAGAGCTATTAATGTCTCATTGGTCTGAACGGATCGAGCCTGCGGCGTAACTTTTTTAGCTAAAGTCACTGTTTTTAATAATCGATCAAATCCTCGTTTTATAAGCGAACGATTTTCTTCTTCCGGCAAGAGATCATATTCTCCCTTATCATTAATCGAGACGTATTGCGCATAGTCGTGATTTCCGAAAATTGCATAACAACCATAATGAGCCTCAAGGCCATTTAAGAAAGCTTGAAGGCGCCCCCTATCTTCCTTACTAAGGTGCGAATAACACAGGAAATCACCTGTAAAAACAAGTAGGTCAGGATCAGCCGCCTTAATTTTGCGTGCCAGCTTTCTCAAAAAACGATTAGATACAGATTGTTGAAGATGTAGATCACTAAACTGCACAATTTTCAATCCCTTCAAGGATTCAGGAAGTTGATCTAAGCCTATTCTATGGCGAGAAACTTGCAACAGATTCGGCTCGATAAAACGTGGCCAGATTCCAATAATAGACACCACGCACCAGATATCCCAAAGGAACTCTGTCAGGTGAAATGTTTGATTTTTTTGGGGTTTACTCATTCTACTACGTCAGACTTTGGACAAAATTTGCTAACGAAAGTGTACTATACCCTCTCTAATCTGACACTATGCGTCAGATTAGAGAGGATGATCGAAAGCTAATTACCGATAGAATTCTAGTGTGCAGAGGCAGAAGCTTTAGCTGTATCTGCTGACAAATGAGAAGCAACTTTGCCAGTCATTTTAAACATATCGATGGGTTCTGCAGAGCCAAGAACTTTTGAAAGTTTTGCATCTGGATTGATATTGCGTTTGGTTTTGGCATCTTGAAGTTTATGCTTTTTGATGTAATCCCAAAGTTTCTTTGTAACTTCTGTACGTGGCATTGGTCCTGCACCAACGATTTCTGCAAGCGCAGCACTGACTTGGACGGGCTTCATAAAAGCTGACGTCTTTTTTTCTTGTTCTTTAGGCATCATTCTCTCCTTCATAGTTTTGGATGCAGCTCCACAATGTAGAGTTAGCATACCCTCTTTAAGCTCTTTCTTGTAGCGTTGTTTGTATTTTCAAGTCAAAACAATTTGCACTTTTAGCAAAAACACATTTATTTTTACCGATTTTATCACCTAAATCCCTCATTTTTGGGCAAAATACGCGCTAGTACACCATTTTATTTAAATTGTGGGGTTGGGCTGCGTCAAAGCCCCGGGGTTGTAACAAAAAAAATGGGTTCATATGCCCATATTAACCCATTTTTTTTGTTGCAACCACGGGAATTTTCACGTAAGCCCAACCCTACAATTTAAATGAAATGGTGTACTAGTCTTAGCTATTGATTTCTTCAGGATTCTCCATATAATTAAAATAAAGTAAGGATTTATCATGATCCAAAAGAATTTTAAAAACTCATTAATTGAAGATAAACTGGCAGCCATCGAGCCTTTTGTAGAAAAAATCATTAAAGCCAAAACGATTGATGAAAAATTACAATTAGCTTCTTTAAATGCTTCTGTAGCCCTTTTTTTAAGTCAAAACCCAGATTTTAAAGCTCTGATGGAGAAATTAGATCAGAAGACAACTTTGGTCATCAAAGTCCTTCTGGCACTTGGGCAAGGAACATCTTTGTTTAAGCAGATAGGTATAGTCGATAGCAAAGTAGATTCCCTAAAACATCTTTTAAAGCCCTTCCTTGACGTGGAACATCACTATGCTTTTATGGGTGGACTTGCAGGTTACTATCATGAAGTCATAAAACTGATCGAAAAAAATCAAAAGCCCCTCATTTTTAATAGCACCTCTAAATTAACACCCATTCCCTCATTAAAAAAGCCTCCTGGATTAGACCTTTCGGTTGAAAATAAACAAACTTTATTAGCTCTCAGAATGGGCATCGAAAGCTTGCCTTGTATAGCAGAAATCTGTCCTATAGGTGGCGCAGGAGACCGTTTAAACCTAAAAGATGAAATTACGCAGGAGCCTCTTCCTGCAGCAATTCTTCACATGGGAGGTTTTTCGCTCTTGGAGGGACTCATTCGCGATCTGCAAGCTCAAGAATATCTCTATTGGAAAATCTATGATAAACAGTTGATAATCCCGCTTGCCATGATGACGTCGGATGAAAAAGATAATGACGCCCAAATCTCTTCGGTTTTCCAAAAAAATACCTATTTTGGTCGCACTCAGGAAAGCTTTCGACGTTTTATACAACCGTTAGTGCCCTTGATCACCGAAAATGGAGACTTTGCGGTTTCAAAACCGCTGGAAGTAAGGCTCAAACCTGGTGGTCACGGAATGCTTTGGAAACTTGCTATCGAAAATGGAATTTTTGAATGGTTTAGATTCCTAGGAAAAGAAAAAATGGCGATCCGGCAGATTAATAACCCTATAGCAGCCATAGACATGGCGCTGTTAGCATTTCTAGGTTTAGGCTGTGCTCACCATAAATCTTTTGGATTTCTTTCGTGTGAGCGTTTGCCAGATACTGCAGAAGGAATGCTAGTGCTCCGTGAAAGTAAAACAGAAACTGGATTTAGTTACTCCATCTCAAACATCGAATACACAGATATTAAGAATATTGAAAAATCTTCAAGTCATGTGGAAGAAAGTTATTCTAAATTTCCCGCCAACACAAATATTCTATTTGCTGATTTAAATACCATGGAGACCCTTATCAAGAAGCTTCCTCTCCCGGGTATACTCATTAACATGAAAAGCAAAGTTTCTCACCTAAATGAAGAAGGTGAACTTAACGAGGTTTATGCAGGCCGTCTGGAATGTATGATGCAAAATATTTCCGACATTTTAATTGATCAATTTCCTACAAAGCTTAACGATGATGAAGCTAATGAAAAGTTGCAATGTTTTGTTGCGTATGGTGAAAGGCAAAAGACGATTTCTGTAACAAAAAATCCGTTTATTGAAGGAAAGCCTATTGCAGAGACCCCGGAAGGTTGTTTTTATGACCAGATTTTGAATTGCCGAAAACTACTTGTCGATCGATGCAAAATGAAATTACCAGGCTTAATCTCTCCGGAGGAGTTTGTAGTACAAGGACCGCCCTTTATTGTGCGCTACCATCCAGCTTTGGGTCCTATGTATCATGTCATAGCCCAAAAAATAAAAGGCGGAACTTTAAAGCCTAAGTGCGAACTGATTCTAGAAATTTCAGAGTTAAAGATAGAAGAGCTGAACCTTGACGGAAGCCTGCAGATTTTTGCCAAGGATATCCTAGGACATCATGACGATAAAGGGGTCATACATTATAGCAAACAAAATGGGAAGTGCGAATTAATGAACGTTAAGGTCGTCAATCGCGGTATCAACTGGGAAGCTAAAAATAGTTTTTGGGAAGACAAAATTTCCTATCAAGAAAAACTTGAGATCATTCTAAACGAAAATGCAGAATTTTTTGCATGCGACGTAACCTTTGAAGGCGGTCAAAGGATTGAAGTTCCTGCGGGGGAACGGATGGAAATCACGATGGAAAATGGAAGTGTTACGCGCCGAACTCGCAAGATTTCAGAACCTACTTGGTTTTGGAACTATGAGTTCGACCAAAACAATGCTGTTTTGGTCACTCGGTAAAATGATCGGCAGGTGCTGATCCCTCAAATGGACAGGTGGGCATTACTCCAGAGTCTAGCGACATCAATCACTTCTGACACGAACACCCTCGACAAATTAAGAACGAAACAAAACGAAGACAAGTCTTTCACTCCAAATTATTTTTTTTATTATAATTATATTGAAGCCAAATCCTCATAATGCTATAATAACAGTGCTACAAATCTAAAAACGGTATTCTATGAACTTCTTTAATATTAATTTTGACCAAAACCAAGCCCAACTATTTATTGCTGGTCCACAGCAAATCGAAAATAAGGTCGTGTTAAAAGTTGATGAATACGGCTTGCGATTTGTTCGCCTTACGGATACCTCTTTCTTTGAAGTTGTCCAAGCTTGGTTTGGTTATGGTCCTCTAAGCCTCACAAATATTGTCGATTTTATAAGTAAAAATGCTGAAGCTGTTAACGAAGCACTCGAAGATTCGCAGGTCTCTAAAAAAGCTTTTTTAACAAAAATTAGAGACGCAGTTTTTCACATAATCAAAAATATCTAAATAGGAAAGTGGATAGTTTTTCATTAGAAATAATTTTGAAAGATTTAACTTTTCAGGCCTCCTCGGCACCTTCTGAAATCTTAAATACCTGTATAGAGCTCATTGAACCTCCAGCTCCGAAAGATATGGCAAGAGTGACTCAAGCAAAAATTCGTAAAAATGGCCGCAAATTTTTAAATATCGCATTAGTGAATAAATGTTTCAGTGATTTGGTTTCTGAAAAGTTAGGAGTTATCAGAACTGTCGGACTCCTTATGAACAAATATTGTTACTATAATGAAGATAATGAGCGATCCATCGGGAAAAGATATGATTCCATGGCACATCCCCAACTTCTTGATGCCGTATGTACACAACATAAGTACAAACTTACATTTAGTACATTTCATACATACGATGCTTCCATCGATGATGACATTCGGCAAATTGTGACTTTAACTCCGCAGAGTATAAACTGCCTTACCGAATTGCGCTGTAGGACGGAAGTCCCTGTTCTTTATGTAGCATGCGCAAATGAGAGTATACCCTTATCAACCATTAATTTTTTACTTGAAAATGGAGCTGATCCAGAACAAGAAATCCTCGATAATCAAGCAAAAAGAAAAACCATTCTGGCAGATTTGGAAGAAAACGATTTGGATCAAATTCGACTAGATGCTCTTAAGGAATTATTCCAGAAGCATAGAAATAAAAACTCTGTTCAAGTTGAAGAGATTGAAGAGATCTAAGAGATCTAAAACTAATCTTCTAGAATGGTATCTTCATCAATGATGTTTTGGGCGCCATGCAGTAGATAGGAAGCGAGAACAGGGTCTCCCTGATAACTCATTTCTACCTGCATTTGCCCATTTTCCTGTGGGCCGTCGCAAGTGACCAAAACATAACAGGCGTGATTCTTTGCGAGTCGTGCTTTAACTGACTTATCAACATCTGCTTTTGCCTTCGTCATTTTCTCTCCCTTAAATTGCTTGAGCACACATTTAACCCATATGGGCCAGTTTCGTCAAGTTACAAGACCCTCGGATTTATTACAAATTCATTTCTTAATTCTTTTATGGAGAATAGCAAAATTCCAAAAACAAACAGAACGCTGAGAGTTGACAAGAAAAAATAAAATCTTAAACCCTTTAGAGTTAACTTTATATGTTAACTACCTTCATTAAAAAGATCATGTTCACATTTCACAGTGAATACTTCAGTCTTAACCCTGACGTCTGTTGCGAGACGCAACAGACTACATTAGTCTACAGCGTCTCGCAGCAGAAACTCTCTGTCTTAAGGCTTTGAAGACTACCAAAAAAGATCAAACAAGCTATTTTTCAAGCTTTGCATCTCCTCTTTAAAATAAAACATTGTCACCGATTACCTTCACCCTTTACAGTTCAAATAATAGGGGGTGCGAATGAACGCGCTAATCGAACAGCTCGAAATTTCTAGAGAAGAAGAAGAAGCACTAGTCGATACCCTGCAAGTTTGGTCATCCATTAATAGTCACAGCACAAATCTTGCCGGTCTTGAGAAAATGCTTCTTACGTTAGATGCTGCATTTTCCCCTCTCAAAGCAAAAAGTGTTCGCATAAAGCTCCCTGAACGAAACTCATTCGATAATAAAGGGAACAAGATTTCAAGATACTCCGGGGACGCCCTGCAGATCAAAATCAGACCTGAAGCTCCCTTCCAATTTCTCCTCGCAGGGCACATGGATACAGTTTTCGAGCCTCAAAGCCCCTTTCAAAAAGCTAAGCTTATCGCAGACAATCGTCTTCATGGCCCAGGTGTTGCAGATATGAAGGGCGGCATCCTCATTATGCTGACAGCCCTAAAACTATTTGAACGCTTGCCCTTCGCTAAAAATATTGGGTGGCAAGTCCTATTAACTCCCGATGAAGAGATTGGCTCACCAAGTTCTGAAGCCCTGTATAGACAGGCTGCTAAGGAAACAAATATCGGCCTTATTTTTGAGCCAGCATTCCCTGATGGCAATTTAGTGAGTGCACGCAAAGGCTCTGCAAATTTTCTTGTTGTTGCCAGAGGACGTGCAGCTCATGCAGGACGCGATTTCCATGCTGGGCGTAGCGCGATTGTAGCACTTGCCCATTATATCGTATTGGTACACGATCTAAATTCTCGCTACCCTAGTGCAACGCTCAATATCGGAAAAATTGAGGGAGGTGAAGCGGCTAATATAGTTCCGGAGCTAGCTAGCTGTCATATCAATATACGAGCTAACAGCAGCCTTGAGCTCAATCAAATTTCAGAAGAACTTCAACAGATAACCATTAAAGCAATTTTTGCTTTTACATCAACAGAAGATGGGATCACTTTAACAGCCTATCCTCATTCCCGACGTGACCCAAAACAATTCGATCAAAAAACACTTTTGCTATTTGAAAACGTGAAACAGTGTGGCGAAGTGCTTAAACTCGATATACTCTGGAAAGAAAGTGGTGGAGTTTCCGATGGCAATATTTTATCTGCAGAAGGCCTTCCGACTGTGGATACCCTTGGTGCTGTCGGAGGCAATTTACATACACCGAACGAATATATTGAAATAAAAAGTCTGAAAGAACGCGCTCAACTTACAGCCCTTTTGTTAAGCAAGTACGCCTCACATAAGGATATATAAAAAATATGGCTTCTTCAGATCTATTTGTTAACGCATTGCTCAAGGATCACCGAGTAGCTACAGCTAAAGAGCTCCTGCTTGCAGCTCTTCAGGATGGACAAAAAGAAATCTGCTCCGTACGTCCTCCAAACCCAAACCTAAAACATAGCTACGACGAAACGATTGCACGTTTTTCCAAATCCCGGGGTGGGCCTCTCTGGTTTCCTTATCTAGGTAGTGGTATTGGCAATGGACCCTTAGTGGAACTTTTAGATGGAAGCGTCAAATACGATTTTATTTCTGGGATTGGAGTCCATTTTTTTGGTCATAGCCATCCAGCTCTCCTGGACGCATCCATTGATGCAGCTTTATCCGATGTAGCTATCCAAGGACACTTGCAACAAAATGGAGACAGTGTTGAGCTATCGATGTTGTTGACAGAAGCTTCAAAACTCCCCCATTGCTTTCTTTCAACATCCGGAGCTATGGCAACGGAAAACGCTTTGAAAATTGCTTTTCAAAAAAACTTTCCGGCTCAACGTATACTTGCGTTCAATCGTTGTTTTGCTGGGCGGACTCTTGCTCTGGCTCAAATCACAGATAAACCTCTCTTTCGCGAAGGACTGCCTCCAACACTTCTTGTCGATTACGTTCCATTTTTTGATCCTTTGCGTCCGGAAGAAAGCTCCCAGGAAACTCTTCGCGCAATCCAAAAGCAGATCTCACGCTACCCTAAAGGGCATGCTGCAATGGTCTTTGAACTTGTGCAAGGAGAGGGCGGTTCCTATCCAGGCACCTCTGAATTTTTTATTCCGATCATGCAACTTCTTAAAGAAAATCATATTGCTGTCTTTGTAGATGAAGTACAGACGTTTGGACGGACTCCCCAGCTCTTTGCTTATCAATATTTTGGGCTGCAAGATTATATTGATATATGTTCAATCGGTAAGCTTTCTCAGGTTTGCGCCACTTTGTTTAGGGATGAATATAAGCCAAAGCCTGGTCTTTTGAGCCAAACCTTTACTGGGGGTACTGCGTCAATTCGTTGCACTATTGCCATTCTTAAGATCCTTTTGCAGGGTGATTTCTATGGACCTGGAGGAAGGATTGCACGGCTTCATGCTTTTTTTGTGGAAAAATTTCTTGAAATTGCAAAAAGGCATCCTGGAACAGTAAATGGCCCTTTTGGTCTTGGAGGACTTGTTGCCTTTACTCCATTCGACGGAGATGCTGAATACACCAAAAAAATTGTTCACGCGCTTTTTGATGAAGGGCTTTTGTGCTTTATTGCAGGATCCTCTCCGACAAGAATCCGTATGTTGCCACCATTTGCGATCTTAAAAGAAGCAGATATCATTGCCGCGACAGCAATCATCGAAAAGATTCTTATCCAAGGTTAAATTATGCATATCATAAGACCCATTGAAGAGCGGGATGAAGATTCTTTAATACAGCTTGCTAATCACGCAAAAGCTGGACTTCCTACTTTACCGCGCGATTCAAATCGACTAAAGGTAAAACTTGTAAATTCTTTGAAAGCTTTTTCAGCAACAGCACCTTTCATTCGTCATGAACAATATTTTTTTGTTTTGGAAAATCTAGAAACTGACACAATAGAGGGTTGCTGTGCCATTCATACTTCTACAAAATCCCCTATCCCTAACTATTATTATAGCCTGGAAACTATACGGATTCCCAGAAGATCGTTGGACCTGATGTCGCTAGAACATGAATTGCTTTTTCCGCAGGCTCATGAGGATGACAGCTCAAAAATTTGCACGCTCTACCTTTCTGCTGAATGCCGAAAATCTGGTCTTGGCCGCTTACTTTCACTTAGCCGTTTTTTATTTATCGCCTGCCATCCTGAACGTTTTGAGAAAAAAATGACCTCTGAAATGCGTGGCGTTCTTGACCCTTCAGGAAAATCTCCTTTTTGGGAAGCCATAGGTCGTCATTTTTGCGATATCGATTGCGATATACTACAATCTCTTTATGAAACAGAAAGGCACATTGCCGGTGAAATCATACCACACTTTCCTATCTACTGTATTCTTCTGCCGAAAGATGCCCAAGAGGCAATTGGACAAGTGCATTCTCTTACTAGTCCTGCAATGAAAATGCTTTATGACGAGGGTTTTCAAAAGTATAATGTAATCGATGTCTTTGACGGAGGACCTCACCTTATGGCTTCGACTGATAACATCAGAACAATTAAAACGTCTAAAAAAGTTATTGTAAAAGCAATCGTTAATGAGAGAGAAACGAACAAAATTTTTGAACATAAACTTCTTTCAAATACGAAGCTTAATTTTCGAGCTTGCCATCAAGAGATTTGTCTTGAAGATGAAGAGAAAAGCGTTATCCTTAATAAAGCAACTGCTGATGCGTTAATGGTCGAGCCTGGCGATGAAATTTGCTATAACACATTACGGGGTTGAATCTGCGTCTTAGAGCCCATACTATAGGAATTATATGAATAATGCTGCTTCTCTCTACATCAATAATGAATGGGTCAAGGGCTCCGGAACTCCCTTAAGTTCTTACAATCCCGCAATGGGTGAGCTCATATGGCAAGGAACCACTGCAGAAAAGGTGGATATTGACAATGTAATTGCTGCAGCTCGCTCGGCACAGCAACCATGGTCGGACACGCCTTTAAAAGAAAGAAAACAATTGCTGTTAACTTTCAAAGATCTTCTAGCAAAAGAAAAAGATGACCTCGCAGAAACAATTTCTTTAGAAAATGGAAAGCCTCTTTGGGAATCTAAAAACGAAGTGACCGCAATGATCGGAAAAGTCGACATTTCAATTGAGGCCTATAATCTCCGCTGTCCAGAAGTTATTAAAGGTGCTGTGGGTTCACAACAATCCATCATGAGACATCGTCCCCATGGCGTTATTGCTGTTTTTGGCCCATTTAACTTTCCAGGCCATTTACCGAATGGACATTTTATCCCCGCTCTCCTTGCAGGCAATACGGTTATTTTTAAACCAAGTGAATTAACTCCTTTAGTGGCTGAAAAAACCTTCCGAATCTGGGAACGTGTCGGGTTACCTCCTGGTGTCATCAACATGGTCCAAGGCGGTCCTTTGACCGGTGCCCTTCTTGCAGAACATCCAGGGTTAGATGGTCTTTTTTTTACAGGAAGTTGGAAAGTCGGCCAACATTTGACAGAACTTTTCAGTAAAAGTTCAGGCAAAATATTAGCCCTTGAAATGGGAGGCAATAACCCGCTGGTTGTCATGGGTGTCAAAGATCTTAAAGCTGCAGCCTACACCACCATACAGTCTGCTTATTTGACCTCTGGTCAGCGTTGTTCTTGTGCTAGACGTCTGATTGTCCCCCGAGGGCCAAATGGTGATGCCTTTTTGGAAGAACTTGTTGCTCTTGTACGAAGTATTCAAGTAGGACCTTATACGCAATCACCGGAACCTTTCATGGGACCCATGATCTCGAAAAGTTCAGCTGAAAAACTGCTTGCGACACAAGAGAAGCTCAAACAAGAAGGCGGTATCCCCCTTCTTGAAATGACACCTCTTAAACAAGGCCCTACTTTCCTTTCTCCTGGCCTGATCGATGTTACAAATATAGCTTCACGTCAGGATGAGGAATATTTTGGCCCACTTCTACAAGTTATCCGCGTTGATAACTTTGAAAAAGCCCTTGAAGAAGCATCTCACACAGACTACGGACTTACAGCCGGATTTTTAGGAGATGACAGAAGCCAATTTGACCAGTTTGCTCAGCATATGAAGGCAGGTATTATTAGTTGGAACTCCCCGACAACAAATGTCAGCAGTGCGCTTCCATTTGGAGGGACAGGTAAAAGCGGAAATTTTCGTCCCACAGCTTTTTATGCAGCTGATTATTGTGCCTATCCGGTTACATTTGTAGAGAATGCTACATTAAAGCTTCCAGAAAAATGCGTTCCTGGGTTTGATACATTAAATGGAGCAAGCACTCAATGAGTTTTGAAGTCAATTTTGATGCCCTTGTTGGACCCACCCACAATTACAGCGGTCTTGCCTATGGCAATATTGCCTCAAAGGACAACCAGCTTACAACTTCAAATCCGCAGGCTGCAGCATTGCAGGGCTTAGAAAAAATGCGCTTTTTAGACTCGCTTGGCATCAAACAAGGAATTATTCCGCCGCAGCGACGTCCACTTCTTGATGTATTAAGAAGTCTTGGATATCGGGGGCAAGATGATGAAATCTTACTAAAAGCATGGAAATTAGATCCTCATATTTTATTATCCATAAGTTCTGCTGCTAGCATGTGGGCAGCAAATAGTGCTACAGTAACACCTTCATGCGACAGCAATACTGGACTTGTACATATTACACCAGCAAATCTCTCTAGTAAATTTCATCGAGCAATAGAAGCTCCGGCTACAGGAAGAATTCTAAAAACGATCTTTTCCGATTCTCGTTATTTCGTACATCACGAACCTCTTCCGAGCGGGACCTATTTTAGCGATGAAGGAGCTGCAAATCACACCTGTTTCAACAGAAAGCATGGGACTTCCGGAGTGCATTTATTTGTCTACGGGCGTACCAGCTTTCAACAGAATCTTTATTCACCAAAATTATTTCCCGCACGACAAACGCTCGAAGCGAGCCAAGCAATTGCAAGGCTCCATCAAATAGATCCTAAGCAAATCCTTTTTTTACAACAAAACCCTCTTGCAATTGATGCAGGTGCTTTTCACAATGATGTCATAGCAGTCGGAAATAATATTGCATTGCTCTATCATGAAAAAGCTTTTTGTAATGAGGAAAATTCTCTTGAAAAGCTCGGAAAAGCGATATTGGAAACATGCAATTTCCCTATGCAAAGTATTAGGGTAACAGAAAAACAAGTCCCCCTTAAAGATGCGATCGAATCTTATCTTTTTAATTCACAACTCGTAACTCTTCCTGACTTTTCGATGGCTCTTATTACTCCTATGGAATGTCAAGGAGTTCCTTCCGTTTATGCCTTTTTAAATGAACTGACCCAAAATCCTGGTAATTCGATCGGTAAGATTCATTATTTTAATCTGCATCAAAGCATGCGTAACGGAGGTGGCCCTGCTTGCTTGCGCTTACGGATTGTACTCACAGAAGCTGAATTGCAAGCGGTCAATCCACACTATTTATTTACAGAGGAACTTTACGATAAACTAGTCGCATGCATCAAAAAGCACTACCGAACAAGTTTGGTGGCGAAAGATCTAGCTGATCCTGTTTTTTTTAAAGAAGCACAAGCGGCTTATGATGCCTTGGATAAAATCTTCAGTTAATTAAGGAGAGGCTTATATATTTCTGAAAGTTGGTCTGCTGCTGCCTCATCTAAAGTATAGGTGCTTTCACAACCATTATGAGCATTTTGTCGACCAATTAAACAGTCAGTAAAATCTACCTTTTTAGTTCTTTCAAAATCTCTCAGAGCTAAATAAATCACATTTTCATTTTCAACTTTAATTTGAGGAACCAGAAGAAGAGCATGGAGAATATGAAGAATTTCTTCTTTTGAAAGTTTATAACATTTTTTTAAAACCCAAACAGTCTCACATAAAGTTAGTTGACAAATCCACAAGATTTCTGCGGAATCGACTGTTTTTTCAATCAATTTATTTGCCAACTTAGATTGGATAGGATCATCTTGAACTAGATAACGGACAAGAACGTTTGTATCTAATCCAATCACTCCATACTCCCCTCAAAGCCTTCCTCTATTGCTTTTTTTATTGCTTTCAATGAAACAGGATGTTGACCTTTTTTTTTAGCAATTCCCTTAAGTTTGCAAATATCATGTGTCAAAGGACGTATTGTAAGGCATCCATCGGAAGTAATCTGAAAATCAAGTTGAGTACCTGTTGCGATATGAGCACGCTCTCTTATCTCTCTAGGTATAGTAACTTGACCTTTGCTTGTCACTGTTGCGCGCATATGAACTCCTTACGTATTCTTAATTCGAAAGGTTTTAATCCACCTTCCTTACTTTATTGTAACCGATCTTACGATTTATTATCAATATTCATTCACAGTTCTTGGGTTGACATCTGTTCTTATTACGTGTTATACTGAGGGGCTCATAGTAGTTTTTTTGGCAAAGTTCACATTTACGGATGCTCGCTAATGAAATGCCCCTTTTGTCAATGTGCAGAGCTTAAAGTTCTTGATTCACGTGAGTCAACAGAAACCAATGCTGTCAGACGAAGACGCGAATGTCAAGCATGCACAAAGCGCTTCACCACGTTTGAAACAATTGAACTCACAATGCAGATTCATAAGCGGGATGGCCGTTATGAAGAATTTCAACAAAAAAAACTTATTGATGGAATGATCGCTGCGTGTCGTCATACAACAATTAGCCACGAACATGTCTTAGCTTTGGCATCTCAGATCACAACGGAGCTTATGCAAAGACAAGTGAAAGAGATTAGTACGACTGAGCTCGGAGAGATCGTGATGCAAAATTTTTTAAAATTAGACACCATTGCTTACATACGCTTTGCTTGTGTGTACCGACGTTTTAAAAATATCGAAGAGCTGCTTGCAGCAATTCAATCTATTCAAGCCAAAGATGACAGTAGAAATTTGGATGGATAATTTATAATGGATAATTTATACGCAAATAAGCGAAGCTCGCGAAAGTGAAAACATATAGGAGACAAAGGTCATGGCACTAAAAAAAAACGATATTGCAAAATTTAAGCAACGGTTAGAAGCTTTGAGAGATCAGCTATCGCGCCTATTAAAAGGTTCCACAGCAGAAGTTAAAGCTTCAGATGATTCTGGAAGTTATTCGCAGCATCAAGCAGATCAAGGGACGGATGATTTTGATCGCACAATTATCCTTGAGGTCACCTCTAGAGAATACGAGATTCTAAGACAAGTAGAACGCGCTTTAGAGAAAATTACCGATGGGACATACGGCATATGCGACATCAGCAATGAAGAAATACCTATGGCACGTTTAGAAGCTGTTCCTTATGCAACAATGACTGTTAAAGCACAGGAAAAAATAGAGAAAGAGGTTCATTGATGGGTTTTCCCCTAGCATTGACCCTTTGTACAAGTTTTTTCATTCTTCTTGCAGATGCTCTTTCTAAATATTGGGTCCATACCTCTTTACCTATAATGAGCTATCAGTTTCCAACTTATCCCTATGGTGGAATCGCTATATTTAAAGATTTTTATGGCATTGAATTCTCCATCACCCATTTGATCAACTATGGTGCCGCCTGGGGTGTTTTTGGCGGCTACCAAGACATCTTGCTCGTCCTGCGCATTTGTCTTATCCTAGCCCTTATTGTTTTTCTACTTTTTTTCAATCGGCATAAAGAAGTTGTACTGCCCTTCTGTCTCGTACTTGCGGGAGCCATAGGTAATGTGATCGACTACTTTATCTACGGCCACGTTGTCGATATGCTACATTTTGTATTGTGGGGCTACCATTTCCCCGTCTTTAATGTTGCTGACTCAGCTGTATGTATTGGGATTAGTTGGTTGATCTTGCTATCCGCATGGCAGGATCTCAGGTTAAAGAAGGTCAGTGAATGAACGAAATTTCTTCCTTGCGAATCGGCAGTGGATCAGAACTTCCTTTACAAGCTTCCAAATGGCTAGAACAACAATTGCTAATTGACGCCCCCGAAATGGAATCACTTTTCTCTGCACTTGGAGATTTTACCATCTTTAAAGTCGGTTATGTCTGTAAGAGTGATGAGGGTGAAGTTTCGAAAAGTGATTTTTTAGATCAGTATAATGAATATATTGAATGCTTAAAAAAAGGCAAAATTCCTGAAGAACAACAGTTTCGCTCTTTATTCTCTTCCATTTTTACAGTTGAAAATGACCATCTCTTTCAAATTTTAGTCGCTGGTGACCGACGTATTATTCGTGTAGAGAAGCCTGTGTTACAACTGCAAGTGCATCACATTTCCTATTCAACTGTTGATGGAAAATTTAGAGCAATGGTCTTTGGTAAAGATAGCATTCTTTGGGGAATTCAGTTCTCCTACCCACAACTTTATTTGGAAGCAGGGACGAAAGAAGTGTTTTCAGTTGTAGATTCTAACAAATTTCCCAATACTGCATTCTATCGAAAGTTGCAGCTATGGGTACGTCAGAATACGATACCGACTCCTTTTCATGTAATGGGGAACAAGATAAATGTTCCCATGCGTATAGGAAAGTTGTGCCTTCCTTGGATCAACAACCATCCACAATTAATTTCGAATGGAATCAAAGTTGTTTAAGAAGTATAAGTCAAGCCCCACCCTATTAGATTATAATAAATTTACGTAAAAAAAGACGTTTGAGCATTTTGGAAATGCGAAGACTTCTCTCCGCTTTGTTCCGCGCTCGACTTGTGGAGCGAATCCGAAGCTGTAAGAAGCGTGCACCACCACTTTATATCATCCCCATGCTTATATTGAATCTTGACAAGTTTTTGAAAAAAACAGAGGATGCAAATTATAATTCACAATCATTTATTTAGGAGATTGGAGATATGAAAAACATGCAATATTTGTCTAAGACTCTGTTTTCATCAACTCTCGCGGGTTTTTTAGCACTCGGTGGTGCATTAAAAGCGGAGGTAATTCAACAAGCTCCTAGCAAAAACCTAAAAGCAGAATTCGCAATAAAAATTGAGTCCGATGGCACTAAAGTTATTCATGATGAAGATGGTTCTTTGATCGAAATTAAGCCAGATGGGAACAAGCTTATCAAAAAAACGGATGGCACTTCAGTTCATATAAAACCAGATGGGACAAAAATTGTTCATGATGCCGATGGATCCTCAATCGAAATTAAACTAGATGGCGCTAAATTTATAAAAAAACCCGACGGCTCTTCAATCCAAATAAAACCAGACGGGGAAAAAATTATTCAAAACCCCGATGGTTCTGTGATCCAAATTGATGCCACCGGAGCAAAAACCATAAAAAAATCTGGCAATGAATAAGGACAACGCATAGATGGACATTCCGATCATACTATTCATGTAAACGTTTTTTGAGTCGCGTGCTTCTTTCACTGCTTCCGCAGCTCAGCTAATTATACATCTTAACCCCACGTTTCGTTTAGGCCTGCCGGCCCTACACTGCACGCGGGGCTATTATCTTAAACCGCTCCCGCGGTCTAGCACAGACACAAACTACTTGTTGCTGGACCGCGAGAGCGGTTTAAAATATTAGCCCCGCGTGCAGCGATAGCGGAACGTGGGGGCATGTACAATTAAAATGACAGAGCTGCGGCAGCAGTGAAAGAAGCACGCAATTCATTTCAAAAAACGTTTACATGAATAGCATGATCGGAATGTCCAGTTACAAGTTCATTAACGATAAATCGCTTTCACAGGATACTTAGCAATGTCTCTCCACTCTGTCAATCCGCCCGGATACTCTATAATATTTGTGTAGCCCAATTTCACCAACTTCGCCGCTAACCAAGGTGTTAATGGACAAGTAAAGGAATAGCAATAAATTACAACCAGTGAATCAAAATTCGGAATAATCTGATCTAATTCTTCAGGTGAAAATTCATGCGAAGCAAGTTGAGCCCCTGGGATGATATTTCCATCATTCCAATTATTCCCACGCGCATCCAGCAGAGTTAAAGGCACATGAGAATCAAGCAAAGATTTTAAGCCTTTTGCATCAACATGCCCATAAGTAGCTAATTTAACAGCCTTTTCTGACTGTTTAAAGCGATCTCCTTCAACAGTGGCTGCATCCATAAATGCAGTAAAACAGAGGAAAGTAGATGCTAAAGAACAAATTACATTTTTCATAAAGTTCCTTTTGAGTGTTTGTATACGTTCATTAATTACTAAGTTTATCGAAGTTCCTTATTTAAAAAAAGCAACCTTTCTGTAGCTTCTAAAATCATTTGATTCTGAGATTTCCCTGCACCATGGCCTGTATTGTAGTTTACTCGAAGTACGATAGGATTTTCACTTCCTTGAGCTTCTTGTAAGGCTGCAGCGAACTTAAAACTATGAAGAGGGACAACACGATCATCATGGTCTCCAGTTCTGATCAATGTAGCTGGATAGGCTTTCCCTTTTTCAACGCAATGGTAGGGAGAGTATTTCCGTAAAACTTCAAAGTCTTCCGGATCATCGGGAGATCCATACTCTGTCATCCAAGCCCAACCAACTGTAAAAAGATGGAATCGGAGCATGTCGAAAACGCCAACATCTGCGATGGCAGCAGTGAAAAGCTCAGGATTCTGTGTAAGACATGCCCCAACTAATAAGCCACCATTGCTGCCTCCATGAATCGCAAGCTTTGCTTTTTGTGTATATCCATTATTACATAGATACGTGGCAGCAGCCTTAAAGTCATCAAAACTTTGTTGCTTATTTTTTAAAATACCAGCACGATGCCATTCTTCACCCAATTCTCCCCCACCTCGAATACTTGCAACCGCGTAAACACCTCCTGTTTCAAACCAAACTAGATTACTTGAAGAAAAATAAGGAGTGACAGAAAGGCCAAACCCACCATAAGCATAGAGCAATGTAGGATTTAAAGAGTCAAGCTGAAGTCCTTTCTTATGTACAACAAAAAGGGGAACTTGAACTCCATCGTTGCTAGGATAGGAAAGTTGATGAATTTCAAAATCTTCCGGATTCCAGTTAAATTCCGGTTTTAGAAAATGTGAGACACTTTTAGTTTCAATATTATATACATAAAGTGTTGTCGGACGGACAAAATCATGATAGGAAAAGAAAAACTCTTTCGCATCGGCAACTTGTAGAGCATGAGCAAGCGTTACAGTCCCAATACCCGGCAGACTCACAGAATGTTGCCTTCCATTGTCTTCAATAACCTGTAAGTTGCTGTAACCATTTGTCAGATAATTGACGATAAGATTATTGCCGACACAAAAAGCTTGTTGGATGATCCCTTGTTTTTCGCCTAATACCTCCAGAATGTCATTTTTAGCTGGATCTATAGAGATAATTTTCCCCTTAGGGGCACCCTTGTCAGTAAAAAAATAAAGGCGCCCGTCTCTGCAGCCAGCATAGGAATAAGACGCATCATCTTGTGGAAAAAGCTCAGTAAAAGATAAGGGCTTTAGGCAGAGTTCACAGTCTAGATCAGCATACACAACACTATTCGTAATGCTACACCCTTTTCTCTCATTAAACTTTAAGTAATGGCCATCACAGATGAGAAGGCCCACACAAATCGTTCCTGTCAGAGAAGATGTGTACAGTTTTGTGTCATCTTCAGTTAAATCTCCTATACGATGATAATAAAGGCTCTGTATATCATTATCGTCAAATCTAAAATAATAAAGGCCTTCCCCTTTAACATCCCAAATTGGAGGACAAAACTTAATTCTCGAAAGGTGATCTGAAAATTCTTGCCCAGTTTTAAAATCTTTAATGTGCCACTCCTCAAAGTCAGAGCCACTTTTTTGGACTCCATAAGCGATCAAAGAGCTTTTATCATGAATGATGTAGTTGCTTATAGAAAGTGTTCCGTCAGCTGATAAAGTTAGAGGGTCAACTACTAGTTGAAAACATTTTTTTTCATCCACAATATAGATTGAGGAGTGTTGTTGCCCCTTTAATCGAGCCATAACAAAGGTATAATCTTGATGTATTTTTGGGGAATAAACGCTATCCATCTGCATAATTTCTGTCAAACGTTTCGTAATTTCAGAACGTCCTACAGTATCTGCAAAATACTCCTCACATTTTATATGCTGCTCTGCTAACCAGTCAATTGTTTGTGGCGTTTCCCTGTCTTCAAGCCAACGATAAGGATCGTCGAGTGCGTTAAAATGAATGGCAGCTACTGAAAGAGCAGCTAGAAAGGGCAAAATAATCAAAGATCTTCTAAACATGTATGCCTCTAAAAAGAAATTGTATTGGTGAGTTATATCAGAATCAGTAAACGAAAGATATATGTTTGTAGGATAAGGGAAATCTTCAACAAATTCTTAATAATCTTTGCGCCCTTTGCGCCTTTGCAGCTTCTTTGCGTTAAAAAAATCCATATGCCACTTGATATAGTTTTAAAAAAGAGTAAGTTAAGGGCATTGATTCCGATGCTGAGCTGGCAACTCACTGCCTTCCGCTTACTGATGAGCTTTTTGTTTGTTTGGACAATTCGTTTAGCTCGTTTATTTCTTCGATCACCTCACTAGAAGGATCGCCATATCTCCCAGACTCGAGCAATATTTTCATCAGCTCGATGCTATCTTTATTTTCTATCGCGAATTGACAGCGATCTGCAAATTCGACATTAGCGTCAGACTGAGCATCGCCATTCTCAACATTATTGTTTTTCTTTTTCACAAGCTTACTCCTTATCTTTAATTCAAAGTTTGAAATTACTAGATTGGGCGACAACGTACCAGCTTTATGGTGCCCCCCCTACTTAAATGAAGAACTGGGCGGAAATACTTTGATTAACCTACAACTTCATTGTTGATCTTAAACTTGAACGTCAAGTTGCTAAGATTGATCGTTCATTTTTTTTTCGATACCAAGCATGTTAATTATCACACTTAGAACTGCCAATAAAGGAGTCGCTAAAGCTAGACCGAGAATACCCGTTAATAGAGCCATAACCAGTTGCGAAATAACAATTAAAACAGGAGGCAATGAAATCGATTTTTTTTTGTATAACTGGAGTTAAAATGTAGCTTTCGAGAGTTTGAATCACAACATATAAAATTATAACGTACAAGGCTATTGTCGGACTTTGGACAATTGCTATTAAAATTGCTGGAATCGCTGAAAGAATTGGTCCAAGATTAGGAATAAAAGTTAAAATAGCTGCTAATAATCCAAGAGTTAAAGCCAAAGGAACTCCTAACATCCAAAGACCAATCGACGTTAAAACTCCCACTATTACCATTGACAAAATCTTGCCAAATAGCCACCAACTTAAAGTAGTTGCTAAAGAATCAAGAGTAGCTTTAGCCTTTTCACGCTTGTTTAATGGGATAAATTTTAAAAATCCTTGCGTATAAGTATTTGGGTCATACGCTAAAGATATTCCAATGAAAAGAAAAACTAAAATACTCCCAACCAGTCCAAAGGTTGTAGAAAAGAAATTAACGGTTTGAGCAAGAACATTCTTTGCCTGCGGTAAAAATTGATGCAAATTGATTTCTTCGTAAATTGAAGCAATGGATTTCAAATTTAAAGAGGAACTTAAAGCTTGTTTAAGTTTAATCCAAGCAACAGGTATTTCATTAAATAAAATCTCCATTTGATTACTTATTGTTGGCGCAATGAGTTCAATTACTAGAACAATAGCAGTAATTAATCCCCCTAACACTAATGTCATCGAAACACTGTCGGACAGATGACCTTTTTTACTAAGAAAATTGTTTAAAGTTCTTAAAAATATAGCTAATAAGACCCCCGCAAATGTTAATAATAAAACATCAATTACATACCAGGCCACCAGGAGTACCAGAAGAGTTAGAATGACAAATCCTAGTGCAGCATAGATCTGAATAGTTAAATTATATTCATCATGTTTAGTCTTCATACATCCTTTAATTCAAGTCAACTGAATCAACAAGCAATGTTGCTTTGTTGTGCGACATTTCAAAATAGCCACTAGGAATTTTCCAGACCCAACTCTTCTTATTTTTATCGAGAATCTCTACAGTACCCGATATCAATGTCGATAATATGGGTGCATGGTCCTTTAATGCTTCAAAGGAACCTAGGGTTCCGGGAATTATTACCGAGAAAACTTCATCATTGAACACAATTTGCTCAGGGATTGCAAAAAATAGGTGAAATGTCATTTTGTCTTCTCTTTATGGTTGTTTAGAGACGGTAAAAAACTGGCACGTTCGACTGCACCAAAACCTCATGTTTGAACGATCGAAAAAAGAGAACTTTTGCGTTTCAGAATCGGGCGGGTCATTGTTTCACATCCCCTTAGCCTTTTCAATGGCTTCATCTATAGTACCAACCATGTAAAATGCCCCCTCAGGCAGTTCATCTAGTTCTCCAGATACAATTCGTTTAAACCCTTGAATCGTTTGCTGACGTGTAACATATTTTCCAGGTTTACCAGTAAAGGTCTCTGCAACAAAAAATGGTTGAGAAAGGAAGTTACGAATTTTACGTGCTCTTGCAACAGTTAATTTGTCCTCCTCTGAAAGTTCATCCATGCCTAAAATGGCAATGATATCCTGCAAATCCTTGTAGCGCTGCAAAATGCTTTGGACATCTCGCGCAACTTGGTAATGCTCTTCCCCTAGGATATGAGGATCTAAAATGCGGGAAGTTGAAATCAAGGGATCTACAGCTGGATAAATCCCCAATTCAGCAATTTGTCTGGAAAGCGCAACTGTGGCATCAAAATGTTTAAATAAACTTGCCGGAGCAGGGTCTGTATAATCATCGGCCGGAACGTAAACTGCTTGCACAGAGGTAATCGAACCTGATGTAGTCGAAGTAATTCTTTCTTGAAGAGCTCCAATTTCTGTCCCTAATGTCGGCTGGTACCCAACAGCAGATGGCAGTCTTCCAAGTAAGGCTGAAACTTCAGAACCCGCCTGAATAAATCTGAATACATTATCGACAAAAAGCAAAACATCTTGATGCTCTTTATCCCTAAAGTGTTCTGCCATAGCTAGTCCTGTTAAGGCAACTCGAAAGCGAGCACCTGGGGGTTCATTCATTTGTCCAAAAACTAGGCATGTTTTTGAAAGAACTCCAGAATCTTTCATTTCTAGCCAAAGGTCATTACCCTCACGCGTCCTTTCTCCGACTCCACAAAATACTGAAAACCCACCATGTTGGGTCGCGATGTTGCGAATGAGTTCCATGACAATTACAGACTTACCGACTCCAGCACCCCCGAAAAGCCCAACTTTACCGCCCTTTGGAAAAGGTGCTATGAGATCAATGACTTTAATACCCGTTTCAAATAAAGATGTTTTTGTTTCTTGTGATTCGAATGAAGGTGCCGGTTGATGAATTGAGGCAAACAAATCATCTTCAGCAAGAGGTCCCATTTCATCAATTGGATTTCCTAGCAAATCGAAAACCCTGCCAAGTGTCTTACGACCTACAGGCACTGTAATCGGGGCTCCTGTATCTGTTGCTGTCATTCCTCTAACAAGGCCATCCGTCGGAGAAAGAACGATACACCGGACTCGATTTTCACCAACCTGCATGGCTACTTCAGCAGTTAGATTAATTCCTTTGGTTTCATCACGAATTTTAATCGCATTTAAAATATTAGGAATTTGTCCAGGAGGAAATTCGATATCTACTGTTGGACCAATAATTTGTTTGATGATGCCTTGTGACATATGAGCTCCTGTTTATTATTCAACACCAGAAGAAATTTCAATCATTTCTCGGGTAATCCCTTCTTGTCTGACCTTATTGCGGATGCGTGTGAGAACACCCATCATTTCTTCTGAATTTTTACTTGCCATTTGCATCGCCATAATTCGAGCTGCCAGCTCTGAAGCATATGCTTCATAGAGGGCTTCACGAAGACGAATTGCACAATAACGAGACAGAAGAACTGGAAAAATTTCTGCTGCGGACGGCTCGAAAATATAATTTAATTTCTCTTCAGATAGTTCATTTAGCGGTTTTTCGATAGCTAAAAATTTGCTCAGAATGACCTCTCGATTTGCGACTGATACATAATGCGTATAAAGCAACCATACTTCATCAAATTTTTGTGCAAGAAAATGCTCAATTAGCTGAGTGGAAAATTCTTGAATTTCATCAAGCTTGATTTTACCTGCCCAATCAGGACGTTTAAAATTTATTTTCCATGGCTTGTTTTGATAGTAATCAATAGCTTTTTTTCCAAAAAGAATCAATGCAGTATTATTTGAAGGATATTTTTTTAAAAAACTATCTGCCGCAGCAAGTATATTGCTATTGTAGGGTCCAGAAAGCCCTTTATCAGCTGAAACAATAATCAGGGCTCTATTTTTCACTTCACGATTTTTAAAAAGCGGATGTTGAGATTCACTTCCAAGAGCAAGTGCTTCCACCATTTCTTTCATTTTTTTTGCATAAGGGCGTGCATTTTCAGCTAGCTCTTGTGCTCGCCGCAGACGTGCTGCAGCAACCCGTTCCATCGCATCGGTGATTTTCTTTATGTTTTCAGCTGATTTCAGGCGCCTTCGGATGTCGCGCAAGGTGTTCATTTTTAAAAATCTCTTTAAATTTTTCGATTGCTTCTTTTAGTAGATCGATGCTGGATTGCTCCAGGTTCTTAGTTTTTGAAATTGTTTCCGGAATTGCCTGATATTCCTTTCCAACATAAGCTAAAAAATCTTTTTCAAATTTTAATACTTGGTCTAAAGGGAGATCATCTAAGTATCCTTCAGTTCCCATAAATATTGAGATGACCTCATCCTCCAAGGAACAGGGAGAAAATTTATCCTGTTTTAAAATTTCAACCATGCGCTCACCACGTGCTAATTGAGCTTTCGTCCTAGCATCGAGTTCAGAGCCAAATTGGGTAAAAGCAGCTAGCTCGCGGAACTGCGCCAAATCAAGCCGAAGACTTCCGGCAACTTTTTTCATAGCTTTTGTTTGTGCTTTTCCACCGACCCGTGAAGCTGAAATCCCAACATTAACCGCAGGACGAACTCCCGAAAAGAAAAGGTCAGATTCCAGATAAATTTGACCATCTGTGATGGAAATGACATTCGTGGGGATGTACGTCGTTACATCATTGGCTTGCGTTTCGATGACGGGGATAGCAGTTAAAGATCCTCCACCTTTAGCATCATTCAACTTTGCAGCCCTTTCTAATAAACGGGAATGCAGGTAGAAAATATCACCCGGATAAGCTTCGCGGCCTGGTGGCCTTCTTAATAACAATGCCAATTGTCGATACGCCTGAGCATGCATCGAAAGGTCATCGTAAAAACAAACGGCATGTTTACCGCTATACATATAATACTCACCCATCGATGCAGCGGCATAGGGAGCAATATACTGTAAGGGTGCTGGATCTGAAGCGGTAGCCACGACCACCGTTGTATAGGCCATAGCCCCTCGTTCTTCTAGTAAGGCGACTAATTTTGACACCGTCGATGCTTTCTGCCCAATTGCCACATAGATGCAAATCATATCCTTATCTTTTTGGTTTATGATCGTATCTATAATAAGGGTCGTTTTACCGGTTTGGCGATCCCCAATGATGAGTTCTCGCTGTCCCCTTCCAATTGGAATCATGGCATCAACCGCCTTAATTCCCGTTTGCAAAGGCTCGCAAACAGGCTGTCTTTCAACGACGTTTGGAGATGTGCCTTCTAAAGGACGAAATTGATCTGTTTCAATAGGACCTTTTCCATCTAAAGGAACACCTAAAGGCGATACCACTCTGCCTAATAAAGCTGGTCCAACAGGAATAGAAGCTACTTTCCCTGTACGCTTAACGATATCCTGTTCTTTTAAACCTTCTTGAGGACCAAGAAGAACTACCCCGACGCTATCGAGTTCCAGGTTGAGTACCATCCCGAAAGTTCCATTAGAAAACTCCAACCATTCGGACATCATTGCATCATCAAGACCCCAAACCCTGGCAATTCCATCGCCTAGTTGTAGAATATAGCCGACGGACTCTAAAGAGAGTTGGTCTTCAAACCCATTTATTTCTTTTTCGATTGCCCAAGCAACCTCTTCAGACTTTAACTTCATGACGTCCCTCTTAGCAAATATTTCCTTAGCCTCTGCAGTCTTCCACGAAGAGAAGAATCAATTCTTTGATTGCCAATCATTAAAATTCCACCTGAAATTAAAGTAGGGTCAATTTCTTTTTTAATGCAGATCTTTTTATGCAGCTTTTCTTCTAATTTTACCTGCAATTTTTTTTCCGTCTCTTCATCAATAGGCACAGATGTAGTCAGGAGAACATCCATACTTCCTAATTCTTCCCCTGCAAGCCGCTTAAATTCAGCAATTATTTCTGGAAGAAATTCTAAACGTCTCTTTTTTAATAAAAAAATAAAAAAATCCACAAGTTTTTTATCTGTATCCCCACCTAAACATCGCTCTAAGAACTCAATTTTGGACTTTTGGTCTAGTTGCGGAGAAGCACAAAGATAAAAAAAACGAGACTTGCCTTCAAAAAAAGGAGCGAGCACAACCATATCCTTTAGCCATCTTTCAACTTTTTTTCCGCGAGAAGCTATTGAATAAAGAGCGCGAGTGTATCTGAAAGAAATTTCGGAACAGTTCAATTAGCCTCCACGTAGTTACCGATCTCTTCAAGAAGTTTTTTACCTGTTTCTTGATCATGATTCTTTTCCAGAACTTTTTCAGTAGAAGTAAGAACAAGTCCTACAAGATCCTTTTTGAGTTGTACGTGGGCTTGCATAATTTCCTTTTTAATGTCGACCTGAGCTTTAACAAGTAATGCGCGTGCATTTTGATGTGCCTCCTCATGAATTTTTTGAGATTGCATTTTTGCCTCTTCAACAACTTGTTGAAGTTTATCCTGTGCAGATCTCTCAAAGCCTTCAATTTTCAGCTGATACTCTTGCCTCATTTCCGCAATCTTTTTTTTCTCATCCTCAATACTTTTAAAATCAGCTTCAATTTTATTTTTTCTTTCATCCAGTGTTCCCATGATAGGCTTCCAAGCATAACGGCTTAAAATCCAGAGCATCAAAAGAAAAGAGATGATTTGAGTGAAAACCTGTCCAATCTCTATATTCATTTTCTTACATCTTCCCTAATAGGACGAAAAAAACAATTAGAGCATAAATCGTCAGAGCTTCAATCAAAGCAGCACCAATAATCATACTTGTCAAAATTTTATTTGAAGCGCTTGGTTGACGACCGATCGCTTCCATAGCTCCTGAAACTGTCATTCCTAAACCTATGGCAGAACCCAAGGCTGCAAGACCGACACAGATTGGACCAGACCAAGCAACTATATTTGCAACATCATTTGGATCAGCCATTTTTCTCTCCTCATATAAAGGTTAAATGAAACTACTTAACGTTCTGTAACAAACTCAAAAGACTCTTTACTGGGCATCGCCAGTAAAATATAAATTGCACTTAATAAAGTAAAGACTAAAGCCTGCATCACCCCTGTTAACATAGCAAAAAACATGAAAGGCAACTGTAACGGCAAGGCAATGGGAAACTGCGAAGCGGCAAAAAGAGTGACTCCAAAAAGAGCAAAAGTTCCTATTAAAATATCCTCACCCAATACGTTACCAAATAAGCGAAATGCCAAAGTCAAAGGTCTTGAAAGTTGAGTTAAAAGTTCTATAGGGAACATTAAAGGGACCATTAACCATTCACCCACCCCTTTTGGAGAGCCAGATAAGTGATGTAAATATCCAAAAAAGCCAAAGTTTTTAATACTTAGAAATTGCACAAAAGCAAAGACGCAAATTGCCAAAGCTGCAGTAACGCTCAGATTTGAAGATGGAGGGGGAACCAAAGGAACAACTGCAAGCCAATTCATGGTAAGAATGTAAATAAACAAAGTTCCTAAAAATGGCACGAATTTTTTTCCTTCAGGGCCAATGAGCTCCATGGCAAACTTTTGAAAAGCTTCTACAATGTATTCGACCAAATTTTGAAATCTTTGGGGTAACAATTCCTTATAGCGAGCGCCTAAACAAAAGATTACAGAAATAAAGAGTGCTGATAAAATGGAAAAAAAGACTGTCTCCCATTCCCTGAGAAATTGCGCAACGGGAGTATCTTTTCCATGAAATAACAATGAAAAAAAAGAAGGCACTTCAGGAACACCCTCAGCCAATGAACCACTTAAATGCGAAGGAGAAATTAAGATTATAGCCAAAAAATTAAACACCCAAAATGTAAACATTTTAAACTTCATCGCCATATCTCCTAATGATTCGGTAAACCTCTCGAAATCCGGCAATGACTCCTGCAAAAATCAAAAAAAGCATAAAATAAGGACTAGTATCAAATTTTTTATCTAGCCACTGCCCAAAAAACCAACCCAGGATGGGAGGAATCGACATGGCAAAAGGAATTGTGATGAAAGTTGCTAATTGTTTCACTCAAAATATTCCTATATGGAAGATTGATCACAAAACGGCAGTCTCGTTTTTCCAATATTGTTTGTCAACTTTTAACTTAGTTTGGCGCTATGTTCTCAACAGCATCCAAATCCCAGCAAAATGCGTAAAAATCATTCAGATCTCAGGGGCGAAAAGCCCAGGTCTGGTACAAAGGAGTTCCATGCTATCGAGCATCCGGCATGACAACGTCGGTAATCCTTCTCTAGCGCTCAAGGAGTCTAGGGAGAAGATAAACGGCAAGCACAACTCAAATCTTGTTGTCCACAAATTCGATTGTATTCTTATTGCCAAGCTACATGTTATCTGTAGGTTCATCTCGACTTACCGTAATCTAACTTACATTAATGTATTTAGCGATGTATAATATACATTTTATCTTGCTAAGTTATTTAACCTAATATTTATATGTGCTTTTATTACGAGGTTTCTATGGGCCCTATCCCAATAAATTTTACTAATTTTTTTTCGGATTATATTTTTTTTCCTGAACATGCTCAACTAGATGAGCAAGATAAATGCTTTTACATTTCTTTAGCGTTAGGCATTTTGTCTATTGGAATTATTCATGCAGTTGTTGGGATTGCTTGGGGGGTAAGTCATTTCATTTGATAGACTACCATTCTATGAAATTCGTCCAATGAAGGTTGAATTCCAAAAGGATTTAATAAAATTGGCGGGAAACATCGGAAAAAAAACTGATTATTTAAAACAGTATTTTCAGGAGCTAAGCAATATCTATGATTGTGTAATGGAGAAGGTAATCCATAGTGTCATAATATATGATGAACTTACAGGTGAACTCAAAAAACAATATGGAGAAGTACTAGATTATTTTAAAAGTAAGCAGCAACAAATCGCAGAATCATCTCTAAAGATTGCAAATTTGTTACAGCATCCGGAGATTTTTGAAGAATGTTGTGCTTTCAATGAGTTGTTGCGGACTCAATATTCTTTTAATGAAATGTTACGAAGTATCGTGGAACGACAGTTAGCATTCAATAGCTATCCTGATCTAAAAAATATAGAAAATGAAATAGAAGAGAACTATTTAAATGGCAGAATCTCAATTTATCAAGCTAATGAACAATTAGCTGAAAAAATAAAGAGTCTCATGGGATTAAACGAGTTACAGTATGAGATTTAGCAGCGTTAGATCATCCTTAGCGATCAAAATTTTGAAGTTCTTTTTTTACATAGCCCTTCTCCCCTAGAGCTTTAGTAAAAGGGCCATTTGAATGCCTTGGAGTGTCATACTTAGCACATTCCGTATGTGTCGTGAAGAGGGGAAAATTGTCCTTGAGCCGGTGTTTAAGTTCTAGAAAAAGATCATGAATTTACAAAGATCCAAAAGCATTAGCATCACTCCTAGGCATGACTTCCCCATCACAACTAAAGCGCTGCCAGCCAATTTTCAAGGTTATCCAACAAGTCCATCAACTCAGGATCGACATCGCTTTCTCTCTCTAAAATAAGCTCTCTTGCCTTTTTCAAAGAGGCCTCCGCTTCGTTTCGTTCTCTTGCAGCAAGGGTAGCACTCCCCCGAAAAAAGATGCGCTCCAATTGCGCTTGGATCAATCGATAGGACTAAGGAATAAGCTTCTAAAGCTAAAGTTTTGTTACCATCATTTTGGGCAGCTATCCCAGCACGAAACAGATAGTGCAAATCTTCAGGTACAAGCGCATAGAGCAACATACTGATTGCTATGCAATCGGTGAATCGATTGGCTGTAAATAGATTAATAGCTATCTTTTCTAGGCCCTCTATAGTTCGGTCGTCGACATTAAGAAGAGTCTTAAAATTTTGAGTTATTTCACCGTCAAGGTCGAGTTCCTCAAATTTCCCCGCCATCATTTCAAATGTATTTTCAACATGTTCATACTGATCATTGCCCAGAATTTCCCGACCCTCTATGTGGACGATTTCTGAAGCTCTTATCAGTAAATCCCCCCTAACATTTTTCTTAAGATCTTCACGAAGCTCATTTTTCTTTTGCGCGCGCTTTATCGCAGGCGATACCAATTTGTTTTCTGCCCACTCAGATTCAAAGTCAATTAAGTTAAGTTGACTTTCGATCCACTTATCAATAGCCCTTTCAAAGCGAGCTTTATTTCCTTTGAATGAAATTTCTGACTGGCCCTCTCTCATTTCGTTTCCAAAATGCATGACCCCTCCTTCAAAACTAGATCTAAGTATGGTTTAATTTTTTCCCACCTACTATTACGCGGCTAGTCTGATATGAAATTATTCCTTCCACAAGTTTATTAAGATGACATGGAGTTAGTTATTCTGACAATTCATTTTTGCACCTACTTACTATTTCACGCAATTCTTCTTTCTCTTCGAGACTGACATTAGGACTTAAATCAATCCCCGAAAAAAGAACATTTAGCAATAGGAGTTTATAATTTTTTTTACTTATTGTTGATTTATTTAACATAGCATGCATACCTTGTGCAAAAGGTAATTGCATTGATTTTGGAAGTTTAAAGCTAGACTTATGAGATTTGCTAGGCTGAGACGCCAAGCCTTGTCTTATTTTAGAAGAAGCCTCAGCCCCCTTCCTTTCTGCGGCCGACAAGGCTTCCAACTTTGACTCATTTGTAGATGGCCCACTAAGACTACGAAATTTTATATATTCAGCATCATCTCTTCCTACAGCACCCATATAATAACCTCCATTAAGAAGAATTATTTTTTAAATACGTCATGCTATTATATATTATACAAAATAATTTATATATTTGTATATTTAGGCATTATAATTATTGATAATAATAGTTGTATAACAGAAATATCTATCTAGATGAAAGTAGGCCAGTGCTAGGAAACCCCACCCGTTAGTAAGGGAAAGAAATGGATAACAGAGTGAACCAATAAGAATGAAATTTGCTTGGATAGTGCCACGGCGCTAGTTAGGGAGCATCAGAGTTACAGTGCACTAGGCTGAAAACTCTCCATCTGACAAAGTATTCTTTGAAAGTAGTAAGTTATAAATGTCGCGCTTACTTTCACCGCGGAGTGTGGCGACCATTTTGATTGCGTCACGGCGACTAAGATGATAGGTTTGCTCTACTTCCATGACATGTTCCGCCGGAGAAAGAGCTTCCCATGTTGCAGTCGAAGTTCCGGAATCCCCTTCGATGAGTAATACAATTTCACCTTTCGGAGAGTTTGGATAAAATGTTAAAAGCTCTTTTGCCGTCCCACGTATCAATTCTTCATGGATCTTTGTTAGTTCACGAGCGACCGCAAGCTGTCTGTTCGGCGCGATTGCCTGGATAACTTTTAAAGTAGCAAGAAGGCGCTTAGGAGACTCATAGCAGAGAGTTGTTCCCGGATACTGTAGAAACTGTAAGAGCACCTTTTTAACGGCACTGTCGGTCCGTGGAAGAAATCCACAGAACTGGAACTGTGTTGTAGAAAAACCGGAACAGGAAAGGGCTGCTACAGCGGCACATGGCCCAGGAATTGATATCACCTTGATTTTCTCTTGGACACATCTTTTGACAAGCTGCTCTCCCGGATCTGAAATACCAGGAGTTCCGGCATCGGAAATGAGGGCAATCTTTTTTCCAGCTTTCAACTCTTCAATGATAGCATCTTCGGCTCGTGCTTCATTAAACTTATGAAAGCTACGGCAAGGTTTGTAGATTTTGTAGTGTTGTAAAAGACGGAGGCTATAGCGAGTATCCTCGCAAAGGATATAATCACAAGAGCCGAGGGTCTCTATAGCTCTAAAGGTGATATCGGAAAGATTTCCAATTGGAGTCGCGACTAAAAAGATCATAAAAAAATAAGGTGGCACCCAGATTCGAACTGGGGAATGGAAGCTTTGCAGGCTTCTGCCTTACCACTTGGCCATGCCACCGTTAAAGTCCATTTATACGCTGGAAGGGAATATCGAGTCAATAGGGAATTACAAAAAAATGAAAGAAAATAAAAAAGAGCGCTCAAGGCGCTCTTTCTCAGATTAAGAATAGAAAATTAAGGAGACTCGCAGCCCCACCATTCTGCCTTTACATAGCAGTATGGGGGTTTTGAATGCTTTTTGACAGCTCTTTCCATTGTCTCCAATCTTTGCTCAAACTTTTTTGCAGTTCACTAATTTCTGCCTGAACTTGTTGAAGCGATGTCATCTCTTCCGAATTATTCTGCGCTTCCTTATGTCGATCTTTTAACTGTGAAAATTCACTGATTGTCTTAAGAATACGTTCTGAAAGCTCTAAAACTTGTTTTTCAAGTTCGCATTTTCCATCTTTCCAATACTTTGAAAGCGTTTCAATAAGGAAATTCTTTTGCTCAATGACCATACGTTTTTTCACAACTAATGGATCGGTCGTCTTCAAACCGGACGCAAGACCAAGTTTAGAAAGGGTCCAAATAAGCCATTTGGTTGGATCAAAGTGAAACCAGCGGATACCATTGCGATAGTCATTTGCAAATGTATGATGGTAGTTATGATAGCCTTCACCAAAGGTCAAAAGGGCGATTACATAATTATCAACAGCTGATTGCTCTTGACTAAACTGTTTGCTTCCCCATGTATGTGCCAAAGAATTGATAAACCAGGTAAAATGTTGCAGAAAGAAAATTCGAAGCCATACCGCGATAAAAAATGCTCCCCAGTAATCCTGAAAAAAGAATCCCACCGCAAGAAAGGCCATAAAATTTGTCAAAACCATTAAAGGCTTATAGTGGGCGTGTTGAAAAGCAACCATTTTATTTTTCATCAAATCTGGAACAATTTTTGGATCAATAGGCTGTAGCTTTTCAAGCATCCAAAGAAAATGAGCGTACCAAAACCCTTTATTAATGCAGTATGGATCCCTGTCGGTATCAACATGAGCATGATGAAGGCGATGTTCGAAAGCCCAACGGATAACACTCGATTGAACCGCCATCGTTCCAAAAAACAGTAAAAAAAACTCTACAACGGGATGTGCCTTATAGCTGCGGTGCGCAAAGTAACGATGATACCCGGCGGTAATACTAAGGCCTGTAAGCCAAAGTAAAACGAAGGCACTGATAATTGTTCCTACATGCAACGTACTATAATAAAAATAAAACGGAAGTGTAAGGAATAATATCACTTGATAGGAAATCAGGAAAATTGCTGTCCCCCAGTTGATCGGTTTACCGCTCTTAAGCTTCATAGGCTGCCCCCCTAGTGTTATTGCAAAACTATATTGATATGCAATAGATGGTTTTTAGATTCCCAGTATATCTTTACTTATATTTAAACGCCACCTTAAAGTCAATCTTGTCTTTGAAGTAGATTATTCCCCTAAAAGTTTTGCTTTAAGAAGACATATCGAGACCTCGAAGACAAACTAAACTAGATACTGAGCTTTAAATTCTTCGAATTGATTTTTATACATGAGAACAGCATCAAGATTTGAAGCCCCCCACTGTAAAGTGTATGTCTGTTTCTGACGGAGACATTCATTGCCAATCTCTGCAACCTCTTTTTTCATAAAATATTTATTAAAGAAACTGCTTTTTCATTTGTCCAATGTGCATTTAATAAGGCACTGTTATAACCTTCTTGGAATTTTATAAATTCTTCTGAACTTAAATCTGCTCCTCGATTTGTGATATAATCATTTAAATAGTGATCCCTCAGCCAACTTTGTAAAATTCGATATTTGACATTGCTTTGTTCATCCCGATGCTGAATGACAACAAAAATATGATCTATAGCAAGAGAACCTAAGGAATAAGCAAAAAAATGTGAAGGCGGCTTCCCTTCAAATTGAGTTTCGTTGTCTTTGAGGATCGACCAAGTTTTATTTAATCCGCGTTCCACAGTTCCATTTTCAAACACCTCTTGTTTGAATTGATGATCTGAACCCTGATGTCCAAACATAGCTTTCAAAAGGGCACCCACTGTCATCGAACATCAGGACGAACCATAGCGACAAGGCGAATGATTTCGATTAAATCTTTTTCATTTTCTAAAGCTAAATAAGGAAGGGTTTCTAGTAATATCTTTGCCCCCTTGCCCACGCATGCCTTATAAACTTTAATAAGTTCATCTCGACTCTCAATTCTAAATAATTCGATATTTTTTAATAAGAAATTTGGCTTAGATGCGCAAAATTTTGCGATTTCAATTACACCTGGCTGATCATTTTTGTCAAATCGGTTTATAATATCTTCTACAACTTCATATTTTTTTTCACTCAAGAGGTTTTTAATTGTAGATTCTAAAGATGAATTTTCAAAGTTAAATTCTTCATAAATAAAAAGAGAACCTAAGTAAGCCAACTGAGCGCCATTATATAAACTTCCAATAATGGGTATCGCAGATATGATAGCTATACAGAATGCAGACAAATGATTTAAAAATTCAGTCTTAAAGGCAATGTTACCATTGTTATTTCCTGATTTAAAAGAAGTCGCTTGTTTCTGATCAAGGTTTGATTCTGCAGACTTAACCTTCAACGATTGTAAACATATTTTGTAAATATCTTCTATTAAAGATATTAGATTGTCTATCGCAACAGTCGCTCCTACTATCGTCTGTACAATTGGAATCGAGCATGCGATGGGTGCAAAATGGAGCGAGCCATGAAATGGACACCCGGAAGGAGCAGTCATTTTTCACATTCACGAAGTGTTGGATAATGTTGAGCTGGTAAGCACTAATAGTATAGAACGGCAAAACCTACGTCAAATGGCGATAATTCAAAAATATCCTAATAAGTACAAGAAAACAGGATCTATAGGATCGCAAGCGGCAAGATATGCATGATAATAATCAACCTCTATATTTTCAGCTTAAATTTTTTAAGTGAAAATTAAGACAAGCCTCTAGATCTTTCTGGGACGATTTACGTTCCTATGACCTTCATGAAATGAATCTAATGAGCGCAAATTTACAAGGTTGCAATTTTTCTGGAATGAAACTAAAAAAAATCAGTTTTGAAAGGGCAAATTTAACAGATGCTAATTTTGCAGGTGCAACGCTTGAAAGTATTTCATTTCATGATGCTCTGCTTAAAAATGCAAATTTCCAAAAGGCATCGATTCGACACTCAGGATTCTCCAAGGCAGAGGTTCCAGAATCTATTGTGGTATAGGGTTCATAAGGATCACTTCCTTTGCTAATATATTCGAATGCCGAATGTAACAAAGCACCTTCAGATCTGGACAAAAATGCTTCTTGCTCGAATAAATATGCTTTTAGTACGTTCTATTAATGAAACGAGTTCCTCAATTTTTACATTGCGTTTATTGAATTCTTCCCAAAATTGATCCACGAACTTACCTCAACTTTGTATTTTTAGCGTGATCTCGGCGAGAAGCTTCCTGCAGCTAAATGAATTTCACAGGAAGGGGCACGAACCCAATCCCTGCAAAATTCATTCTGCTGCAGTTGGCTTCTCGCCTAAGGCAACGCCAAAAAAATTGCAAAGTCGAGCTTATCGCTTAATCTTTTAGACCGCAACAATTCTTATATTTTTTTCCGCTCCCGCAAGGACAAAACTGATTCTGCATTCCACTCTGACCTGAAGGAATCGGTTGCAATTCACCTTCAGATGAACTCTCATCAAAATCCACAGAATTTAAGTCACTAGACTCATTCAAAAGAGAACGATTAGTCTCTAAATGTAATTTTGAAAGAAGCTGCTGTAGACTTAAAGGATCGCGCACCATAATCTCAAAAGAGAAAAGAGCATGAGCAATATCTTCACGTAGTGTCCGGCCGAACTGATCGAATAAAGAGAATGCCTCATGCTTGAACTCCATTAAAGGATCACGCTGCCCTACAGTACGTAAGTTCACATCGACACGAAGATGATCCATCGTCAAAAGGTGTTCTTGCCATAGCTTATCCAAATTGCGCAGCATTAGATTACGCACAGCTTCATTAGCAGGCTTTGGACGGGCCGGTGCTCCAGGAGGGCCTTGGAAGGAAACTTTAGCATTTTCAACATCCAACTTACGTTTGAAAGCTTCTATAATTCTGTCGCTTGCAATCGATATTAGCTTCTCTCTGTCCAAATACTCATCATCAAATTCCCCCTCTTCAAAGGTCAGTGGAAAATGTAATAAGAGCCATTGACGGTAGCCCTCTGGATCCCATCCACCTTCTTCTCCTCTGCTATGAAAATATTTTTCACCAGCTGATTCACAAACAGTCTGCAATAACTCTATGGCGATGGGCTCTACGTCATCAGATTTAAGAATATCATTTCGGAAAGCATAAATCTCTTGCCGCTGCCTGTTCATAACATCATCATATTTTAACGTATGCTCACGCATGGTATAGTTACGTTGCTCAATACGTTTCTGAGCCGTTTCAATGGACTTGTTAAGTATTCCGGCAGAAATAGGCTCGCCTTCATCAGGTCTAAATTTTTGCAGGATCGAAGTTAATCTAGGCGATGCAAAAAGGCGCATCAGAGAATCCTCAAAAGAGACATAAAATTTTGAGGAACCTGGATCCCCTTGTCTTGCGCTTCGTCCACGCAACTGACGATCGATACGTCTCGACTGGTGCCGCGTTGTTCCGATTACATGAAGCCCTCCAACCTGAGCCACTGCAGGTTCCAATTTAATGTCAGTTCCTCGACCGGCCATGTTTGTTGCTATTGTAATAGCGGCGTGACGTCCAGCTTGCGCAATAATTTCAGCTTCCCGATCATGCTGTTTAGCATTTAGGACCGTGTGCTCTAATTTATGCTGCCGTAGAATTCTAGATAGCTTTTCTGAAACTTCAACTGACTCTGTTCCAATAAGAATGGGACGCCCTTTTTCATGAACGTCCTTAATCTCTTTAACGATCGCGGTATATTTCTCCCTTTCCGTCATGTACACTTCATCATTAGTATCTGTGCGAATACAATTATGATGTGTTGGAATGCTCAAGACGTCAGTTTTATAGATCTGCTTAAATTCATTTGCTTCAGTCATGGCCGTTCCAGTCATCCCTGCAAGCTTATCGTACATCCTAAAGTAGTTTTGAAGTGTAATTGTCGCATAGGTTTGAGTTTCTTTCTGGATCGCCACATTTTCTTTGGCCTCAATCGCTTGATGCAATCCATCAGAAAAACGACGTCCCGGTTGGGGACGACCTGTATTTTCATCAATAATGACAATTTTTCCATCTTGAACAATATAATCGACATCATTTTCCATCATGAGATGTGCTCTAAGAAGCTGGCGAAGATTATGTGCTCTTTCCTTCCGTTTAGCATCCTCAGCTTGAACAGCTAGCTTGCGCTGTACTTTAGAATCTTCATCAAGATCTGTATCTTCATCGATAAGAAGGTACTCATGACTGATATCTAGCATTGTAAAGTCATCAAGGCTACCAATTCCGGAAGAATAATCTTGCCATGCATGAATTCCTTTGTCGGTCAACTCAAAATCATTGCTGCGCTCATCAACAATCATAAAAAGCTCGGAGAGAGCCTTTAATTTGTCTTCTTTATTTTGATCAGAGTGATAGTAAAGATCTTTTTTATCAAGAGCAGCTCGAATATCCGGATCTTCCTTTAAGCGCTTTAAGATCTTGTTGGTCGGGGTTCCTTTTGTCACCAACCACAATTTGCTTAAGGCTTCTTCTTCTGATTCAATTTGCTTTTTATCTTTTTTCTTTGCATCTGCAGAAGCCTCTTGAGGTTTTTCTAACACTTTGCGCGCTTCAGAAGCCAGACGGCCACATAAATCACGTTGACAACGAACTATTTCAGAAACACCACCTTTAAGCTCGTCATACATTTGTCGGCTTACAGGAACGGGTCCTGAAATAATAAGGGGCGTACGCGCTTCATCAATGAGGATGGAGTCCGCTTCATCGATAATGGCATAGAAGTAACCACGCTGTACTTGTTCTTCTTTGCGTGTTGCCATCGAATTATCACGCAGGTAGTCAAAGCCAAATTCTGATGAGGTTCCGTAAACAACATCATTTTCATACACATTTTTCCGCTCTTCTTGAGGAGTCGCATTAGTTAAAGCCCCTGTAGTGACACCTAACCAGCGCAAAACCGTTCCAGTCCATTGGCAATCGCGATTTGCCAAGTAATCGTTGGTTGTGACGAGATGAACAGGCTTTCCGGTCAAAGCATTTAAATAAAGCGGTAACACAGCTGTTAAGGTTTTTCCTTCCCCAGTTTGCATTTCAGCAATGCAACTATTATGCAATGCAATTCCACCCACAAGCTGCACATCGAAAGGAACCATATCCCAGTTCTGATCATAGCCGGAAACGTGAATTGGCGAACCGATAAGTCTTCTACAAGCGCTTTTAACTACCGCGAAAGCTTCTGGTAAAAGCTGGTCTAAAGTTTCACCCTTAGAATAACGTGTTCGAAGTTCATCTGTTTTAGCTTTGATTTGCTCATCGCTGAGCTTTTGAAATTTTGTTTCCCATTCGTTAATATCCTTAACAACACGGAAATATTTTTTGACTTGTCGGTCCTGAGCTGTACCGAAAATTTTCTTTAGGAAACCAAACATGTGACTCTTCTCGTTAAGGATTGAAAAAGGTAAGTAATATTGACTTAATTTTACGCCTTCACTGTATTAAGTTCAAGGTTAAGTGAATGAGCGCTTCATAAGTTAATGATAAGCGCATCTAAGAGGCTGTGAAAAAATTCGAAATAATGCAGCAGTTAGGCGAAAGTTGCAGCTGATGCAATTCTTGACGACGTCGTAGCTATAGCTACGACCGAGGAGAGAAGTGCGTCAGATGCAACTTTTCAGCC
>JACCRY010000100.1 GCA_013813265.1 Parachlamydiaceae bacterium
TGTCATTGGCTGGTTTTGTCTCCTTTAAGCTCTACCTTATACACAGGTCAAGGGCAAATAAATTTAGACACTCTTGCACAGACCAAAGGCTTTTATTTACTTTACGAAGAGGCTCAATTTCGTAAAGATATGAAAAAGATATTGGTTTCAGACCCAACAAAAGTTAAAATAACAGGATCCGTTTCAGGGTACCTCCCTGCAGATTTTGCCGACAAAATTTTAGATAAAGAAGGCGGCTTAGTTAATCATTATGTGGGCTCTGCTCATCAAGTGTGCTCTATTGGAGGGTTTCATTTAAAACAAAGACCTTCCTATCCTTTAATGGAATATGGCGTTCATAACCTTTGTCCCCGTATTGCTGGAGACTTTACTCCTTGCGTAGAACTTGTTCGCTTCGATATTGGTGATACATTTTACCCTGTATTGATTTCACGAACGATCTCCGGAAATTATTGGAAGCAAGGTGAACCCCTTGATCTCAAGCAATGGACACGCATGCTTCTTTGTGCTATCTTGACCCGTCCCGCAGATGGCCGGCGTTCGAATTATATTATCAAAGATCAAAAAATCTATTGTATTGATAACGATCTCTCTTTTGTGGAGCCTGCCGAAGTCAGTTGGAGCAATTTAGTTCGTTGGAGCTCCTCTGAAGTCCACTTTTTTACAATTCTCTTTTGCATGCAATCCTTAGATACCAAACTTGACCAAGCAGCCCTTGATGAATTTAAAGCCTTGGATCGGGTCGCAATACTGGATGGATGGATCGAAGATGTCATTCAGAAAGAAAAGGAGTACATGGCTTTATTTTCAGAGACTGATCGGGACATTCTTTCTAAAGAGGACAGTAAGGGGAAAACCTTTACCACTTCGATTCCATTCAAAAAAGGGGCATTAGCGACTTTGGATTTGCAATTTTGGCGTTTACAGGCATTGATTCGTCGCTCGAAAGAACTAAAATCAGGAGATTTGCTGAAAGAATTAATCAACATCCATCAGGAATCTGTAGGAACCTATGTCTATAAGGCTTACAATAATGCCAAAAATTGCCCTTTAGATAAGATAAAAACAAAAATCACATCCTCAAAAGAAGTGGGCTCTTTGACTAATGTAGCGTATCAAAACGCAGTTTTGGGAAAAAAAATTGAGAAGCATGATAACTTTGAAAATGAGACTCATCCGCCAGAAAGCGCCCGTAAGGAGTTTTTCGCTTCCTTGCTGAAAAAATTTGACCATGCAGCAATCATTACTCGTCATGGGGAAACAACAATTCAAGCCAGCTTTCAAGCATTTGCAGATGACCTTAGCTTACAAACCACCCTCCTAAAGGCACTGGCAATGGAACCCTTAGAGAAGGCCCCTCAGGCTTTAATTCTCAACTATAACTTAGCGCTTAACGCTACCCTTTTAACTCCCTTTCTTCATGCCGGATTAGAGTATATTGATCTCAGTTATTGCCCAATGATTGATGATAAAGCTCTATCTCAAATTCATAGTTGGTGCCCTAACTTAAAGCATCTTTGTTTAATGGCAACAGGAATTACCCAAATCAAAGGGTGGGGCTGGGGCTTCTTAGAATTCCCCAAACTGGAATATTTCAATATTAGCTTATGTGATCAGCTGAATACATTACAATTCAAAGCGTCTAACTTAAAAACATTTATTATGAATAATCTCCCTCTCCTAAACCATGATGAAGCGCTTAAACATGCAAATGAAGATCTCAAAAAAAATAAGGTCTTTGTCTTAATGGTTATTGCACAATGGGGATGGGCTCTTAAATATGCCCATGAAGATCTTAAAAAAGATAAAGATGTTGTTTTGGCTGCAGTTAAACTAAACGACCGTGCGCTTGAATATGCCCATGAAGATCTCAAAAAAGATAAAGATTTTGTTTTGGCTGCTGTTAAACATCAGGGACGGGCTATTGAATATGCCCATGAAGATCTCAAAAAAGATAAAAATTTTGTTTTGGCTGCTGTTATACTTACCACCTATGCGCTTCGATATGCCCATGAAGATCTCAAAAAAGATAAAGATTTTGTTTTGGCTGCTGTTAAATTAAACGCCAACGTGCTTAGATATGCCCATGAAGATCTTAAAAAAGATAAAGAAGTTGTTTTGGCTGCTGTGAAAAAAGATGGATTGGTGCTTGAATATGCCCATGAAGATCTCACAAAAGATAAAGATTTTGTTTTGGCTGCCGTTAAACAAAATGGTTGGGCTCTTCAATACGCCCATGAAGGTCTTAAAAAAGATGAAAATTTTGTTTTGGCTGCTGTGAAACATCATGGGTATGCTATTCAATATGCCCATGAAGGTCTTAAAAAAGATGAAGATTTTGTTTTGGCTGCTGTCAAACTAAACGGCTATGCGCTTCGATATGCCCATAAAGATCTCAAAAAAAATAAAGATGTTGTTTTGGCTGCTGTTAAACAAAGTGGCTTAGCTCTTGAATATGCCCATCAAGATCTTAAAAAAGATAAAGATTTTGTTTTAGCCGCTATTAAACTAAACGGCAATGCGCTTCAATACACTCATGAAGAGCTTAAAAAAGATAAAAATTTTATGGCACTCGTTCAGGAAGCTTTGCCAATGGAACTGTATTAAAAGTGACATCCCTAAAAACAGCATCTTGGATAACCTTAAAGCTGGATCCATTAGATCTATTGATAATAATATGATCAACCGTTCGTATCAAGATTGGATGAACATTACGGATTTGTCATATCACCTTGCTTTCCAAGGACGCGGTAATAGAAGATAATACGAAATATGTAAAAACAATTTTCTTTCGTATTTTCTCACCAAACAAAATGAAATGGGCATTAAGATGCCAAGGATTCGAGAGCTCTGGAAAAAATTGTCTTAGAAGACGAAACGGTAAAACTTCGCAAAACACCCAAAACCTCCAAAGATCTGAGATTGACAAATCGTGTATTACCCTCTAATCTTTTAACAGATAGTTTGAAAGCCAATAAGCTTATTAAAAATTTGATAATGCCAGATTCCAAATTAGATGCTTCAGGACTAACTTCCTATTTCCTTTAGCGACAGAATCCTTAAATATAAGAGGCTGTGATCATCTCGTTCCTAACGATGTTGTAAACTTCTTGAGTAAAAGTCACAAGTAAAAGAAATGCGATTGAACCGTTCTTTAGCCACAGCAGAAGTGGCTGAAGCTATTGCAAAGCATTGTCCTAAACTCAAAATGAAAGACACAAAAACAATTTATTCATAAGTTTAGTACTTTAATGCGATGGGCTCATAAATATTTTTTTAGCTACAAGATTTCCATCGAGTTTTTCAACTTCCATGGCAAAACAGAAACGATCTATTTGCAATGCTAACTCTAAATCTTTATGAGAAAATTCAACATTATTCGGATCACGAAACGTTTTACCTTCTGGTGATAAACTTACCCGCTCAAGATATGAAGATGAGCAAACCTTTTGTTGCAACAACTTGCTTTTCAAATATTCAGCCAAAGCTAAATCTTCGTCTCCATTTTGCATCCCTGTCACGATGAAAGAAACATTGGCTGGAGAAAGTTGAATGATACGTTGTAAAGTTGCGTCTGCAACGACAAAACTAGCGATCAACAATTGATCTGCATGACTGCAATCCACGACACCTTGTGTACCTGCAGACGTCCTTTGAACAATTCTTTGGCCAACTAATGTACATTTATGCATATCGTCGGGAGAATTTCCATAATGGAAGCCTTGAATCGGCCTTCCTTGAACCTCTCCCATTAAAATAAGTGAATGGTCCTCTTGATGCATCTGGAAAGCTTCTTCTGCAGTAGAAACAAGGATAATTTCTTTAGCTCCTGCATCAAATGCATAGGCAGCGGTTGTAAAAGCACGCAAAACATCAATGACAACACAACAACCTTTTGCTTTGTAGCATTCATTTCTCCGATAGATATTAATTTCCATAGCTATTCTCACCGTTTTGATAACGCATACAATATAGTAACTACTGATTTGTCAGCTACTTTATAGATGATAAAGTTTCAAATACGCGATTAAGAAAGTTTATTTTATTGTAATTAATCACATATATATGGTATTTTTACATATTAGCCTTATTCAAGGAACTTTATTTTTAACTAACAAAAGAGCTTTTAATGAAAAAATTTATTCTTTCACTCCTATTTATTTGTCTTCTTGCAAGCAATTTCAATCTATTTGGAGCCTATAAAGTTGATCTTTCTTCTCCTCCTGAAAATCGTTGGACAGCAATTGTAGATCAGTACGATAAAGACGAATTGCGTCATTATGCAGCGATGATCGATCAATCAATGATTGATGTCAGTGATGTTTTTGGATTCACGTGGGTACGAGAACTGATCATGACTTATGGTTGGTATAGCTCAATGGACACTGATCAAGAATGGTTTAAGGACCTCCGGGCAGAAGTGAAAGGGTTAGCAGAAGCTTTAAAAGGACGTGTAGGTGGTGAATCACTAAGGGGCTTTAAAGAAGAAGACCTCTTTCTCCTAAATATCGGATATGATTTTAGCACATACTGTACTACAGGAGTGTTTCAATCAGAACAGGGACCTATTTTGTTCCGCAATTTGGATTGGGAAGGAGATGATTACAGAAAGTTTGCTTTCGAGGTTGATTTTGAAAAAAATGGGAAATCACTTTTTAGATCTATCCAATTTCTTGGTCAAGTTGGCTTATTTACAGCTATGAAACCAGAGGAATATGCCGTAGCCCTTAACTACAGAAAAACGCCTGGCACAGGTTCTTTTGGATGGGAAATTATCAATAATTTCTCTCAATATGTTTTTAAAGATGGCTGGTCATCCTCGTTTTTACTGCGTTACACTTTAGAGCATGATGCTGATTACAGTCGCGCGAAAAACCGCTTGGAATCTACACAATTAATAGCGCCTTGCTACTATATCTTGGCGGGTAAAAGCCAAGGTGAAGGTGTCGTCATGGAAAGGGCAAGAAATACTGTGCATACAAGGAGCTTTATAGACCCTTTAGAAAATCCCAAATTTTTAGTGCAAACCAACCACGACATCCCAAGACCTGCAGATCAAGATGAAAGTTGGGCAGGAGATGATGTCTTGTTAAGTGAGAGTATGGGCATGGGAACGATTGCTCGACGAGAGACTGCAGTTAAATTCTTAGAAACAATTGATGAAGCAAACTTAGACACTGAGTTAATACTTATGCTGACAAAGCAGTTTCCAGTGTTTAACCCCTTAACCATTTTCTCTTTAGTATTAACCCCATTTGAAAATAAATTGGAATGGATAGCCCATGAAGCAGACAAACAATAGCCTATAAGACATAATCCTGATGCAATTGCGCAAGCCTCATTAAAGTTATGCAATAGAGTAAAAAATGAGCATGGAATTAAAGAAGTTAGCACAGTTGCATCAGGGAATGTAGCTCGACATTCAATGTCGAGTCTAACGCTAACCTAACAAACACTCTACACCATTCTCCCAAACTTACGAGTCTTCAACTAACATCGGCTGAACCGATTTAGCTCTACATTCCGATCAGGCTGTTTACTTAAACTTTTTATTATTACCTCAATCGCCGTTAGCGTCAGCGTCAATTATACTCATCCGAGTTCACAGTAATCTTTGCGCATTTTGCGCCTTTTGCTGCTTCTTTGCGTTAAAAAACAATCTATTTTCGCCACATTAACAGAAACTAAATTATTTTCTAACACAAAGAAGCAGCAAAAAGCGCAAAGGGCGCAAAGAAAATGTAGATGTATAAAATTTTCGCTTACGTTCCGTGGCTTTAGGTGCCAAACCACGCGTTCCGCGTTTTCCACGGGGCTAATAGCGTTTAATGTGGTCTGCTGCGTCTCGCAGAGGCTGTGAAAAAATTCGAAATAATGCAGCAGTTAGGCGAAAGTTGCAGCTGATGTAATTCTTGACGACGTCGTAGCTATAGCTACGACCGAGAAGAGAAGTACGTCAGATGCAACTTTTCAGC
>JACCRY010000112.1 GCA_013813265.1 Parachlamydiaceae bacterium
CGTAGCTATAGCTACGACGTCGTCAAGAATTACATCAGCTGCAACTTTCGCCAAACTGCTGCATTATTTCGAATTTTTTCACAGCCTCTGCGTCATTGCGGCTATGCGTTAAATGCCTTCTTGCTGACTCTTAACGTCTGTTTTTGCGAAATGTGGGTAATAGGATGCGCACACGTGCACGAATTAGAGTACTATCTTCATTGGAACCATGCCGATAAAACGAATGCTAATGGTTGATAAATAAAAAACTGATGAGCCTTCTTTTGCTTTCTAGACCTAAGTCAATGATCGAGCACCAATCCGAATTCCTTGTTATAAGAGACATTTCCTACGGGTGTGTAAAGGTGAAAAAAGTCATCATTTTCTTCATAATCGTCGCCAATTAATGTGAGAACTAATTTATCAGTAAATTCTATTTTAATAATATTATCAGTTTTTTCCATGATTGAAACAATCTCTTTATTTGCGAAAATATTTAAAGCAATATTCATTGTACTATCATCATCACCGCTTTGTAGAATTTCTTTACCATTACTTAAAACTTTCCAATCACACATATATATCCAGAGATGGATACTTCCAGAATAAAAAATCGTGCCGTCTTTTTTATTGCCAGAAATTTTTTCCCCCATATCAAATGTAAGAAAACTTCCATGCCCTTTTTTAACTTGCCAAATCGGAGTTTTTAGAGCTTGCTGTAAAATTTTTTCTGAATCTAGTATCATTTAAGCCCATCCGCAATTTCTTTTATCTCTTTATAACTATTATTTTGTCCTGAAATCTCATCATGAACTTGTCTTTTCTTGTCTTTAGATAAGCCCCTTGTTGCATCATTAAACTGCTTATTTTGTTCTCTATTGTTGCCTGGAGTCCCATTTTTTTGTTTATTTTCATCGCTAGAGTCATTTTTATTTACACTAGCATCAAGCGTTTTTACCCCTTCATAGACACCTACCGCAACACCGGCAGCAACGACTGTAACGGCAAGAGTTTCCATGGTAACCAATGCACATGTTGCATTCAGAGCTACTGCCGCACCACCCCAAGTGATGGTGAAAAATTCAACAACAAATGGAACTGCTAATAGGAAGGCTAATCGCCCATCGGGATCATTATATAGCAAAGGATTATTATGCACATACGCATAATAATTAGGGCCGTCGCCATCTCCAATTGGATCGGGAGTTAGCCAGCAAAGTGTGTTGGGGGCATAATAACGTTTGCCAAAATAGATTAAACCGGTTTCAAGATCCATTCGTTTGCCTGAGTAGCGCCATGGGCTAAGGGTGTCCCCTAAAACTTTCTCTTCACCAAAAGCACTATAACGAAATGTGGAAATGCAATTCCCTGAGTTGTCTAGCAAAGCCCTGACATGTCCTAAAGCGTCATGCAAAGGTACAAAAAGCTTTTCTTGTAGCTCAAACGCTATTGCCTGGTTTGAAGGATTTAATACTTGCAATTCTTCGATGGTTCCGGCTGAGGAGATGGTCCCTATCTCTTGTTGTTGTTGCCAAAGGAAATAGGTTGTTTTGTCTGCATGCGTTTTTGAAATACGCCTGCCCAAAGCATCGTATGTATATTGGTAATTCCCTGAAGGTGTTTTTACTTCAATCAAACGGTCTAAAGCATCATATTTATAGCTTTTCTCTGAATCTGAAGTCAGATTTCCATTTAAATCATACCCGTAATGCTTTCCATTGGCTTTATGAAGTGCATTGCAAGCATTGAATTTTCGAGAATGTCCATTATGAACAATAGGATTGCCTTGCCAATCGTAATCAAAGGTATGTTTTGCGGCTCCGCTTTCTGATAAAAGTTGATTTCGAGAATCGTAGGTATAACAAGAAACTGTTTTTCCAAATTCATCCTGCGATGTACGCTGCTTTAGTAAGTGAGCCTCATAGCTTTGATTTTCCTGCCATTGAGAAGATTTAATTGTTGTAGATCTATTGAGAAGGTCGTGGTTTATCTTTAATTTACCAGCTTTTGCAGCTAGACGTATGTGTGTCGGGTTAGAAGAAGGGTCATACGAAATGTATTCATGGTTGTAAGAAAGAGGCCCCGTTCGAGTAATCAAATGTATGCTGTCACCCTTATATGTATAATCGATTTTGGAGGAATCTGGCAGGACAATCTGCTTCATATTGCCGAGTGCATCATATGCATAGCTCAGCTTATGCTCGTGAGGGAGTAAGTCAGAGAGGAGTTGATTATGTTTATTATAAGTGCGGCTGATGGCTGTCCCATTGAGTTTATCTTTCGCCGACAATAAATTATCATTTTTGTCATAAATGTAAGTATACGATAGGGACCCATCCGACGATTTTAATGAAGTTTTGCGTCCTAGTGAATCATAAGTATAGTCGAGAGAGATTCCATCATTTTTAATTAGAGTGGTGAGGCATCCAGCATTGTTGTATTTGTACTGAATGGCTTTTTGGTCTGAGGTTCCAACAGCTTCTATCATATGTGTAAGCTGATTCAAGGAATCATAGCGCCAGATGGTTTCAACTGGCTGATTATCTGTTGTGATGCTTCTCAGGATTTTGTTGCCATTGAGATCGTAGCTATATGCAATTTCTTCTACCAGTTTACCCATTGGATCGTAGCATTGTTCAAGAAGGGAGTCGCCAAAAGGATTATAAGTGGTCGCTCTTTTTATACCTAAAGAATCTGTGACTATTTTTCGGAGCCCATCCATGTCATAGGTTGTGTGGATAGATTCACCAAGAGGATTTGTGACGCGGATTACACGGCCAAATGGATCATATTTAGTCGTGGTTGTCGCTTTACCGGCTTGATTCCACTCGTAACTTTTGATCTCATTGCCTTGGGCATCATAATGCTTCAAATTCTTTTTAGTGATCTCTCCGTTAGGATTTTGGGTATAGCTTTCAACAACTCTGTCTAAGGCATCATAAAGCTTCACATAGGAAGTAAATGTTCCGTCACTTAAAGATCTAGACACTTTTGTTTCTCTTCCTAAAGAATCGTACGAGTAGCTGGTTATTCTATTTTGAAGTTTTTTAGAGGCTAATCTTCCCGCTGAATCGTAGGAATAGTGTGTTTTAGTTCCTTTGCCATCTGTTTGAGAAATAAGATGAAAGGCATTAAAAGTTTTAGAAATTATCTTGAGGGAAGCTCCTTTGGAATCGAACCACTCTTTTTGAATTTCTCTTCCCTGTGGATCGTATGTGTATAGAATTTTGCTTCCATCGCGTGCAATTGATTCCTCACGCTCGCCCCAAAGCGTGTAAAAATTCTTTTCGAATGTGCCGTCTGGATAAACTTTAAAGATAGGTTTACCCATCGCGTTATACTCAGTGGAAATGGTGTTGCTGTTTCCGTCAGTTGTTGAAGCTGCATGCCCCAGCGCATTGCGTGTATACTGTATGCAAGGCTTGGATTCTGTGTTATTAAATGAAGGATTTGTAGTTCTAATGAGACGGCCTTGCACATCGTATTCATGAAGTGTTGCTCTTCCGTTTATATCTGTAGATGAAACGCAATTTCCCATCACATCATAGCTAAAAGTTTTAATTAAGCTGTCGCCATTAGAAGATTTTTGTTCATCTTTGGTAAGGCGGTTCATAAAGTCATAGGTCAGGAATCGAGGTGCAACGTCTGTTTTCTGTTCATAAACGAGATTGTCATTTTCATCATATTGGGAGGTTGTTACATTCCCTAAAGCATCTTTTTCACAAATCACATTTCCATGGGCATCATATTGCCATTCGAGTGTGTAAGCGAGTTTCTTGTTGCAATCATATACCGCTTTAGAAGTTAGCCATCCATGGATATCATACGCATTGACTGTTTGACGAATGAATTCTTTTCCCAATGCTAAAGAAAAAGCATACTCTTCGATAATTTCTGGAAGGCCAATCGCACTGTTTTTAATAATCTGTATCTTCCGTTCAGAAACATCTGTTAAGTCCTCTATATTTTCGGCGGAACCATCATCGCTGATTTTTTCGCACACAGCGCCACTTGCATCATACTGAAAAGCATGACGGATCTGGATGCGGTCGCTATGTATGACGTAATGTGAAGCCAAAAGATTGGTGTCTTCAAAATATTTATATCGATTTAAAATTCTACCGTCGTCTTCTGATATACGTCTATGTTTCGCATCGTAGTTAAAAAATTTTTTTGAAACTTCAAGCTTGGAAAGGTCGTTTTCAAAGTAGACAGAAGCTTTATTTTTTCCTGTGAGATTGCCGTAAAGAGATAAACAGGTGACATTTCCATAACAATCGTAGTTGTATTTTTGATAGGAGATGATTTCGCCATTGTTATTTTCTAAGATGCGTGCGGATAAATGGCTTTGATCATTTTCTTTATCGCCCCATTCGTAGCGTTCTTTTAAAATTATACGATAATTTTCGTCGTAGGTCGAAATATCAATGAGTCGTTTGCGCTTTCGATCCCATCTATAGTTTTTAGTACCTCCAAGACCATTTTTTACGGTTCCTATATGCCCAGACACATTTTTATAATAGCTAAAGGTGTGGGTTGCAGTCAGTTCGTTATTTTTTCCTGCTGGAGCAAGCAGCTTTTGAACCTTCCCTTCATCGTTATAAGTGATTTTTAAAGTGCGATTAGCTGGTAGTTCACGCTTACATAGCCTTTTTTGTTTGTAATGACCATTAACCGTCTCGTAAGAATATTTAACTTTTGGAGAATGAGGAGGAATGACTTCATTAAGGACCGCTCTAGTATCGCTCGGATTCCCGTAGAGCATAAAACGGTATGTAATCTTTTCATTTGTGGTGGAAATGTAAGTGAGCTCCGGCTGGTTTTTGAATTGATTCAAATTCAAATCTTTTATCAGTTGTAATCCGGCAACTCTATCTCCTTTTCTGTCCAATTGATTAATTGAAACAGGCATCCCAAATGATTGAGAATAGGTATACTTGTAGGAGCTTCCATCAGGCAATTCCAAATTTTCTAAGCGGTATCCATGTGTATGACTTTCTCGTTCCGGATCATGTGAAGACCTTTCGTATAGAGAACGACTTCCATCCGCGTTTACCAGAGAATATGAATGCCTTCTTTCATAAATACGGTCATTCTTAAAATTGGTTTTAGCTTTAATTTCTCCAAGCGAGCAATTCGTCACATTATTTTTAAAAAACGAGTGAGGACACGAATAATAAGGTTTATCCAAAAAATGATTGAATGGCTGGCCCATATATTTCTTGAAACGAACTCCGTGGCGGTCGCCACCCTTAATCATAATCGCAACATGATCACAAAAGGCTTCAGTATCTTTGTATGTTAAAAGTTTAGCCCCGTGATTGAGTTGCCAACCATATAAAAGAGCCTCCTTTTTACATCCAGATCCGCTGTAATATCTTTGTAAATTAAACGGAAGAGCTCCTGGAATAGTAAAATCTACTTGCGTTTCTTGAAATTCACCGTTAATGATGTTTACACAGCCATTGACTAGGGCGCTAGGAAAGGCATATGTCTCGGTTCCAATTTCGTCGCTTTCATCTTCATCGCTCGAAGCGCCCTTAGCAGTAGGTTTGAAGCCAACTGAAGATTCTCCCAAGAGGTGTCCTAAATCCGGAATAGAATCGTCTGGAAAGTCATCAAATGCGATGGCAGAATTGCTTTCATTTACCCGGCTATTCATGGCGAACCTGTCTAAATCAACCCAAGTGTCTTGAGCCCGAATAGGTGCAAGAGTGAGAGAAAAACAGAGTAAATTGTAGAAGAGTTTGGACATTTATAGCCTCATTAGGTTCATGCAGTACAGTAAATAAAAATTTAAATACTAAACAATTTTTCAAGAGCGTGTCAATGTTATTGTCGAGGAAGTTTGATTTTATAAGGGGATTCTACACACTCAACAGGCTATTACGTTAAATCGATACAGCTTAAGCGTAAATTTATACATCTACATTTTCTTTGCGTCTTTTGCTTGCTTCTTTGCGTTAAAAAATTAATTTTAGTACAATTACCGTTAAATCTGCTTCGAATAAAGTTTATTTAGCGTAGTTTGAATCTTTAATTCCATCTATGCGGTGTATTAATTGCTTTTTTTAACACTAAGAAACAGCAAAAGGCGCAAAGGGCGCAAAGATCATTGGGAACTCCGATGGGTATAATTGACGTTTACGCTATGATTGCCTCGGATCGCGGAAGCGATTTAACTTAAAAGCCCCGTGTATAGCGAGCGCGGAACGCGGGGGTCGGGTTATATACAATAGCAGAGCCGCGGTAGCCGCATAGGCATCAAGCTAAGCAACATATTGATTATCAACGGGTTGCATCTGATAGTAGTTTTCTTTTAGCTTTATCCTCTCACGCATAGTCTTGCGTGACCTACTATCCTTCAAGAGTGTCCTTG
>JACCRY010000117.1 GCA_013813265.1 Parachlamydiaceae bacterium
CGAAAGTTGCAGCTGATGTAATTCTTGACGACGTCGTAGCTATAGCTACGACCGAGGAGAGAAGTGCGTCAGATGCAACTTTTCAGCCAACTGAAGCATCTTTCCAATTTTTTCACAGCCTCGCAGACATACCCGTATCATTAGTCTTATTTACAAATGAACCTTTGTATGTAGGCCATGAAAAATTTCGGATAATGAGGCTCAGTGCGACATACGGCCATGGTAACGGTGTCGTGGGCAGTGCTGAGAGAATTCCAACTGACACTTATTTGCTGATGCAGTCAGAGTCGAATCCTTCTAGACTTTATATCCTTAGCGATATCCAACCAAAAACAGTAAGGTTAGGTCCCGTGGTTACAAACAATGGGATAAAACTACAAAAGATTAAGAATCCCTCAGAATTTGTGAATAGACCTGCATTAGATGATAAGATGCTAGCTAGGCTTTTTCATTTTGGCCTAATCGGAGAAATGTTTTTTAGTGAAACATCAGCTAAACGCAGTCCGATTGATATGGAAATGGTGCTTAAAAAAGACAAAATTTATCCGGTACAATCCCGCCAAATTAATCGACCTGAACAGCTTCCTACCTATCTCGATTTACGAAAAGTCGCCGAATTATCTAAAAACACTTACGGAAATCCCTCAATCAAGTTTTGAATGCTGAAATGATTGTTCCTGGAAGAGCATCTGTTGTCGTTGTTAGAGACTCTTCAGAAATTCTGGCTGATATAAATTTAGATACTGCGGATCGTGAATCTTTCGAAAAGTCCCTCCACAAAGTTGTGATTGTCCATACGCCAGAGTCTGCGAACACGTACCCTGTGATAAATTTCAGCGACATGGGTATCCCATGTCTCTATTATCCGGATAAAGAAAGATTAGAGCAGCAAACGATGAAATTGAAGAGGATAACCCCTTAGTGATTTGCATGCAAAATGCCACAATAAGCAACTGGAATGCGTCTAATGGAGCTTCAGAAAGCTATGTTTCACGGGGTTATGCAGTACATCCAGCAAAAATAGTGACCACACTTCCTGGTCAACGTATTCCTCTTAGTCTTTCCAATGTAAGCAAGCAAACACTCCAAGAAGTTAAAGATTTGTTGCTTAAGGGACGTGATTCGAGAGAGATTGATACGGCAGCACGAACACTGGAAGGTTTAATGAAAAGAAACAACAAAAGGCGCAAAGAGCACAAAGATTATTGTGGACTCGGATGGGTATATTTATTGTTTATGCAGCAGGCCACATTGTACTTTATCTTCATTAAATTCTTAGCTGCATATTGTATAAATTAGCATATATGCCATTCAATGCAATTAACTCCTCATGTGTTCCTTCTTCTTCAACCCCATTGTCAGTTAATACCACAATTCTTTGGGCATTTTTGACCGTTGACAAACGATGGGCGATCACGATTGTTGTACGATTGTGCCTAAGTTCCTCCAGTGACTCTTGCACTGCTTTTTCACTTTCATTATCTAAAGAACTGGTCGCTTCATCGAAAATGATAATCGGCGGGTCTTTTAAAAAAACACGAGCAATGCTAAGCCTTTGTTTTTGTCCACCGGACAATTTTACTCCACGTTGACCTATATCTGTAGCATATCCATTTGGTAACGCCATGATAAAATCATGTGCATTTGCTTTTTTGGCTGCCATCATGATTTCTTCTTCGGTCGCATTGAGTTTGCCGTAGCTTATATTATCTAAAACTGTTCCGGCAAAGAGATACACATCCTGTTGGACAATCCCGATATTTCTTCTTAACGAACGCATGGTAACATCTTTAATATTTTGGCCATCAATTAAAATTTGCCCTTTGGTTACTTCATAAAAACGTGGAATTAGAGAACAAAGAGTCGTTTTTCCGGCTCCTGAGGGTCCCACTAATGCAACATATTCTCCAACTTTTATATTAAGCGAAATATCCTTCAGTACATGCTCAGAGCCTTCTTTATATTTAAAGCTAACTTTTTCAAATTCTACGTTTCCTTGAACATTTTGAAGTGCATGTGCATCTGAGGCGTCTTTAATATCTGGCTTTACTTCTAATGCTTCCATAAATCTTTCAAAACCGGAAATTCCTTCCTGGTATAACCGAGTGAAATTTCCAAGTCTCTGAATGGGTTCAATTAGAATGCCAATATAAAGTAAAAACACAAGCAAATCGGCCAAATCTATTGTTTCTTTAATGATACTGGCTGCGCCAAAAATGACAACTGCAATGCTCATAAGTTGTGTGAGCATCACCAAACCATCATAAAAATAAGCTTCGCTTTTATACCCAAACTTTCTGCTTTCTACAAAACGATTGTTTTCGTAAGAAAATTTCTTTTTTTCAATCTCTTCGTTTGTAAATGACTTCACAACTCTGATGCCTGAAAGAGAATCTTCGACCTGCGCGTTAATATCGCCGATTCTATCTTTACTTATCCGTAAAGCGACTCTCATTTTTTTGCTAAAATAATAGGCATACATTCCCATGATAGGTACAAATAACAGAACGATCAGCGTCAATTTGACATTGATACTGATCAAGATGATGCAAGCTCCTATAAAATTCAGGAGTGAAATGACGATATCTTCAGGGCCGTGATGGTATAATTCGGAAAGATCGAATGAATCGTTTGAAATTCGAGTCATCAGTTGACCAGTTCTTTGCTCATCATAAAAATTAAATGAGAGTTTTTGATAATGGTCAAATAGCTCATTGCGCATATCGCCTTCCATCAGAGCTCCCATCACATGCCCCTGATAGTCTATGAAAGCGTTACATGCAGTATAAATAATAACCAGCCCAAGCATGATAGCTCCCATCATGTAGATCTGGTTGAGTGCATCCGGTGTATTGGGTTCTAATAAATATTTGGTAATATATCTTGTGCAAAGAGGAAGTGCAAGTGTAATTGCCGATACGATTATAGCACAAAGCATGTCGGCGCAAAACAGCCCTAGGTAAGGCTTATAATATGACAAAAATTTCTTACTTCGTGAATTCACTAACGTCCTCCTCGTACATACTCGTACATGTTGTACAACAGGTTTTTGTTGTAGTCAATGGCGATATGATGTTTAGCTACGGTGTAAGTACAACTTTGGGTTATATTTGCTAAAACACAATGTAAGTTAAGTATGATTACGATAAAAATTTTGTTCATTCTAAATATTTTAGTATTTCCTGTAGCAGCTTATGGGGCGCTTGCAGGAGGCCGTCCTAATTCCTTTTCAGGAGGCTTGTACGTCATCGCATTTAAATTGCCTGGTTGGGCGGCGCGAAAGCTCCCGCGGTTGAAGGATTAAAATTGACCCAATATGTACATATGGGATCACTTTTAATCCTTCAACCCCGGGGCTTTGGCGTCGTCCAAACAGACAATTTAAAAGCGATGACGTACTAGAATGCTTTTGCGGGTGTCGTAAATCCTGCTAATGCTGTTTGGATTGCGGATCGCTTTGATTTCGGAGCTTTTTGGGTGAATCAAAAATCAAGTTTTAATAACCATGACAACAACCTTTTATTTCCTCCAGGAAAATTAGATTTAACTTATAAATATAAAAATTTCCTTACTGGGGATGCTGCCATACATAAACAAGTGAAATTAAAGATGGGTTCTAAGAACTTCGACAGCTCTTTTAGCCTTGTAATTTACACTTTGCCATCTGTTACAAAGTTGCGAACCAAAAGGCCTATACCCATTGCGGGTACAACGCCTATCGTTCTTCGGAATAAGACCCAAGTCATTTCTGCAGTTTTTTCACTCAAACTCAATGCTGCGCATTCTATCGGAATCTCAGTTGATTGTTTTAATTTTTCCCATCTTAGGAATGGCCAACAAAATTCAGATAACTCGCTTCGATCTGTCTCACCAGGGCACGTTACAAATAATGGGACTGATTATTCCAGAGGTGTCGGGTTGACAATTGGTTGGAGGTGGAATATCACGAAAAGATTAGGTTTTGGAGCGGCTTGGTCGAAAAAAAGCTACTGTGGGCAATTCCGAAAATATCGAGGGTTTGAGCCACATCATGCGCGGAATTATACGCCGAATTTATTTGGGGCCGGATTTAGCTATCGATTTACCTCGAAGCTGTTAGGACGTTTGGAAGTGCTATGGTCCAATCTAGGTAATCTCCCAGGTGCGAATAACAACGTCCTTTCTGATGGGAGCCTTAATCGAAACAAAAGAGGCTCAAAAAGATCTCCTGGGCCAGGACTTCAAGATGCTACTTTTATTAATATCGGGGCTGGTTATCAGGTAAATGCTATGCTTTCTCTTGGCGCAGGGTATTCACATAGGATAAAATTGCCTCGGAAAGGTTCAAATATATTGTCGCATACCTATACTTTTCAGACTATCTACAATGTTTTGTCTTTAGGTGCTAATTTTAATTATCAGAAGCATGATCTATTTTTAAGCATGTCTTACGGTTTTAAAAATCGTGTCTCTGGATATATGCCAATAGAAATTGGGGGGGGGAGATTTACCGCAGAAAAGCAAAATATCTCTTTAGCCTTTTCTTGGGGATATAAATACTAGCATAGATTCAACGCAAAGCGAGACAGCTCCTTCGGCCCCCCTATCGGGAAATAACGTGTCATTTTTTGAAACGCAGAGGCAAAGAGAACACAGAGAAAAGAAGAGAATTTAAATATTTCCCACCCCTGGCCTCTGTGCCTCTCTCTGTGTTTCTGTGCCTCTGTGTTTAAAAAAACAATTGGTGTAAAAAACATGTTATTTAGGAGACGCAAAGGCACTAAGACACCAAGAAAACAATGAACGAAGGTATGTTTTGTTAAAGTTGTACCTTCCTTGCTGCTCTCTTTGCGTCTTTGTGCCTTTGCGTTGAATCTGTGCTATGCTTCTTAGTTCGTTGGAATCTTTTTTATTTTACAATTTCTTCAGTACCTAGGGTAATATGAAAGTCGTGTCCTTGAAGTTTTGGCTTCAACTTATAATCTAGACGCAATCTTTCCAATGCAGGAGCTTCCACAGCTAATAGCCAAAGGCGGCTTTCTCCTTTAGCGGTTTTTCGGTCTACATATCGAAGTTCTTTAACTTTAAAATTAAACAATTGACCAGCTTCTGAAAGTTCCCAAATGCCTTTTCCAATTAATTCATTCTCGTACATCACGCTGATATGCGCTCCCATGCTTTTCGGGTTGGTCGATACAGGAGTAAATTTCCCCTTTAAAGGCAATCTAGGTGTAATTGCGTCAATAAATTGATTGTTTACATTTAGGTAAACAAAACCATTACCTTTTAAGCATAATTGCGCTGCAGCATCAACTTTAGCCGCAGTAGCTAAAATAGACTTGTCATTCACCGAAATGAATTCGCCACTTGTTGAAAGTCCAATGGTTTCAGAATCAGAAAAGTTTTGTGACGCAAATGAGTCTATATTTTCCCAGCCTTCTGGGGCTGTCGGCATTTGTTTGCCGATTGTGATATGGAAATCATGGCCTTGCAGTTTTGGGGGGCAACCATAACTTTGACGCAGTGATTCAAGCTCTGGAGAATCAACAGCAATCATCCAAAGTTTTTTTAAGCCGTCGCGAGTATGTACAACTACGCTTCGAACTTCTTTAACTTGAAACGAAAAGGCTTGTCCAAGCTCTTGAGGTGCTATGTTTTCTGTTTCATGAAAGACGCTGATATGAGCTCCGACAGATCTGGCTGCAGTGGGAGGACTTTTTAATTCTCCTGGCATCTCCAGAAGGGGAGCTAGAGAAGTAATAAATGCATTTGAAACATCAAGGTAGATAAAACCGTTCAGTTTTTTAGTAAGGATCCCCTGATTCGATAAGCAGAAAGCTTCTTCAATTAAGGCCGGTTGCGATTCTATTATAAAATCATCCTTTGCCATCAATGATGTCACGAGGGCCATTGATAAAACAAATGAGTAGAAATGATGTAACATGAGAAATCCTCTGTAAAACATTAAGTGGAATGTTTGATTATCCAGCGGACAGGATATAATGTCAAACGAGGTAGTAGCATATCCATTTATTAAAATTCGCTTTTTCTGAAATATTATCGAGAGTTGCCCTAACGGACCTGCGGGCCTTTTCTAGAAAAAAAATCTACAGTTAAATATGAATTCGTTGACATATCATCAAAACTATAAATGCAAAACTCAACTTGCTTGACTTTTATGAATGAATGTGTTAAAATAAGTGAAATTAATTCATAAGGAGAAAAAGTAATGCAAAACGTCAACAACAATAACATAATTTTTAATGGAAATGAATTGCTTAATGTTTTTTCAACACATCTTGAGAGTAAATATTTGAGTAAAACCGCATTAGTTTCTAAGGATTGGTTTGCTAATGTCAAAGCCACCCTTCTTACACGTCAGATAAGTTCACTTCCCGAATCCTTTAGGACACTTGAAGGGAAAAAACGGCATGGTTCAGAAATGACCAAAATTAGGTAACAGAAGACGATCACGAGCCTGCCCACTTTTAGGCCGGTTTCTTAAAAAAATGATTATCTGGATTTAAAGGATTCTCTAAGCGGCTTGTTTAA
>JACCRY010000118.1 GCA_013813265.1 Parachlamydiaceae bacterium
CAGCACAATATTTTCATTGTTACGAAAATGACTTTCTTCATCGACAAACTGCCGTGGATGGATTTGCCCAAGTTCATAATGCTGTTCATCAATTGACTCATGGGATCAATGAAGAGTACAAATATGATGCTAAAGGCAGAAGAGTAAAAGACTCAACGACACGATTTATCTATGACAAATTTGATCGTTTGATCATTGCCGAACAGGGCGATACAACCTGGACATACACTTACGATGCCTTTAATCGTAAAATGACAAGAACTTTTTCAGGTGAAACCATCCATTATCTTTATAATGGTCACGAAGACATTGGTTCTTATCGTAACAAAAAATGCATCGATCTAAAAATATTATCCTCAACAGAAAGATCTCTCCCAATTGCCATTGAACTAATGGATCAGCAGTATACTCCACTTATTTCATCACAAGGTCACATTGTGGGACTTGTAGAGATGGAAAATGGCAATCTCGCAAATCTTAGTCCGCTAACAATGTTTGGTAAAGATTTAGTGGAAAAGCCCTTTTCTCCATGGAGGTTTTGTGGAAAGCGTCATGAAGCTGCCATGCTAGGAATCATCGATTTTGGTTTTCGTTTCTACCATCCACGCTCGGCTCAATGGTTATCTCCGGATCCCTTAGGTGAAAGTGCCGGTCCAAATCTATATGCTTACGTCAAAAACAGCCCTGTGTGCCATATTGATCGCTACGGATTGATGATGGGTGACTCTAGTATCGGGCAAGGCTATAGGAACAGTTATTCTTCAGGATTGCAAAACGGCCCAGGTTCTAGTAGAATACAGGAAATCAGCTATAACAATAATTTTGAATGGCAACATAGCGCTTACGTTGATGCAGATGGAAGTCGAATTGAAAACTATTGGGATTATTCCAGGGTTTATGACTTAAGCGCATATGGGCTGCCGGAATTACCTGGAGGCAGAGAAATTGGCTTTATCAACGGCATAAACAATTGTTATCATGGTTCTTTAGAAAGTGTTCAGTATCTGTCTGCATTAAGTGGAGGATATAATATTCATTCTGTTTATAACGCGACTCATGGGATAGGAACTGATTTAAAAGAATGCTGTTATGGGCTGAGTTATATTGCGACAGAGCCCGTTCGGCATTTGCATCGTATGTGGGACGGTTTTTTCGATAAAAATGATTCCCAAGCCACATACTTGATGATTTGCCATAGCCAAGGGGCGATTCATGTGAGAAATGGGCTGCTAGACTACCCTGAAGAGCGTAGCAGTCGCATGTATGTTATTGGTATTGCTCCGGCAGGTTATATATATCCTGAAAGCTGTAAAGATGTTTGGCACTACTGTGCATCCCCTTATCGCGATTTTATTCCGCTCTTTGATAGGGCTGGAGCGCGTCGTTCAAAAGAAACAACTGTTCAGTTAAACAGCCACCCTAAAGCAGGGTGGATCGACCATCCTTTTGCGAGCCCAACTTATAGAGATGTCTTGTTTGAACATATTGATAAATACATTGAAACTGGAGCAATTAGATGAAATTTTTCTTTATTCTAGCCCTTTTTGTTTTTATTTCTATTTGTATTTTATCTTTTTTGCCAAACAGTTATCTAAAAAATCCATTATTTTGGTTTGATAATGAAGACAAAAATCTTACAAATTCAGAGAGAATTGTTAATAAAATCCTTTACGAAGCCTCCACGTCTATTGAAAAAAAATATAATCTTAAGCCTATTGGAACCGGAATTTCAATGCCTGGAGGTGTTGTCAAGAATTTGAGTTTAGCTTTTGATCCACGTCAGAGATTCTCTAAAGATCAACTTAGAGAGTTGACAATTCAGTTCAGTACTGAGTTGTTGAATCAAATCAATTCAAATGAAGAAATTCAACCTTCTTTAGTTAAGAGGCCTTTTACAATAGAGAACGTGGAGATAGTTATTTATAATCATGATAAGCAGGGATATTCGATTTACGATCCGGAAATTGCTGTAGCGCATTTAGATCATGGAATTATCGACTATAAAACAAATGATCCGGAAAACGAATTTAAATATAAAAATAGGCATAAAGAAACTTATGAAGAAGCTCTACAGCTGACTCACAACAAAAATTGACGTCTTGTAGTACGTCATCGCATATAAATTGTCTGCTTGGGAATGCCAAAGCCCCGATTGGAAATCGTAGTGCTTTTATACATCAGGTATACACCAATATAGTGCCTTAGAGAATAATTTTACAGGCCTACAGCCTGAAAATGGCGTGTTGACTGAACCTAAGTGTTGCTCTAGACTGTAATAAGGACGGCATCCTCATGTTTAGCTTAAGGCATATGCGACAAGTCGAGGGCGAAACAAAACGGAGACGAGTCTCCCCACTCCAAATTAAATCGAGCCATGCAAAATCTTAATTCGTATGTGTTCCCCTTGACGCTAAATCTCACTTTGTGCTACGATATATCAGTCTGATACATCACCCCCCCCAATCAAAGAGAAATTCATGGCCAAAAGTAATAAAAGTCGATATGCGATTTTAGGAATGTTGACCCTGATTCCAAATAGCTCCGGCTATGACATTAAAAAGTTAATGGAGTCAAGCACTCAATATTTCTGGAAGGAAACATTTAGTTCTATTTATCCAGTTTTGCAAGAACTTGAAAAAGATGGACTTATTTTACGGGAAGAGAACCCTTCAAAAAATGATCGTCAACGGCATCTCTACAGTCTCACTTCAGCAGGAAAGCTAGAATTAAAAGAATGGTTAGCAAGGCCTGCTGAATTGGAACAATCTCGCAATGAACTGTTGCTCAAACTTTTCTTTGGAGATGTTGTACTTCCTTCAATTAGTCAACAGCATTTAGAAGAACACCAAAGGGTTCTAAAAGACAAGAAAGCTGTCTTCTTGGAAATTCAAGATAAATTGCAACTGGAGCACGGAGAGGAAAAAGGATTGCCATATTGGTTGATAACGTTGGATTACGGAATAAGACAAGTTGAAGCAGCTCTGGATTGGTGTGAAAATACTCTTAAACAACTTAATAGACTTAAAAAGGACATGTAATATGGGGGAAAAAAATAAGGTAATTTTTGTTTCAATTTTGTTATTGCTCGTTATGCTGTGGGTTTTGCCAACCTCCATGAAATCATCATCACCTTTAAAGCTAGGGGTAGGGCGAGAAGAAACAGAAAAAAAGTTGCACGTTGAGGGCAAGTTGCCCGATTGGTTAACCGGAGTTTTGGTCCGAAACAGTTCTATACCCGTTTTTCAGGATGGAAAGCAGATTTCACATAAATTTGATGGCCTTGCAATGTTACATGGCTTTGCTTTTGATAAGGGGAATGTTTTTTATACGAATCGATTCCTTAAGTCCCAGCAACATGATGCTGTATTTTATAAAGGGATGGCACAATATAAGGGGTTTGCATCAGAACCTTCATTATGGCAGAAAGCACAAGACTTCTTTAGCTATTCCGATCATTTTGTAAACAACGCATCTGTTAACGTTTTTAAATACGGAAATCAATACGTCGCCTTAACAGAGGTTCCATTACCAGCATGTTTTGATCTAAAAACGTTAAATACGTTAGGTTCTTTTAGCTACCTAGACAGTTTGCCGAAAAGCAAATGTTGGGAATCTGCACATCCTCATTTTGATGCTTCTTCAAATGAAATTGTGAATTTTCTTATTGAATTTGGCCGTCAAAGTTACTATGTGTTTTACCGTATGGAAGAAGGTTCTTCTTCGAGAAAAGTGATTGCAAAAGTGCCTGTAGATATGCCCTCTTATATGCATAGCTTTGCAATGACTGAAAATTATCTTATTTTAACCGAGTTTCCATTCATTGTAAGTCCACTTGACCTTTTGATAAAGAATAAACCTTTTATTCATAACTTTACATGGCAACCTGAAAGAGGAACTCGATTCATTGTCTTGGAAAGAAGTTCAGGAAAGATCGTTTCAAAGATGATTGCTGATGCGTTTTTCAGTTTTCACCATGCAAATGCTTATGAAATAAAGAATCGGAAAGGAATAGTCTTAGATCTCGTCGCGTCTCCTGATATTTCCCAAATGCCCAGTCTTTTCCCTCAAGCCACTTCTATTTTGACAAAAAAGTCTAAATGGAAACGAAGGTTAATGCGCTACCATCTTTCACTCGATAAAAATGAAATTTTACCAGAGGTAATGCTGGAAAGAGATGTGGAATTTCCACGTTTTGATGATAAACTAGATGGAAAAAGCTATCGTTATCTTTATATGACCATCGCAGACGATACAAGCACAGAATTTTTGAAAGAAAAAACTACAGGTTTAGTCAAGTTTGACATGTTAACAAAGCAAATAAAAATATGGAGTCGCATGGGTTGTAGTGCTGTAGAGCCTATTTTTATTGCTTCACCCGATGCGAAAAATGAAGATGAGGGCGTTGTCTTGTCAGTCGTGTATGATGAAGAGAAAAATAGTTCCTTCTTATTGGTTTTAGATGGTCAATCTTTTGATGAAATCGCGCAAGCAGAACTTCCAGGACATATTCCTGGTAGCTTTCATGGACAATATTTTTCTGAAAGTGTTTTTGTTCCACAAAAATAAGAAGGGAGAAAAGGGATGGGCAATGGTGTTCTCCCATCCCTCAGTCTTATTAAGACATATCACGAGGCGGATTGTAGGTGCCATGAAATCCAATTGCGACTTTACCTTTATAGGTAAAATAAGTATCTCCTTCAGGGATCCTTAATTCGATTCCATTATAATACACGACAATATTTAGTTTTGCTTTATGTTTTTGCCAGTGTTTTGGAAGTGGAGAAGGTTCCATATCATCTGCCCAAGGTGCTGATATTACAACCGATTTTAGCTGCATAGCTTTATTAGAAGAGCACTTAGACTGAATAAGCGCTTTGCTCTTATAAGAGGCTGTAGCTGCACTAACGTTACACGTTAATAGAACGCCAGTAATTATTGTTGATAGTAACAATTTAAAATTCATAAAGATTCCTTTTTTTTGTCATTGTTGAGCTAAACATATGGATTAGCTAATAAAATGTTACTATGTGCATGAATTATGTGCAAGAAATTTAATTTCTACAGCAAGTAAATTAAATGGTTATGTTATTTAAAAAAATGAATTCTCAGATATGTAATGAGATAACTTTTGTAGCTTATCATTTCAATGTCGGTCTGAAAAACAATGTGGCCTGCTGCTCGCAGCAGGAATCAGTGATTGGACTTTTTTGGTCGAGGATTAAAAATTTCTACAAAGAAAGAGAGATGAAAAATGTGTATCTTGCGAAAATAGTCTTTCTCAAATAGGATGCAAAAAAAGGTGATGATGATGAGAGCAGTTGATGTAGCAGACTATATATTGGGAGAAATGGGTGATTTAACAGCTATGAAGCTTGAAAAATTGCTTTATTATTCTCAAGCTTGGCACTTGGCATGGACAGAGCACCCTCTTTTTAACGATAAAATTGAAGCATGGAGAAATGGACCTGTTGTTCCTTCTTTATATTTTCTTCATAAAGAGTGTTTTAAGTTGAAACCTGGGTTTTTTGCTGAAAAAATTAAACCAGACCTGATTCAAATATTATCGGATGATCAAAAAGATATTGTAAAGCGAGTTTTAGAATTTTATGGATCCAAAGATCCACACTGGTTAAGCCAGTTAACCCACATGGAAGATCCTTGGAAAAATGCTAGGCCTGCATTATTAGGTGAGCTAGCTCAACCAAATGAAGAGATTACTCATCACTCTATGTTCAATTATTACAGCTCACTTTAGCCTATAAAGGATCTTTAATGAAATCTCCAAAGCATTTAGAAATTCCAAATTTTCGCCAACCTATTCATACTTGCGATCCAGGCTCTTTCGACAAATTGAAAGCGAGAATCCATTTTGACTTACTCGATTTTGACCATGAATATTGGGGCTGGGATCACCTTACAAAAGAACAACATATTGAATTTTTAAAGTTTATTCAAAGTATCGAAAAAATTACTTGGGCAGAAATTAAACAAACCTCTGGAGGAAAAGCTAGGGGGACTAATCATCATACATTAGAAATTGAAAATTTTTCAGCTGAAGCAAAACTTCGGATTCAAAATCTAAATTTTGATCATATTGTGGGTGACACCTTATTTTCTTTGAGAATGAACAATTTAACACGCCTATACGGTGTAAGAGAGGAAGCTTTTTTTCGTCCTATTTGGTATGATCCCTTTCACGACAACCCTAAAAAAGCTGCATACCCTTTACAAAAATAGGCTAGGAGAAGAATGGAGCGCACAACATTTTTGATTTATCTCGGGATGTATCTGTATGGATTTCCTCTGATGATTTGGGCTATTTACTATGATAAGCATCCAACAGAAACCAGTTTAAGGGCTGCAAAGATAGGCTTATTTGCCCTTTCACTCACATTGCTTTACTTTGCTTATGCTTTAAGAAATGGAATCAGCCTGCATTCAACGTGATCTGATAGGAAAGAGGCATTTTTTCTCTATATTGGTGGGCAGCTCTTTAAGTAGCTGGGATTGACAACTCTATAATTCCTATATAAGTGATAAAGATATGAAAATCTATTTTTCAAATTTGTGGAATAAGTTGACAACAGGATTTTGGTTTGTACCAGGCCTCATGATTATTCTGGTATTTATTCTAGCCTCCATTATTCTAAATTTAGATCGATCACTTGAACATCATGATTTACCTTTTCATTTTTGGGAAGGCGGTCCAGAGGGCGCTCGAGAGCTACTTTCTACAATTGCTAAGTCAATGATTACCCTTGCCGGCGTGGTATTTTCAATTACTGTTGTGACATTAGCTTTAACTTCTAACCTATATGGATCTAAATTACTTCCTAGTTTTATGCGAGATCTAGTCACACAGATGACTTTAGGAATCTTTATCTCAACTTCGATTTATGCCCTTTTGATCTTAAGAACAATTGGGAATGACAAGTATTCAAATGACAAAAATTTTATGCCGAATATTTCGATCACTTTGATTGAGATTTTTGGAATTTTAAGTTTAATCATGCTCATTTACTTTATCCATCACCTCTCAGTTAGAGTTCAATTCGCTGATATTATTTCACGCGTTGCCAACGATTTAATTGGCAAAATTGAAACTTTAAAAAATAGGTCTTCGGATCTGGATCCTTCAAATTTGTCTAAGACGGAGAATTGTCAAGAGCTCATTATTCAAAAGATATTCATGTGTTGGCTCGGCAACCGATTGATTTAGATCGTCCGCATCCTTTCACTGAGGCAGGCAATACGGAGATCAACTCTTGGCTCTGGATGCCACCGAAAGGCGAACGAGCTGGACAAATTGTGATTGCAGATTCTACGATTTTTACTACACTTTTTTCAGGGGGAGACAGCTTGGAGCATTTCTGGAGAAATTTAGCGCTGATGAATATTAAGGGTGATCTCCAGAAATTCTAAGACGAAAGAGGGCGGCAAGTAGAAGCTATTGTATGATCCAATATCCTCAGTTCTATGAGAGCCTGGACAAGTTTAGCCATACCTCTTAAGCCAACTTCAAGTGCTCACCGAGCGCAAAAAGGTTTGGACAATGGCCGAAAAACGATCGGGCTGGTCAAACGGAACTCCATGGCCAGCTTCCTTGATCTGCTCGAATTCCAAATATTGATTAAGCCTTGAGAGCTCTTTGGCCATTTCAAGAGACACTACTGACCCAACATCACCGATGACGAGCAAGCTCGGAACACTAAGGGTATTTATTAGCGGAATGTAGGCGGGATTTGGCGGTGTCAAAACTTCGAAGGCGTTAATGCTAGTTTGAAACCTTGCCTCGTAAATAGTTCGATCACTTCACCTGAGCGGCGGCTATGTCGGTCTTGCGACTCAGCCAGAAGATCCTGCTTTGGTCGGTTAAGAATTCTTCGATGCTGATCCACTACATCACTCTCATAAACTTCACGCTGACGTTCTAGCGTTAAAAAAGTTGGATCGGCTAAGACAAGCCCTCGTAGTCGCTTTAAGTTTCGACTTGCGACCAAAGCTGCCGTCATGCCTCCCATAGAATGGCCAAGGAGTATTGGGGTGGCGAGTCCGAGCGCGTCTATGAGGTTCTCGACATCAGAGGCTAGGTCATCATAGAAATAGCTATGGTTGGGAATGCCGGAGTAGCCGTGGCCCCGAGCATCCGGCATAATAACGTCGTAATTTTTCTCCAAATCCCTCGCTAAGGGTATCCAGCACGCTCCATTCAATGTAAGCCCATGTAGCAGAACAATAGGAGGCTTGTTACCACCGGTTCTAAGGTAGCGCACGTCAATCCCATTGGCTTTGCAAGTCCCTGTTGTCCAAGCGGCCATTGCTTCCCTAGTTGTGGTTATTTAAGGTAGGTGGCGATCAGAATGCCATTTTAAGACTTATTAAGATAGCGGTAGGATCAAGAAATATCTAAATGTCTAAGTGAAACTTAGTACGCTAGATATAAAATGTGTGGTAAATGCGCCTTACTAAAAGGTGATCATAATAGTTTAAAAAAATAAACCATTTGTGCAGAATTTTAACAAATCCGATTTTAATATTGACATTTATTGGTTTAATTTATAAGATAAGCGAATATTTTATGCTATACTAAAGGAGGGCTATATGAATGCTTGTTTAAATAATGTAAATTCTGAATTAGGAACGTACAGTTTTTCTACTGAATTGAAACACATAATACGAGACACTGGAAGAGGGGCAATAGCAGGATTTATTGCCACGACAGTCACTGCAGGTGGGATTATATCTATTGCAGGCTGTATCCCAGGAGCAGCAGTAATAGGATTGGGTAGTGGAATAACAGGCATCGAATTGCCAAAAAAAAGTGTAAAAGCGTGTGCTGTAAGTAGTGCTATTGTGATTGGAGGAGCTTTAGCACTGACAGAGGGAGGCGTAACATCTGCTGCATTGCTCTTCGGCAAAGTGCTAGCAGGATCAATAATTTCCGGTGTAGCCATTGGAGCTATCGGAAATGGAATACTAGGATTTGTTGCAAGAAAGCTGGATTTTTTTCCCAATGGAATCTAAATTTAATCCTAAATTAGTGAACCTGCGAGGCTGTGAAAAAATTGGAAAGATGCTTCAGTTGGCTGAAAAGTTGCATCTGACGCACTTCTCTCCTCGGTCGTAGCTATGGCTACGACGTCGTCAAGAATTGCATCAGCTGCAACTTTCG
>JACCRY010000119.1 GCA_013813265.1 Parachlamydiaceae bacterium
GGCTGAAAAGTTGCATCTGACGCACTTCTCTCCTCGGTCGTAGCTATAGCTACGACGTCGTCAAGAATTGCATCAGCTGCAACTTTCGCCTAACTGCTGCATTATTTCGAATTTTTTCACAGCCTCTAAGGGGAATCTAGTTCCATGCTATTTACTTATAACTGCATTTTATACAGGATAAGACAGGATAACAAAAATGAATACCTAATTTACGCTGACATTATAAGCGCGCATTAGCGCTTTAATGCTCGAATACGTGAGGTTTTTTTTGGGAAAAACCAGATAGGAACTTTCTGATTGTGGCTGAAATTTATCCCAAAAGACTTCATGCCCTTCTAAATGAAAAATAAATTTTGCAAATTTAAAAATCCATCCAGTTAACTTCGCTTTGAAATAAGTAATACCGTTAATTTTTCCAAGCTGCTTTGTAGGAATAGGACCAGCTAAAACATAGCGACAATTTTCTTTTTCTAAGAGTTGCAAAACGGAGATAATAAGAAGCTCAGAGAGCCCATGCGGGGCATCTTTAAACATCATGACGTTAGTGATTAACCACCCCTTTTTTGTTTCAATATTGTTGAGAATTAGCAATCCCACAATTTTGCCACTTCGTTCTGCATAAAACCATCGCTTGCCATATCGATTTTTAAATAAAGTCATGTGACACAGGTATATTTGAGGCCCATGTCGACTTTTTAGCCATTCTTCCGAAGCGTTCTCGATTTCTTGTTCTATGAGGATATCATATTCTAGATATTCCTTTACGACAGCTCCTTCCTTTATAGCGTGCTTAAACTTTCTACGTACAAGGCTAGCTTTGTGTCCTTGGTTATTCATCGGGTTGCTGTGCGGATCAAAAATATACTTTTCTCCGAATTCAATTGTAGCTGCTTCAAGATTATTTTGAGCCCACTTAGCAAAATCTTGCGATACAATTGTATAGACCACTCCAAGATTTTTTAATGCACAGTAATCTTGAAAAGCGAATGCGAGTGCTCCTTTGTTCTCTAAAGCACATGCCGGCTCCCCTAAAACGACTGCATTGGCTGCCTCTATCCGATAACCAATGAAACCCTCTATTTCAGGTATAGAGAACCCTAAGGTTGAAACTTCAAGCAGCCCATTTGTATTAACATCTCCCCATTTTCTCACAAGTTCTACTCGACTTTGCCATGCTGTCTGCGTAGGCTGCATTTCTTCCAACATGATGTCTCTCCACCTTAACTGTAAAATTTTTATTTAACAGTTACAGAAAACAAATGCAAGAAAAGGGTCGTGTCAAATTTTAAGGGTTTACTGTGATTTCACACCGATTTCTCGAAGGTAACTTTTTACTTGTTCTACTTTATCGCCTTGTATTTCAACGGTGTCATCTTTCACACCACCTCCACAGCCAAGTTTTTTCTTTAACCCAGAAGCCAGATCTGCAAGTTCACCTGAAGGAAATTGAAGGTTTAAAATGACCGTGAGGATGCTTTTCCCCCTCTTGACCAACCGAACTTTTACAGGTTTCGAGGGATTGCTAGGCTGTTTACTTGGAATCCATTGACCATCAATTGTAAAAGGCATTTTTACTCTGGAAAATATGGTTTATAGTTTGGATAGATGTTGTTTTGTGAAAATTTTTAAAATATCACTTTTAAATTTTTCAATATTTTTCAGTACTCCGAACTGTATAACTTTAGAATTATCAGAGGCGGTCAACTTACTCAGAGAGTCTAATCGGGTAAAATATTTCTGGACGCAGTTGTCAATATTTTGAACAAACAGAGGATGTAATTCACCTTGTGCCTCAGCAGACTTTAAATAACTTGCTTTTACACTCATGATGGAGTCTTTTGCAGCTGAAATACAATTATTTTTATCTTCCTCAACAAATGGTGTTTTGTAAATTGTTTTACCATCTAAAATAACACATTTTGGTGTTATTGCTGAATTTTGCATAAAAGTTACTCCTTGTGGGGGTTTCCGATCTATTTATAATTTTCACTTCGAAGATTTTATAATTCAGCAATGTAATTTTTGTGGAAATTTTGCGCAATCTTTTTTGACCTGACCTGTCCCGTAAAATTTTGCCCTTGAGAATTTTGAAAGATTTGGAGTGCGAAGACTTGTTTTTACAGTTGGCACATCTTTTTATTGACACATTTTTGTCCCTCTTTTCCAGGCTGAAAGCCTGACGTGAAATCGCGTTTCGAATAGATCTGCCAGAAAGTGAAAAGCCATTGGTGTCTGGCCTGATACTAATCGTAGCAAATGTCAGGATGTCAGGCCTGACACCAAGGCCTAAGCTGAGAAGGTTTTGAGCGAGTAAAAGACCGGCCATTACACTAAAATATTACCTAACTCTAGAGATGTCACATACTGGCCTTGGTGTCAGGCCTGACACAAATGGCATGTCCGTCTTCACACTAATGCTTCAGCCTTAACAGCCTGGAAAACAGGAGTAAAGAGTTGTCAAGAAAAAGATGTCCAACTATATACACAAGTCTCCGCACTCCAATTCCGCAAAACTTCTCATTTTTATTAGCTTGGTTGCAACATGCTCACTCTGTTACCTTCTGTGTCGACGATAGAAACGTATCTGCCCACTGTGGGTACATCCATGGGTTCACCAAGCACTTTACCTCCTTCTTTGATTACGTTTTTCATGGATTCTTCAATATTCTCAACAGCGATCACTATGGATGGGTACTGCTGAGGCTTATCTGAACTTTTCGGGTAAAATCCTCCATTAATGCCCCCAGCCAGCTTAGGGTGACCGCCCTTATCTTCTTTATGATCGGGCTCTACAGTTGTAGCCAAAATATAATTACCCATAAAGATACCTAACTTCTTGATTTGCCATCCAAAAACATTTTGATAGAATTTTGCAATGCGGTCTCCATTTTCGTAAGGAATTTCAAAATGGACAACTGGATTCATTTTTTTCATAGATGGTCCTTTGTTGGGAGTAAAAAATTGATCCTAACAATTTTTTTCTCGAAAAAGCACGCTTTTTCTTAATCACTCTCAAACAAACTATGTTATTTTAGAAGAAAATGGGAATGGTAAACGCTTTGAGGGTGAAAGATTGACCCGATTGAATCAGTTTTCCGTAGATAAGATCGTGATGTGCAATAAGGCGGAAGAACTATTAGCAGGTTATGTGTAGGCAGATATTTTTGCTATGTATAACGTTGAGATCTTTGAATTTAGCGACAAAAATAACTACTACTTTCGTTCTAAAATCATCGATAACGACCAACAAGAAACAATTCGGTTGTATAAAAAAACGGTCGTCTATCAGGAGGGCAAGTCTTACTACCATTACGACGTGCTTCATTTGAATTAAAATAAGACCGAGAGTTTTGGAGTGGGAAGACTTGTCTATATTGTTGGACACTTCTTTTACTTGATGTTTTTCAGGCTAAAGAGGCTAAAGGAAATTGCGTCGTGATTAACACATATACGACAAGTCGAGGAAAACAAGCCTGTAGGTGGTACAGGAGGGCATGAGAGTTTTTGATATAATATTTAAGCCGATGGACTCAAATGTGTCACCATCGGCTAAGATCTAGGACTAGGGCTTTACTACTTGCAACTGCATTTAGGGCCGCAATTGCAATTTTTTCCACATCGGCAAGCTTGATTGCCATTGTTAGAAACATTTTGAGAAATACATCCACAATTAGATTCTTCGGTGCATTTGCAGTCTACGCATTTGCATCCTGACGGAGCAGATCCAGCTGAAAGAAATGCTGATGTCAATAACACGCAACTAGAGAGGGCGGCTGTCAATAATTTCATAAAATCTCCTTTTTTTATTTGTACCATGGATTGGATGGGAATACAAGCACCCATTTCAACTATATTCTGAAGATGCTATTTTTTGAAATTAAGTGAGGAAACTCAGATGGATTAGTCAAAGAGTCTAGTACCCTTTATGATATATTTTTCATGCCACGCTATCATATAATCGAGAAGATTTGATAAAAAAGTGTAGCAATTTTCGCGTCCTGGTTCCCTTTCTTGATCTGGCATTTCTGTGAAGTAGGTAATTGCTCTTTCAAGCTCTTTTAAGGCTTTTTTTAAAGAGGGTCTTTCTTCAACGTCATCTTCTTCTATTGCAAGCCTAAGTTCATCCTTTAGAGCATCAAAATCTTGAGTGAAAAATGTTTTGAACTTCTCGGTGGTTCTTTCAACATTCAATCTCTGTACATTTACTTCTTGTTCACGGATGTCTCTGAGCATAAACCCTCTTAAAGCGATGTACAGGGTCGTCAAACCCAACGCACATGTAAAGGGAGTTAAACTAACAAAAATACCTAAAGCTACAGCCGCAACAAATAGAGTTAAGGGAATAAGGTGAATAATTTTATAGAATTTGTGATGTTTAATCGCGACTTTAAGATCAAGAATGCTCTCCGAAAGGTTCTCCAATGCAGAGTTTTCCGAACTACTTAAGTCAAAGCCAGAGTGATCAAGCTGAAGTTCAAGAAAATCGCATTTCTCCTTAAGTACTTTAGCTGATTCAGAAGAAATACAGGGTACCCGCATTTTTGTGAATTTTGAATAAAATGCCTTAACTTTTCGAAACTCATTTAACGCATCCTGCAGATCTGTGTTAGAGGACTCAGCATGGCATTGTTTCTCAAGTGATTTTTCTATGCGATCATTTTCAATGAAAAAGTCTGCTACTTTTCCCAGATCTTCGGAAGTATCCAACTCTAAACCTTTTTGGAGTCCTGGCGAAAAAGTTGACATCAATAGGAGCGCAGTGATTCCACAGCCGAAGCTAATTCCTACAGGAGGGCTTAAAATGCAAAGTGCAAGGGCAGTAATAACCCCTATACTTAAAGTGAAAAGAATTGAAAGTCCTTTTGGAATATGATTCTCAGTATTAAGATTGTCCTTAAGCTCTTTTATCCGATTAGTAAAGGAATTCAAGGCGATAGGTTCTTCTACTGTTTGGATCCCCATTTGCTCATGTATCCAATCTGTAAAGGAATTCAAGGCGATAGGTTCTTCTGCTGTTTGGATCCCGATAAGATCTATCGTTTCCTGAGATAAAGTACGAAGTTTTAAAGTCGGTACGGTAACTTCTTTGCCTTGATAGATTAGATTTACTGTAATGTTTACAGAGTTAGCCGTGTTCATTATTTCTTTTGTTTAATATTAAATTATCGATAAGGCTCAATTTAGCATTAATGACTTCTAAAGTCAAGTAAAGAAAGATTCACGCTAGAGATCCGTAACTGGACATTCCGATCATCGGAATGTCCAGTTATGGATCGCTGATCAATTTAAAACCAGCGTGTTATGCCCGCTTTAATTCCGCTGCCACGGAGACCATGTTTCTCTTTAGTTAGACTTAAATTATAGGCTGCTCCGATATTTATTGACCACACATCTGAAAGATCATGCTCTAACATAAGACTATAGGCAAAACCTTCAGATTTACTTTTAAATTTTCCGACATGCACAAGTGTTGTTTTCGTTTTTGACCAACTATATTGAATACCTGCACAAATTCTCCATGTAGGGATAAATGTATAATAGACATCCAAGCATACATTAGGTGCCCAAGACTTGAAATTTTCTCTAATATTTTTAAGTTGAAAAGGAGGGAAAGGAATTGGAAGATTAATTTTTGTCCAAAGATGGCTGTAAGTAACACCTACAAGAGGAGATATTATAAGCTTTGGACTCAAAGGTATGCAATAGCCGAGACCGCAAGAGCCTGAAAAAATGCCTCCTTTGGCGGCGCCACCATTTCCATAAAGAATGACAGGCTTAATGTAAAGCCCTTTGTAAAGGAAGTAGGAGGCGTCCCCGCGCATCGCCCAAATGTCCATGCGTTTTACGGTCTTGTTATGCTCAAGAATATCGATATGCAGAAAAGCGGGACCAACATCGACTTTTCCAACGGTTTCACCTTGCAGAGTGCTTACGGCAGTTGTAAGTAAAATAATAAAAGCTGTTAAAAAGTTTTTTATCATTGTTTGTTCCTTTTGATATGCATTTAAAGACACATGATATTCAATAGGGAAAAAAACAACAAGAAAAACGAATAAGGAGCGATATGGATGCTAGGTCGTGGAAAGGTGTCCCACTCATATACCTTTACTGCGGCTACGATTTCTCTTTCGTATACTCACGTTTCGCTTAGACCTGCCGGCCTTTCACTACACGGGGAGCTTTAATTCAATGTAGTCAACTCAAAGGAAAAGAATTGGCTGCAGGGATAGATCATATTTTTTCATTAAACCAGTATGTCGATGAATTGTAGACATACTGGTTTTTGCTAGGATTGATATCTGGTCTAATGACTTTTTTAATCAGGTCGTAAAAACATCAAAAATCTAAATATTAGGCCAGCTTTAGGATAGCCCAATACCCTTATACCTACGTGTGCAACGAAATTTCTACATTTTAGTATCAGAATGCCAAGTTTACTTTATTTTTATGTTGATGTTTGTTCCTGGAATTGGTAGCATTGCGGATACCAATGGACTGATAGCTCAGTTGGATAGAGCACCCGCCTTCTAAGCGGGTGGTCGTAGGTTCGAGTCCTACTCAGTCCAATTTCTACTCTAATATCTAAAGATACGTGAATCTTGTCCCTCTAAAATTAATTTGCGATTACGAAAAAAATCAAGCACGTGTACCCGGGCTAGGGTAACCCAGGGCTTTGCCCTGGGCCATGCTACTTTCTAAAGGAAAGAATCGGGGTCGACTTATGCAGAGGGTGGAGTTTCTTCTAGTATTTCCAAATTAACACGAATGCCGTTTCGGCTGGCAACAGACATTAACAGTGTACGGATTGCATTGATTGTCTTTCCTTTTTTGCCGATAATTTTACCTATATCGGATTTCTCTACAGAAAGTTCGATGATAAGCGTTTGCGTTCCGCCGATTTCGTTGATTTTTACTTGATCTGGATGATCGACTAGATTTTTGACAATGTAGGCTACAAATTCTTTCATAACGCGTTCCTCTGTGAATAGTGACTGTTGACATGTTTAGGCTGAAGGCAAAAGATAGATGATTGCCCCTTTCTTCCAAGCGTAGCGCATTAAACTATATAACTCTACAAGAAAATATTTTTATAAAATTCCTCCATTTTCGTGGGAAGTGGAGCTTTGAATTCCAGTAGCTCTTGTGTAAGAGGATGGGTAAAACGCAAGCAATGAGCATGCAACATTTGCGTTTGAAGATTGAAAGATTGGTTAATTTTAAGATTTCCATACACGGGATCTCCTAAAACTGGAGTACCTTGAGATTGAAGGTGAACCCGAATTTGATGCGTTCTTCCGGTTTGTAGTTCGAGAGAAACAAAAGCAAGTTTTCCATTATAGGCCAGTGTTTTGCAATGAGTGACCGCTTCTTTTCCTCCTTGTTGGACCACTGCCATTTGTTTGTAGCAAGAGGGATTGCGTCCGATGGGGCGATTAATCGTGAGTGTTCCAGGATTTCCAATGCAAACAGCTAAATATTCTTTATAGATTTTTCGCGTGAAAAATAAAGCCGACAGCTTCTCATGAGCCTCAGATGTTTTGGCTGCAATCAGTAGCCCTGTCGTATCTTTATCTAACCGATGTACAATGCCCGGCCGCACTGTGGAAGGTGTACTTTTTTCGGTAGTAAATCGAGATTCAAGGTCTTTGCAATGATAAAGAAGCGCATTGACAAAAGTTCCCGACCAATTTCCCACAGCAGGATGAACAACCATTCCGGCAGGTTTGTTGACGATAAGCATGGACTCATCTTCGAAAATAATATTTAAAGGAATTGCTTCTGGGGCCAATGAGAGTTCAGGTAAACAGATAAATTGAATTTCAATTTGATCACCACATTTCAGAAGCGTGCGTTTTTTGACAGGGTCTCCATTTAAAAGAACTTTCTTTTGTTCAATTAAATATTGGAAGTAAGAGCGCGATTTAATTTCTTGAAAGCGATTGGCTAAGATTTTATCTAGACGCTGTCCAGTTTCTTCTTCAGAAATTATTAAAAGATCAGAAAAATCATCCACTTGTTATTCCCTTATTGAAAGGTTGAATGAGTGGCATGAGCATGAGTTTTGAATTTGAAAAAGAATAATTTGGAACTAATTTAGTTAAGAGGCTAAAAATATGAGATCCCAACAGTTCTAAATCTTGCAACCGTGCGGGTGAGGGGATGGGGCAACCGAGATAATATATATCTGCAAAATAATGCTCCTGCAGATAACTCCCATTTTCTTGGACGTAAAAAGATAAAAGTTTTGGATTTGCAGAAAAAAGCCCTGTTTGATAGAGACTGTCAACAGGGAACCCTAAAAAAAGCTTGCGGTCACATAACGTCACTATCTCATCGCCTCACGTTGTTGTTCTCGCATTAATCTTTTAAGTCTAGCCTGAGATTTTTCCATCGCATGTACAATATGCATTCCGATGCCAATCATCATTTGTTCATATACTTTCGGCGCTTTTCTCTTTAGTTCACCTAGTGAACTGATTGTGGTATTCATATTCGCTTGACCATCAGCTTTAGGAGCACCTGCTTGTTGTGCTGCTGATTCTTCTGGGGCCGGTACACTATTTGTATCACCAATGGCTGAATTTGACATAACTTAACCTATCTTTAAATAAATTAGGGAGGTCAAGTTGGCCCCTTTTATGGAGGCTGTTGCCAGTTTGATTTTTATTTTGTTCGTATAAATAGCTTTTTGGGCTATAAATCGTTTTACAAACTCAAAGTTGGCGTTAGCGTTCCACAAAAGAGGTCAACTTGGCCTCGCTGAAGTTAGCGGACCAAGAACTGTGCTCACATTTTTAGTTTCAGCACAGTCAAATTGACCTCTATCTGTCAAGAACGAGAATTTGTTTAAAGCTCAAGTTCTAACAAACAGAGGTCAACTTGACCGAGCTGAAGAAAATTTGACTTTCTTCAGGACGGTCTAGTTGACTTCTTTTAAAGAGACCATTGCCAATTTTATTGTTTACTAGTCACATGAAGTGATTTGTAAACAAATTAAGCTAGCTTACGGCTCATAAAAGAAGCCAGCTTGACCGTACTGAGGAATCTTAACTTCCTTTAGATCGGTCCAGTTGACCTCTCTTATAGAGATTATTGCCATATTAAATAGGTGTTTATTACTAGATAGTACAAGTCTTAGTAAGAAACAAATTTAATTAGCTTTAATGCCCTATAAAAGAAGCCAACTTGACCGCTCTAAATACTGACCGGATCTCCCATTCTAAAGGCACATTCTAAGAGACCCAGTCAGTTAATCTCTTATCTTCCATATCTTTAATATAACATAACAGAATTTAATTTGCAAAAAAAAGTAAATAATAAAAAATTATTTTGTTTTCTACACTAGAATTCACTTTTAATTACCGCAAAAATATCATCAAGTTGGTACCCTTTGCGGAATAAAGATCCAATAACTTTGTCGCGTTCTTTCTTTTCTGATAGCTGACGAGAGCGGTACCGTGTGTTAATTAATTTTTTTATGGAAGCTCGTTCATCATTCTCTTCATCTTCATCACCCTTTACCGACTCAATAGCATCTTGAGATATTTCTTCAGAAACTCCTTTCATACGGAGTTTCAAAATAATAGCTTTAAAACCAAATCCTTGTAAGCGCAAAGTTCGGATAAATGAGAAAAGCCAGGCAAGGTCATTTAAGTATCCTTGAGTCTTAAATTCCCCCAAAAGCATATCAATTGTTTCGGATGTGACCTCTCGCTGTTTTAACGCTTTCTTAAGCTCTTCCGAATGATAGTTTTTGAGTGCAAGTCGCCGAATTAAAAATGCTTTTGCTCCCTTGTATTCAAGACGAGTAAAACGCTCTTCTAATTCTTCTACCGGAACATCAGGAAAAGAAGGGTTTTTGCCAAAAATTGAAATATGAACAGTGCGCCACAGCTCTTCATCAATGAAGAGCGGGAAATTTTTTTTATAAAAATCTAAGACTCCAAGAGTAACTTTCATCTAGTACACTGTTCAATCTTTCACAATATGTTTTTTTATTTCACGGGGTGACATTTTCCGTGGAAGGGCTGACACCCCTTTCACCTGCATATCTTTGAAGTTAAAATTCGTTTTTGTAGTCCTTTGGTTAACCTTTGGAATATAAGTTAACTCAATATTAAGATCAATCTTAGTGGAGACAATGATAAGCTCAAGTTCTTTCTCGATAAAGTTGTAAACTTTATCTACGATGAATTTATCGACGACAAAGCGTTTTGCATAATATAGATTGGTTTTTGTGTCGCGACAGACGATATTAAAGACGCTTTTCTTGTCGGCCACTCCCACGTAGCTTATGCTGCATCCTTGCTGATCGATATATTGCTTTTCCGGAATATTAATGGCTCGGTAAGTTCCATTACTATAAAAGATCAATATTTTATCAAAGTTTGTGCATTCAAAACTCTTTGACCCTGTTACTTTGCTTCCTACAAAACCCCCTACAGGGTCATATCCGATCTTGACCGTTTTGGTGGCGACATCACGAAGATTAACACTTTCGATCGATTTAAATTGCGTGCGTCTAGGGTGGTTTTTGCCATATTTTGCGATGAGGCCGCGAATATATGTAATGGCAACTTTTCTAAGTTCTTTAAGATCCTTCTGGGCTTTCGCAAGGAGTTTTTCGGCTGCAGCAATTTCTAATCGATTTTTTTCCAGGTCAAAGAGAGAAATTCTACGAATAGGAATGGATAGAAGCTTTTCGCGATCTTCTCGATTAGGCTGACGAAGAAAATCTTTGCAAAAAGGCTCTAGTCCTTCTTCGATAACGGTATGGATTTCTTCAATTGTAGAAAGTGTTTCAATCGGCTTATAGAGCCGATTCTCAATAAAAATGCGTTCTAAACTTTTTTCAAATATAAGTTCTTGCAACCTGTCTCGTTCTATTTCTAATTCAAGCTTTAAAAACTCTTTGAGTTTTTCTGTATTGAGCTCTAGAATCTCGTGGACATCGCCTTCCCATGGAAGACCATCTTTGATCATCATCATTTGCGGAGTAATCGTCACTTCGCAATCTGTATAAACATATAGAGCAGCTATCAATTCCTCCGCATAGTGACCGCGAGGTAATTTGATCTCGATTGCAATTTTTTCTGCTGTGTAGTCGTTGATCCCATCGATTTTAATTTTTCCACGTTTAGCAGCTTCATCGATGGAACGAATGAGCGACTCTGTGGTCGTTCCATAGCAAATTTCTTGAATAAGGATCGTTTTGGGGTCGCTGATGGCAAGTTTAACCCGAAGTTTAACTTTACCTTTACCTTTATCGTAATTGGAAGCGTCCATAATCCCGCCAGTGGGGAAATCGGGAAGTAGCAGGTAAGGTTGTTCTTCCAAAATGGCAATTTGAGCTTCTAGTAACTCAACAAAATTGTGTGGAAGGATGTGCGTTGACATCCCTACGGCGATTCCGTCCGTTCCCTGCATTAGCAAAACAGGAATCTTTGCAGGAAGGCAAACGGGTTCTTGTTGGCGTCCATCATAGGAAGGAACAAAAGCCGTTAGGCTTGGATTAAAAAGTGTTTCAAGAGCAAGTGGAGAAAGACGAGTCTCGATGTAACGTCCAGCGGCGGCGGGATCCCCAGTAAGGGGGTTGCCGAAATTACCTTGGGTGTCCAGGAGAAATCCTTTATTCGCCAAATTAATCATTGCATCGACAATGGCAGCATCTCCGTGGGGATGGAGGGCCATTGTTTGACCAGCCACGTTTTGCACTTTGTGTAATTTGCCGTTGTGCATTTGCCAGAGTGTCTGCAAAATACGCCGTTGAACGGGCTTAAAGCCATCAAGTCCTGGAATGGCTCTTTCTAAAATGACGTAAGAGGCATATTTTAGATAGTGATCTTGCATGAGCATTTTAACATCTTTCATACAGGAAGTTCCTCATTAATGAGGTTTTGCATGATAAACTGACGTCTTTCCGGAGTATTTTTGCCCATATAAAATGTTAGAGTCGATCTAATATCGGAAAAGGTGTTGATTGTTACAGGAATCAAGCGGATATCTTTGGCAATAAATTGTCCGAATTCGCCAGGGGAGATTTCACCAAGCCCTTTAAATCGGGTAACCTCTACCCCTTTTTTTAAAGCAATAATAGCTTTATCCCGTTCTTCTTCACTGTAACAATAAAGGGTTTTATCCTTATTACGCACTTTAAACAGGGGAGTTTCTAAAATGTGCAAATGGCCGTTGACGACAAGTCCCTCAAAATAGGTCAAAAAAAATGTAATGAGCAAGTTACGGATATGCATGCCGTCAACATCAGCGTCTGTGGCCAAAATAACTTTATGGTAGCGCAGGTTATCGATATCATCTTCGATATTTAAGGCACTCATTAAGTTAAACATCTCTTCATTTCGGTAGAGCTGGTCGAGTTTCATACCATAAACATTTAAAGGCTTACCTCGCAAAGAGAAAACAGCTTGGGTCATGGGATCGCGTGAGGCCACGATTGAAGTACTTGCAGAATCACCTTCAGTCAAGAAAATCATCGTTTTTTCGCCAGAACTAGAACCGTCTCTAAAATGGTAGCGGCAATCACGTAATTTTGGAATTTTAAAAGAGATTTTCTTTTGCTTTTCTTTGGCTTCTTTTTTAACAGCTGAAAGCTCTTTTCGCAATTTTTCGTTGAAGACAATTCGTTCGATAATGGCTTGGGCGGTTTGTGGATTTTTATGCAGTAGGTCAACGCAGGCATCTTTAACTTCTTGGACCAAAGGCGTTCTTATATCTGTGTTTCCCAGCTTATTTTTGGTCTGCGATTCAAAGATCGGATCTTTGACCTTAATTAAAAGAGTCCCCACAATACCTTCTCGGACATCCACTCCTTGAAAGTTTTTCTTTGCGTATTCATTGACGCCTTTGAGAATTCCTTCGCGGAAGGCAGATAAATGGGTTCCACCATCCGAAGTGTATTGCCCATTCACGAAAGAAAAATAACATTCGCCATAGTTGCCAGTGTGAAGAAATGCAAATTCTAAGGTTTTTCCGCGATAATGCAAGGGTTCGTATAGCCGGTCTTCTTTCACTTCGTTGTTGAGTAAGTCAAGAAGCCCGTTTTTTGACTCAATGCACTCACCGTTATAGTAGAGTCGAAGACCCGTATTGAGATAGGCATAGTGCCACATTCTCTTAAGAATAATTTCACGTTGGTAGGCATATTTTTTGAAAATTTCCAGATCCGGAATGAATTCCATATAGGTTCCATTCGGCTCTTTTGCTTTGCCTTTGTGTTCGGAAAGAAGTTTTCCTTGCGAAAATTCCGCTTCGGCATACTCCCCATCACGATAGCTGCGTACAAGAAAGTGGCTTGAAAGAGCATTTACAGCTTTGGTTCCAACTCCGTTAAGACCAACTGAAAATTGGAATACATCGTCATTGTATTTTGCACCTGTATTGATCTGGCTTACGCAGTCAATCAACTTGCCCAAAGGAATTCCTCGACCAAAGTCTCGGACAGCAACTTTTCCACTGCTTTCATCGATGTTAACGAGAATTTTATCGCCATGCTTCATGATGAACTCATCGACGCTGTTGTCGATCACTTCTTTCAGCATGATATATATTCCGTCATCATGATTGGATCCGTCGCCAAGGCGTCCGATATACATTCCTGAACGCAATCGAATGTGAGCTAAAGCATCTAGGGTCTGGACTGTACTTTCATCATAGTTTTTCATGAGAGATCTAATAATGGATTAAAAAATAGAGGATACCCCATCTAGATTAAGGAAAAAAGACTTTTTCGTGGGTGATAGAAATAATGAACTTGCGTAGCTGAGGATAGGATCACTCACCGATAACTAGATGGGATCATTTTATAGGGAGAAGATTTTACCAAACAAATTTTTGCCAAAACACAAATTACTTAAAGATGGCCACGTGCACTTTTACACGTAGTGACACAGGACAAAGATAACCCACTGCAAACATTGTAGTTTAAAACATGTCCTTTAAATTTTATGTTGTCATGGAGGAAGAGAAAAAGAGAGGAAAAATATAAAGAGAATAGCGAAAGTTTTTTTAAACAAAGAAGAAAGGGGGCGACAAAAGTAGCTCGACATTCTATGTCAAGTTAGGTGCTAACTGAACGAAATCCACCGACTTTTCGCTAACCCGCATTATTTAATGAAATATCAATTCGACGAGTTGAAAGAGTGTAGATACAGGTCAGACACTCACGATGTGTAAGGTTAGTTTCTGACTCAACCCTTAATATGTTGAGCTTCTTCTGTGCGTCTGTGTCAAAAGCTTCGCAGTTTTCTTCGCATTCTTGAGTTATCCGCATGTCTCAGTCCTTGACCCAAAGAACTTCCTACTATATGGTGAAATTAAAGAAAATTATACCCAGGAGGCTTATCATGGGATCAGCGCAACTAGACCGAGTCGTTAGCCAAGATATGATTCAACTTTTGTCGCATATGCTTGCAGATAACTATGTCCTTTACGTAAAAACACAAAATTTTCATTGGAATATAGTTGATTCTCGCTTCTATTCCTTACATGTTCTCTTTGAAGAGCAGTATAAAGACCTTGCGGAAGCTGCTGATGAACTTGCCGAAAGAATTCGAATGATTCAGGGCAAGGCTCCGGCAACTATGGCAGAGTTCCTTAAGCTTGCTTCACTGAAAGAGCCGGAGCAAAGTTTGGATGGAGACCAAATGATTACTGAACTTATGCGAGATAACCAAGAAATCGCGGGAAAGCTTCGCGCCTGTATCGCAAAAGCTGGTGAAATGGGTGATGATGGCACGGTGGATCTTCTTACAGCGCGGCTTCGTAAGCATGAAAAAGCTGCTTGGATGCTACAAAGTCACTTATAATGTAATACCAGAGATCTGAAAGGCTGAGGTATATTGGTTTCAATCCATTGCCAGCTTTTTTTAACGCAAAGAAAAGGCAAAAGACGCAAAGGGCGCAAAGGAAGGCAGGAGGGAAAAATCTAATGATGCTGATTCCATTTTGATTTCTTATCTGTTGCTTGTTGTTCTCTTTGCGGCTTTGGATATGCCAGGCATATCACATTAATCCATCAAACTGAAAGGAGCTTGAAATGTAAATTACACGTTCTACATTTAGCTGTGCGTGGCTTAGAAGGGTAACTAACTACGTGAAACACTGCGGTCTCGAAAGAGGCGAGAAGGGATGAATACCTTTAACGGCGAAAACGCGAGCCTTAGCGAAAGCGAACTCGATATCAATCTCGTTACGCTTGCATATCAGTGGTCAACCTATCGAAGATGG
>JACCRY010000150.1 GCA_013813265.1 Parachlamydiaceae bacterium
TTAACTATCTGATTTTCAGAAAGTTAAGGCCCTAAACTGGAAACTTGTCTTAAAAAAATAAATCGGGCTGACAATGCTATGACAACAGTTTTAAAATATTTTATTGGCACTTATGCAATCGTCTCGCATGAAGTGAAAGGCCGGCAGGTCTGTAGCGGAATGTGGGTCAAACATAATAAAACCAATTAGCCGCGGTAGCGGTGATAATAGCCAAGATTAAAACAAATATGCCCCATCTATATTAGGAAAAGTCAAATGTTAACTATTCCAGGAAAAATCCCCATTCGAATTTATCCGCTATTTCTAATCGTTATGATTGGCATCAGTTTATTAAACAGTGGTTTTCAACTTTATCTAGCCTCGTTGTGGGCTATAGTGATTTGCGTTTCACTCCTTGTGCATGAATATGGGCATGCTTTAACGGCTATGTTTTTTGGACAGCGTGCGACAATTGAGCTTGTCGGGTTTGGAGGGGTCACGCGACGGCATGGGCATGCTCCGACTGCCTTACAAGAATTTTTCATAGTCTTAAACGGTCCGTTAGCAGGGATTGCTCTCTGCGGATTGTCATATTTTCTTTCTCTTCATGCAGAAAGCTGGCCTTTAATGGTTCAACAATTGTTATTGATCAGTACTTATGCAAACGCTTTTTGGACAGTATTAAATTTGTTGCCTGTTCAACCTCTAGATGGAGGACAGTTACTTCGCATTATCCTGCAAGGCTTCTTTGGTCTAAAAGGTCTTAAAACCGCGCTTTTTCTAAGTTTTGTTATCAGCTTTCTTCTGGCTGTTCTTTTTTTTATTTATCATCAGGTTTTAATTGGATCATTTTTCCTTCTTTTTACCTTTGAGGGTTACCGTACATGGAAAAATAGTTTGCCAATGACTTCACAAGATGATGATAAAGCTCTTCAACAGTTTTTGAAGAGCGCCGAAAAGGACTATCGCAAAGGCCAATTGGGCTATGCGCAGCAAAAGCTCATTGCAGTACGTAAGCACGCGGCATCCGGTGTTATACATACTTCTGCTACGCTTTTGCTTGCTCAGATTTATCATGCGCAAGGACATAATAGTGAGGCTTATAATTTACTTTTGCCGTTGAGAGATACGTTAACCCCAGACTTATTGCTTTTACTGCATCAGTTAGCTTATGCTGAAAAACAATGGAAAACAGCAATCGATATTGGCGCTGCATTATATCAACATCAACCTACCTATGATGTTGCGTTGACAAACGCCCTTTCTCATGCTCAGCTTGGAGAGGCAAAACCTTCTGTGGGTTGGCTCCAATGTGCCATTAAAAATGGTCTTCCAAACTTTAAAGAAATACTCAGCATGGAGGCCTTTAATCCAATTCGGCAAGACCCTCTTTTCGAAAATTTAAGGCTTGGGTAGCTTGTTTTTAATTGATTTTTAGGCAAAAGACGTTTGAAACCTAAAGATCGAGTATATATTACGTAGAAATTCCAAAGCTCTTACCCAACCCCTAGTTTGCCCGTCCAGGGCTACACTAGTGGAGACAGATATACCGCTCTTTCAGAGCTCGGACATTTTTGCATTTTACCCACAGTTTGCCCCTCCAGAGGTAATTGCATAAGTGCCAATAAATAATGGGAATTATAAGTGGCTCCACAATATGCTGTGGAGATTGTTATACACCTAAAAAACCAAAAAACCACTAGAAATTGTTGCAATAAAAAGGCTCCTGAAGGTATTGTGGGGATAGTTACACACCCAAATAACCAAAGGAGCCAAATGTCTTTCAGACAAATTTTATCACAGTTCTGGTCTAATGTACAGTACACACTTTTCCCTCAACTTGAAAAAGATCTAGGTGAACTTTCTCCCGATCACAAAAAGTTAGTTGCCATTTTAGAGTTAGTGCGTATCGAAGAGTTTATTCCTTGTGGTAGGTTTACAAATGGAAGACCTAAAGAAGATAGGAGTGCTATTGCGAGAGCCTTTATTGCTAAAATAGTTTTCAAGTTACCTTACACCAAGAACATTCTGAAAGAACTAAAAAACGATAAACAACTTAAAAAAATATGTGGATGGGAAT
>JACCRY010000173.1 GCA_013813265.1 Parachlamydiaceae bacterium
TGAAAAGTTGCATCTGACGCACTTCTCTTCTCGGTCGTAGCTATAGCTACGACGTCGTCAAGAATTACATCAGCTGCAACTTTCGCCTAACTGCTGCATTATTTCGAATTTTTTCACAGCCTCTGCGTTGAATTAGGCTGGCTCGACGCCGAGAACCGAGGCTACCAGTCCATGTCATTGTCTTGTGGTTAATTTACTGATGCTATACACTAGTACACTAGATTCTTATCGAGGTCGACATGGATGTTGCAAATCAACCAATAAAAGCAAAGCTCTTTGCGGGTTTCTTAATGACTTCAGAAATTCGTATGCATTTAAATAAGAGTCCAGCATGGCAGAATGCCCAACTAACTCCGGATGAAAATTCTTGTGAACTTGTAGAGATGCGATATGGAGAGGGTTATTCAATTGGACGCTACCTTGCGGAAGAGCAGCTGGCTCTTTCTGAAATCAAAGACTATGAGATTGCGATCTCTCAAAAACTCCAAGAATATTGCCCTAAACTGGAGACAGGTCATCTGAAATTTTATATTTATTCCCAAATCTTTATTTATTAGGTTGCTATGCGCTTGATCTTAGGATCCCAATCGCCAAGAAGGCGTGATATCATGCGTTATTTTTCTCTGCCGTTTGAGCAGATTCCTTCCTCCTTTGACGAATCAAGCATTGCTTTTGAGGGGAATCCGGAAACGTATGTTTGTACTCTTGCGAGAGAAAAAGCATCAGCCTTGCATCGTCATGCTCCAGAAGCTGCCATATTGACTGCAGATACCATTGTCTATCGACATGGAAAAATATATGGCAAGCCAAGAGATGAAGAAGACGCGATTTCAACGCTTACAGAACTTTCCGGAAAATGGCATAGTGTCTATACAGGTGTTGCGCTTCATTACCAGGGTAAAAAGTTTTGTCAGGCTGAGGAAACGCGAGTGCTTTTTAATAACCTAACAGCTCAGCAAATTAGAGACTACTACACAAAGCTCGATCTATACGATAAAGCAGGGAGCTATCAGTTGCAAATGGCGGGCGGTCTTATTGTCAGCAAAATTGACGGCTGTTATTATAATGTTATAGGCCTCCCTATCAATAGTGTCAGAGCTCTTTTGCAAAAAATCGGTATTGAGCTCTGGGATTATTTGTAATAGACATGGTTTACCAGAAGAATGAGGGGATTATTCTCCACACAATTAAATATGGAGAATATGATCAGATCCTAAGTGTGTTCACACGAGAAGAAGGTCTAATAAAAATGATCTTCAGAGGGGCATACGCAAAGAAACGAGCTATTGGCGCTTCAACAGCCCCGTTTACACAGTCAGAATTTGTCTATGAAAGACGGCAAAGCTCACTTTTTGTTTGTCATGAAACAGCCTTGATTAATGCACATTTAAGCCTCAGAAAAAGCCTGGCTTGCATTGATGCCGCTTATCTTCTTGCTAAAATCCTCCTTACATCGCAAGCAGAGCAGAAATCTTCGCCGTTACTTTATGATTTGTTTGTTTGCTATCTTACAAGAATTCCACTTTCTTTGTCTCCAGCAGCACTTGTTGCAAGTTTTCAGATGAAGTTTCTGCGTCATGAGGGGCTTTTTGGTTTTACTCCCCATTGCAGCCTTTGCAAGGCTGACTTGAAGGATCATTTTATAGCGCGAGGAGAAAGTTTTTGTGAGGGAGACCGCCCGGCTGAAGCGATGAAGTTAACTCCATTCGAAGCTGAATCCTTATTTATTTTAGCATTTAGTAAATCTTACGAGCTAATTGAGCAAAGTGCTCTTGGAGGCGATTTGAAGGCTAAAATTGAGTGGATATTTGACACGCAAGTCAGTATGTGAAATTTTCGTCTTGCGGAAAAAAAAGGGTCTTTGCTACTATCTGTTTTCATGCGAAAGTGGCGGAATGGTATACGCGCTACCTTGAGGTGGTAGTGGGAGAAATCCCGTAGGGGTTCAAGTCCCCTCTTTCGCAATCTTAAAAGCCATCCCGTTAATGGGATGGCTTTTTTATTAAATGCGCTTAAAAAAGGGTGCACTCTGTTGAAATCTTTGGTTCAAGTTCTTTCTTTTCCACTACTCGCGAAACCTGAGTTGAACTACTTTCATTAATAAAACGGTTAGTGTGTGTCATTTCTTTAAGTTAGTCTCATCGGATTCGTTAGCCAATGAAGCCAATTTTAGCATTGTTTTTTGATTTTCCCAACCGTTAAACTTAATCTTATTGTTGGCAAGAATCATGCTTGAATTCTTAGGCTCATGAGTCTCTCCTTCGAACAAGAAGACACCGCCATTATCTTTTAAGATATGTTCCACTGCAAAGTTGAGTCTGCGATCCAACAACTGAGTCAATAAATGATTAGAATCACAGATAAAAAATATTTTTGCATCTTTCCAAGAACAATTACCAAAAGCAAAAAAATTATCATTACTTATTGGCAATTCAACCTGTTTTCCTGGATGGAAGAAATTTCTTTTGGAATATACAGGATTGCCCCGATCTAAGTCCCAGCCTTCAGTTCCTCACTACGGGAACAAGTTTAATTCCTAGAGAAATAGGAATTCCACCAAAAGTCTCTGAACTAGGCTAGGAGAAGGTTTATGCTTTCTTTAAGAGATGAAGTTTATCAACAAGTGAATGCTAAAGTACGAAGATTGTCGGTGAGCTGTCAACTGGAAATCTGTGTAACGGTTCGATGAGGGGGGCGGATTAATCTCCGCCTCTACTCTAACGTTGAATCTGTGCCCCGACTCACCCTTAGCTTCTAAGCTTCCTTCCTTCCTTCCTAACGCACTCTGACGTAGCGCCAGCCAAAGATTAGAAAGAAAATAAGGAAAGGTGTCCACAGAGCATACAAAGGATCCATAAACTGACGACGACCAAGCACATGAGCTGCGTCAATCACAATATAGATCGCAATAAGGCCAAAAAGACTGCTGGCATAAACCAAAAAGACGGGGAATTGCCTAGAAAAGCGAATGCAGAATGGGGCGCACGCAATAACAGCCAATAAGCAAAGCCATGGCAAAGCAAGCTTTCGGTGAAAAGCTGAAACTAGTCGAGCTTCCTTTTCACTGTGCGTTTCGTGATTGTCTGGAAGTTGTTCCCAAAGCTGTGAAATAGAAAGATTTTCCGGTTGTATGAAGGTCTCAACTAAGTTTTTTTCATTAAATTTAAGCTCAGGAAGCTCTTTAAAAACTTCAGAATCTACGATGACAAGTTCGTTTTGCTCATTACGTTCTAAGTGGTCGACAAAATGAGCTATGGAAGGATTGATTTGGAGATATTTGATTTTGTAAATATCATCGATGGAACGAATCCAATAAACATCAAAAAAGCGGTCAGTAAAAGAATCATAATTTTGAAAAAGAAGAGTTGAGTTGTCTTCCAAAATAACGTGTTCTGCAGAAAAAGTGCTTGAATGATGTTTTTTATGTTTTTTTTCCTTTCCATGAGCGGTTTCAAGATACTTCATCTCTTTATAAGCTGCAGGCAGGGCATATTCCATATTCAGATACATTAAAACTGTAAATAGCAAGCCTAACAGCAGAAATGGACGTAAAAGTCTTGAAAGTTTAACTCCACTCGCCATCATTGCAATGAGTTCATTATTTGTATTAAGTTTGCAAAGTGTGCGAATGGTACCTAAAAGAAGGGCAAAGGGAACAAGCACCTCACTGCGGTTGATAAATTCGCATCCATAGTAAAGACCGAAAGCTGGCCAATAAAAATGACCTTGGCTGTCTTGAAAGCTTCTCGAATGATTTGTAGTGTCAATTAATGCATAAAGACTATAAAAACAGATCAAAAAAAAGAACAGGGTTTTTAAAACCTCTTTAATGAAATAGCGTTCCCAAATCTTTGTAAACATGCTTATTCGACTCCTCGAGTTGCGTTACGAAGCATCCACAGCGAAATCATAATAATGAGTAGATGAGGCAATATATAAAAGAGCGCGGAAGTAATAAGTAGATGATCAATCCCTTTAGCAGAAAAATAAGCAGAAATATAGAGAGCGCTTAAAACTGCGACAAGTACAATTTTTTTAACTGATTGGGTTCTTCCGATACTTAAACCGCAAGTGGCTCCGAGTAAAGTAAAAGTAAAAACGGCAAATGCAATAGAAAAACGTCGTATCATTTCGCTGTATATACGGCTATTGGTTCTTTGAATTTGTTTTATATCGCTAATGGGTTTGGCTTCAATTTTAGCTTCAGCTAAAAGTTCATTATTTTCATGAAGACGGCAAAGCAGGAGTGATAGCTGCAGATGGTCGTTATTAAGAGTCCACATTTTGCGGTGGATTAACTGCATAAAATCTTTAATGGTTGTAGTTGTTTCTTTAATATTTTCAACTAAAATTTTATCATAATGATCATCACCTTCGGAGGAAGTTGAAAGCAGGGTAAGAGATTGGGTTTTAAAGTCAGTTGAAGAAGACTGAAGATTTTTAGCCAAGAGTAAATTGATGCGATGAGTGCTTCGGTTCGGCATTGCGATGATACTATTGGACGCTGATTCTCCCAACAAGGATGGACCTAAGGTATCATAGTAGATTCCTCTAAGTTTCATAAGGTGTTTGTTGCTTAAAATTAACAATGGATTAATTGAACGGAGTTCATTTTTGATCAAAGCGCCTGAAAGATGGGAATTAGTAGCAAGCTCGGAAATAATGTAGAAATTGGCAACAGCTAAAAAAGATGCAGCAACTAAAAGGGGAGTCATAAGTGTCCATATCGATAGGCCTGCGGCTCGTAAGGCTGTCATTTCGTGATTTTTACATAGGTATTTGACTAGGATCATCGAAGAGATTAGAGCAGAAATCGGAAGGGCTATAGGAAGAATATAGGGGATTTGATAGAGTGTAAAATATAATACATAGATGCCTTGAGGGCCTAACGTGGCAAAATGGGCAATTTCTTCTAGTCTTAGTGTTAGCAAAAGGGCAATGAAAGCAAACGTGCAAAAAAATAAGACTTTTAAATAGTGGGCTAACAAATAGCGCCATATAATGGGCATAGATATACATCGCTTGTATTATTGAGTAAGTGTTCATAAAATAAAACTGAAATCGTGGATGAACACTTACGCTATTTTTGAATATACGATACTACACCTTATTATATAAACGCAAGTTACGAGTCCTGCAGGGGTTAAAGGACCATAGGGATTGGATTACAAGGGTAAAAGATAAATAACTAAGAAAATCCCTTAGCCCTTTATTTCCCTTTAGTCCCTTCAACTACTGCCTATCAAGTAATAGGTTATTTCCTAAATGTGCAATAGGGTAAAAATCATGGAAAAAGAATGGTACATAAAAATCAAAGAACATCGAGAGGGTCCTTATACTGTCGATCAACTGAAACGACATAAAGAGGTGACACCCGACACCTTTGTTTGGGATGAGGAAAATGCTGTGTGGGTGCCGATTCGAACAATCCCGGAACTGCTGATAATTTTTAAAGATCCTGCGACAACAAAAGATCCTGATATTTTGGAAGAAGATATTAAAGTATTAGCCAAGGAAAAAGAGGCGGGAGAACTAGTGCTGCAGCTTGGATCAGAGCCCCCATCTATTTTCTTTTGGCTCTTAATCTTTGCGGCCATTATGTTTCTGATTGTCCTATACACAAAATTATGACTTTGGTGATGACCTGGCTTTTTTCATGGAGATCCGCGGATTGTCTTTTGCTGTCTACTGTTCATGAAGAAAATGCAGTCCTAGGGACTTATGATGAAAAACTTCTTCACTTCGGTAAAGAAAAATTTATATCGCTTTATGATCCCCGTTAAGGATTACGAGTTCTCTATTGATAGGGAATAAGAACGTGTGCTATATTATATTTCATGACTCTGCATCAAAATTTTAGTAGATTTTGCAGCATTTTTCAGTTTTAATCTTTTGCAATAGATAGGTAAATATGAGTGATGACAAAAAGCAAGATTTGAAAAAGAATGTCCCGGGCGGATTACTCTGGATCGTTATGGCAATATTACTTTTAGCCATGATGGTGCAGAACTTTGTTGAAACAAAATTTGCGCAAGTATCCTTTAGCTATCAGCTGGAGCATCTTGTTAACTTACAGCTCTTGCAACCGGAAGATAGTCGAAAAATTGCTTTAAACGATAATCTTGTGACTTTTAGCGGCAAGTTTCGCGACCACGCTACGGATGAAGGAAAGCAACGCTATAAATTTCTTGATTTGCTAAATACCAGCCATGAACAAACCTCAGAAAAAGAGCGTCTGCAAAAGATTCTTACTGAACAGAAAACAAAAGTCCTTGAAACATCAGAGTGGTTCTTGGCGTTGTCAGGAGAGGCAATTCCAACAGGCGGGTTCACTGTCATCGACGATCTTTCTTTGGAAGCAGACAAAAACTACACTGTTGATATTAAAGAAAATTCAAAAAAAAGCCCTGTTAATTTAACAAAATTGACTGAAATTTTAGCTCAACTTCAAGCGTCTCCTTCAGAAGTCGGTGCAGAAGCCTATGGGAAGTCCCTCGACCAATTATTGCGTGATTTCCGTTCTCCGCTTTTAGGTGTCGGCAACCAAACGATGAAAGAGGAGCTTAAAACATTAGATGATGAGCTCACAAATACTTTATCAGATAAATCTCTTCCAGTGCAGTCAAAAGTCGATTCCTTTGCATCTTACACCGCGGTATTGCAAAAAATTGTAAATGAACTGAGTCATGTAAATGATGATATGCGCCTCAGTCAGTTGCGTAGTGTTCGCAACTATAAGGAAACGCTTGATGAAAATAATGCCCTCCAAACTAAAATTGAAGAAACAACTCTTCAGTTAGATCGAACACGGCAAAATGTCAATCAAGTCACTTGGTTTGTGAATGGAAAAGAACTTTCGACTCGAGCCCTAGAAAAGCTTGACCCAGAACTTTACAGCCAATGGTTTACAGCTGCAAAGCATGAGTGGGAAGGGATGGGCCATAATCATGGCGGCTACTTTAAAGCTCCAGATCAACCCTTGAACATTGTTCTTGAAAAAACATTTAAAAGTGAAGAGCCGTCGCCAAATTACCTGAGTTATCTTTTCACCATGCTCCCTGTGTTGTTAGTCCTTTCCGTTCTCTATTTTATATTTTCTCGACAGGTCAAAGGAATGGGCTCCAATGCAATGAGCTTCGGAAAATCTCCAGCAAAATTACTTGTAAAAGGCCAAAATAAAATTACATTTAAAGATGTTGCGGGTGTGGATGAAGCGATCGAAGAGTTGCAAGAAATTGTCGAATTTTTGAAGAGTCCACACAAGTTTACAGCTCTGGGCGGACGTATTCCAAAAGGAGTTCTTTGTGTAGGTCCTCCAGGAACGGGAAAAACTCTGATCGCTAAAGCTGTGGCCGGTGAAGCTGATCGTCCGTTCTTTTCGATTTCTGGATCCGATTTTGTTGAAATGTTTGTGGGAGTTGGTGCTAGCCGAATTCGCGATCTTTTCGATCAAGCAAAGAAAAATGCTCCTTGTATCATTTTTATGGATGAAATCGATGCTGTCGGACGTCATCGTGGCGCCGGTGTTGGTGGAGGTCATGATGAACGCGAGCAGACGCTCAATCAGCTTCTTGTTGAAATGGATGGCTTTGACACAAACGAAGGGGTCATTTTAATGGCCGCAACAAACAGGCCGGATGTACTCGATAGGGCGTTATTGCGTCCAGGACGTTTTGATCGTAGGGTTATCATTAACTTGCCTGACGTCAAAGGGCGTTTTGATATCTTGAATGTGCATGCGCGTAAAATTAAACTCGATCCGAATGTCGACATGATGCTTCTTGCTCGTAGTACCCCGGGTTGTTCAGGAGCTGATCTTGCCAACATGTTAAATGAAGCGGCTCTTCTTGCAGCAAGAAAAGGTCGAACTGCCATTACAGGTATGGAGATTTTTGAAGCACGGGATAAAGTTCTTTATGGAAAAGAACGGCGCAGCCTTGAAATTGATGAAAATGAAAAACGCACGACAGCTTATCATGAAGCAGGGCATACAATTGTCGGTTTGATCGTCAAGCATGCAGATCCTGTCGAAAAAGTTACCATTATTCCTCGTGGTATGTCTCTAGGTTCAACTCTCTTTACCCCTAAAAAAAATAAAGTTAGCTATTGGAAAATGGAGCTTCATGATCAACTAGCCGTATTGATGGGCGGCCGTTGTGCTGAAGAGATTTTCGTAGGCGATGTGTCGAGTGGAGCTCAGCAAGATATTGAGCGTGCAACAGCAATCGCACGTAAAATGGTTTGTGAATGGGGTATGACTGATGCTCTTGGTGCAATGGCTTATGATAAGAGCCCAGATTCTAATCAATATTCAGGCATGGGGAGTTACCATGAGAAGGAATACTCTGAAGAAACAGCCAAAACCATTGATAAGGAAGTGCGTAAGATTTTGGATGATGCCAATGCTCGAGCTGCGTCAATCATTACGGAGCATAAGCCTCAAGTTGAATTAATGACAGAAATGTTAATTAAATATGAGACGCTTTCAGCAGAAGATATTGACAAGATTTTGAAAAATGAATGGAGCGAGAATGATAAAGATGCTCGTCTTCTTAAACAAGATGAGTTGCATAAGAAAGCCTTTGCTCCTGATAAAGAACCGCCTGCTGCACCTGGATCTGCATCTAAGAAACATCCGCCATTGGATCCTATTCAACCTGGTGCATAAAGGTCTGTCAAATGAACTGCTTCGATTTGAAGTTGTGGGCAGGGTATATTCCGGCCGGAGGATCCTCCTCCGAGCCGGCAAACATTGATCAAATTTGTGTTGATTCTAGATGTATCCAATCTCAAAATGCCCTTTTTGTTGCTCTTCAAGGAAATGAAGATGGGCATCGCTTTGTTGAGCACGCAAAGTTGTCCGGTGCTAAATTTGCACTTGTTTCACATGCCTCGTACTCCCAAAAGTCCCTCGAAGGCATTCAGCTTTTGAAGGTTGATTCTCCTTTAGACTCTCTTCAAGCTATCGCAAAAGCCTACCGTTTAAATCAACCAGCTAAAGTCATTGGCATTGCAGGTACGTACGGTAAAACCATGGTTAAGGATCTGCTGCAGTTAATGTTGAGCAATAAGTTTTCGGTTGCTGCCTCACCCGGAAGCTTTAACAGCCAAATTGGAGTGCCCTTAAGTCTTTTGACGATAAGACAAGAACATGAAGTTGCACTGATTGAAGCAGCTATTTCTGAAAAGAACGAAATGGATGCATTAGGAGAAATGATTCAACCCGATGCTGTCATTTTTGCGCCTATTGGCAAAAAGCATATTGCCACTTTAAATGACGTTGAAACGGTGAATACAGAAACTTTGAAGCTTTTGCATTATATCAAAGCTGGAGGATGGGCGCTTCTTCCTAAAATGTATGAGAGTGAAGGAAAAGTAGGTGAAAGATTTAAACGGTATTGCTGGGATGCTAAATTTACTGGATTGCCGCATGCTTACTTACTTCATGAAAATAATACAAATCTGGACAGCTTTCCTGCATATGTCATTGATTTTCCAGATGGGCAAAGTTTTAGAGGGGAAATCACAGCAGGTTTTTATTATTTTCTGAATCTTATCAACCTTACTGTAAAAGCAGCATGGTTACTTGGGGTTGGTTTTGATGATATTGTGAAGGTACTCACTAATTATCACCCCGAACCCATGCGGACTGAAATTTGGAAAACTCAGCAGGGAGTGACTTTCATAAATGATTCTTACTGTAGCGATCCTAATTCTGTTGATCGCGCCTTAAGGCATTTTGAGCAGACATCTTGTTCTCGCAAAATTTTCCTTTTTGGTGGTATGAGAGGCAAAGGTAGCAATGAATGTAGTTATGACTATAAACGCATCGGAGCCGCCCTAAAGCATCGTGGAATTGATCAATTGTTCCTTATTGGGAATCATTCCTTTAAGCCTCTTATCGATGAATTTAAAAAGGATTCATTAGATGACAAAATCATTTTTTTTAAAGAAGAGAAAGAAGCCTTTTTGCACTTGCGCACGATTCTTCAACCTCATGACAGTGTACTCCTTAAAGGAGATAGAAAGAAGTCTTTAGCATACTTAATGGAAGCATTTAGCGACAGCTCTGGCAGCAATCATTTTTTCATCAATCTCGATGCTGTAAGCAGCAATCTCAAACGTTTGCGAAGTCGATTGCCTCCGAAAACAAGAGTGATGGCGATGGTTAAGGCTTTTGCTTATGGTACCGGTGAATGGGAATTAGCTAAGTTTTTAAGTTCATGCGCTGTTGATATTTTAGGAGTTTCTTATGTTGACGAAGCTGTGGCATTGCGTTCATCAGCAGTCTCTCAGGCTATCTTTGTTCTCAATGCAGCTCCCTACGAAGCTGCAATAGTTGCTAAATGGAAGTTTGAGGTTGGGATCAGTAATAAAGCCATGATCGTTGCTCTTGAAAATGAAGGTAGACTAAAAGGTGTCAAAATAAAGGTGCATCTACATGTGGACACTGGAATGGGACGTTTTGGCTGTAGGCCTGAAGAGGCTTTGGAGCTTGCGCGCATGATTGTAGAGGCTTCCTCCTTAGAACTAGAGGGAATTATGACCCATTTTGCTGCTGCTGATACCCCTGCGGAAGATCCATTCACGCTTGCACAGGCAGAACAGTTCGATGCCGTCATTCAAGAGCTAGCTTTGCATGGCATTTCAGTTAAATGGCACCATGCGTCTAATTCGAGTGCTGCGGTGCGGTTTAAATTTTCACAATATAACATGGTTCGCATTGGTCTTGCTCTATATGGTTTACAAGCTTCAGAAGAGGCAACAAAGAGCTTAGATTTGCAGCTCGCCCTTTCATTGACATCGAGGATTGTCGGAATTAATATTTGTAAAGCGGGGGAGACAGTAAGCTATGGTCGCAGCTACCAAGTGACTGGATCTATGCAGCGTATTGCGATACTCCCTCTTGGATATTTTGATGGGCTCCATCGAAAATACAGCAATAAAGGGTCGGTCATGATACGAGGGGAGCGGGCTCCTATTGTGGGAAAGATCTGCATGGATTTCATGATGGTTGACATTACAAATATTCCTTCTGCAATAGTAGGGGACCCAGTACTAATTTTTGGAAAAGACGAGTTAGGGCAATCTCTTCCGGCGGAGGAATTTGCCAGCCAAGGGGATTCAATTGTGCATGAGCTGATTACATGCCTAGGTCCGCGAATTCAGCGTATTTTTGTCCACGAGGAGAAAGATGAGTAGATATAGCTTGCGAGGACTAGGAACCTGTAAATGGACACACCAATGCCGAGTCGGTTAAGAAGCTTGTTTTTAAGGACTCGCGTAATCACGCTAAACTAAAAAAGCCTTTAAATAATCCTTTCCATTATTCTGCCCCATCCCTGCCTTATCGTTCCATCGAAACGAAGCTAGGTGATTCGACTTTAAATGTACCGGTTTAATTTTCAGGATGGAGCAGGATAATTACTGAGGAATTGCAAAGTTGATGGGCACAATAAACCATTTCAAATAATTTTAGCTTCTTTGAAAGTTTGGATTGCTGTTTGATTTACCGTAACCATTAAGACTGTAGGACGCGTAAACCTTTCTCTATATTCCTCTGGATCCTCACTATATTTCAAAATTTCTGAACAAAATCTACTGTTTAAGTCATATTCATGTTTGTTAGTCATATAGCTCTCAAAGGTTGTTAGAATCTCATCAAAATCGCTTTCCTCTGCCACCCTTATGGAAAATGTTGTGTCGTAGCCAGTATCTTCTAAGGATTGAAATTTAATACTTTTAAACCATGCAACATCTTCTTTACAATCTGACTTTTCTCCATACATATCCAATTTCCATTTACGAACATTGCGTTCTAGTAATGGGAAATTAAGCTTGTCTAACTTAAGTGGTGAAAATTTACTTTCATAAGTATAGGCAAATAAAGCTGTCATACCAGGATAGATTAATTCATTTCCACAAGTTATTTTAAATGGCGATTCATTTCGGATTTCTGTAAAACCCGGATCAGCATCTTTTATATTACTTTTTTCCACTTCTTTGATATATTGTTCTTTAAGATCAGGAAAGTTTCCATATTGAGGATAAGTCTTAGCAATTAATTGTGCCCCTGGTGATTTCACAGCAAAATTCATTTTAATCCTATTTGTCATTGTGTTATGGAAAGAAGTATAAAAATAAATCAAAAAAAATTCTAAGTCAAGAAGATTTATTATTTCAAAAGTTTCCAAAATTATATTAAGCTGAACCTGCGTAGCTCAATCATTTCAAACATTCTGCATTTTCTTTGCGCCATTGCGCCATTTGCTGCTTCTCGGTGTTAAAAAAAATAAACTAGACTACTTGTCCGGTTTATGTGTTCTGGAATGATCGAGCTACACTAAGACGAGCACGTTCTGCCTTGAGAACAGGTCAAAATTTACTAAACGCTATCTTTAGCCTGAGCATAAGATTCTGAACGTAAGTCAAAAACTTTTTGAAATCGTCCAAGTAGTAATGTCTTAAGGTCCAATAAAGTACATATTCCATATCCCAAAAGCAGGGCCATAATGCCGTCACCACAACTCTTATTTAAGATGGTGGCATTGACTTCCAAGCAAAGCATACAGAGTATTGAAAACGTATAGATCAACGGAATGGGAGTTAATCCTGTGATTTTAGGCGTCCGGAAGAAGAATGTATGTTTGCCAAACAAAATTTGTTTTAAGGACTGAAAAACACCCGCCAGGTTTACTGGAAGAAGAATCATATTGAGCGACATTATGCGGAAAAGATCGCTGTAGCGATAGCCAAATAAGTTTAAATCACGACTATAAATGATTAAATAAGGAATTGTTATAAGGGAACCTTCTAAAGGGAAATTTTGAAGAGATAGCGGTGAGAGCTGCATTAATGCTAAACTAAAAAAAGTTGCAGGAATCGACACAAGATAATGAATCCGAAAAAAAGATTCCTTGAGTTTTTGATAAGAAAAGGGCCCTTTTATAATATAAAAAAGGGCTTTGGGAAATATAATCAATCCGCCGTTGGCCCAGCGTTTTCTCTGTATAACTAATGCACCAAAGTCAGGAGGAGTTGCGCTATAAGAAAGTCTTTCAGGGAAATTGTATAATTGCCAGCCTTTTGAGGCTAGATCGATGCTGCTTTCTGTGTCTTCTATCACAGTACGATCTTGAACATAACGGCTAATGATGTAGCCTTTTTCCATTCGGTGTTCAACGATATCATCTAAAGCCTTTTTTCTAATTAGGGCATTGGCTCCAACCCAGAAAGTTGCTTTAAAGTAAGTGAATCCTTGATGGATCATATATTGTATGTCAGTAGTAGCTCCTGCCATTTGCTCTAGAGCTCCTGGAGCATTTGGAAAAGCGCTATATGGGGTTTGAATAACAGCGGTATTAGAAAAAAGTGCTTGCTCCATTTCATATATTAAACGTGATGCATAGTCATATGTCAAAACACTGTCTGCGTCCAAAACAGAAATATAATCTGCATCGGTAAATTTGTACTCAGCTGTATCTGCAGAAGATTCTTCTAGAATCTTCTGACCATTTAAATTTGTTTCTTTGTAGTTTTTTCCTAGTGCTCCAATATAGCTATTTAAATTCATCGACTTATTGGAGGCATGCGAGAAATTATTGTATTGTTTTCTCTCAAAATAACTAATTTCTACTTGGAATAGTTTCTCTAATGTTTTATATTCATTCTTGATATTTTCTAATTCTAATTGATCTGTATTTAAATTTTTTATTTTTTTATTTAAATCAGAAATTCTATTCGTAAAGGTTAATTCGATGAAGGTATCGTCCGTATGATCTCTCCGAATATAATCTAGTACCTGCTGATCAAGCCAGTTTACTATTTCCTTGTAGATTTGAATTAAATATTTTTTTTCATTTTCTAAGTTTAAATTTTTGTGACTTAATCGTTCTTGAAATTGCTTTGCGAATTCCTTCATCTTTTGATGTTGAATTAAAAGGAAATTATTTAGAGAAACTACTAGATCTCTTGTCTCTTGTAATTTGGAACAGTTGGGTGGATTGTCTATTAATAAAACGACTCGACGGTTAGGGTAATTTTGGAGCGCTGAGGAAAGTAAAGACTGTCGAATAATAGGAATCTCTTCTTTATAAGAAGGGAGTAAAATAATAAGGGAAGGAGCTCGATGATTTAAATAAAAACGTTCGACTTCTTTTTTTGAAGTGTGTTTATGTTTTAGAAGTCGTTTCAAAAAACCGTATCTAGCAAATAAATGGACGAGACCTCCATAAGCAAGAAAAAAAGAAAATAAGAATACGCCAATAATACCCATCAATTCAAGGTATTGTCCTTGATTAATGAAGCTTAAGCCGGTTTTAATAATGCGGGAAGAAAGTAAAATTAATCCAATTAGTATTAAATAGGTAAAAACATAATTTAACATAATTTCATGTTTTGAATTTGTTAAATGATTAGTTTTTTTCATTATGACCTCACTGTTAATAATATTGTCTCAAAAAACGTTATTAAAATCAATGTAATAAAATTCTACCGAACTAATTTAATTAAATTGTAAATGTGTGTAATTTCTTGTGATTAATTTAAAAAGGTCAAACAAATGTTCTAATTACAACAAGATTTTTGCTTACGTAACTCGATCATTCCACTGTCGAGTGCGACGCTATGATGTTTGGTATGCTCGATCCTACGCTAAGTCCAGAGCGTTCAAAAACCCTATTGAGCTGAACCTAAGTAGCTCGATCATTCCAATGTCGAGTGCGACGTTATAATGTATGGTGCGCTCGATCCTACGAAAAGCCTCGAGCGTTCCAATACCTTAATGTCTAATGTGGGCTTTAGAGTGCATAGGGCTTATCGCAAGTCGAGCGGATGTCACATTCCATCGCCAAACTCGACATTGGAATGATCGAGCTACAGGAGCTTGCTTGAACGACGCCAAAAATAACTTGCTGTAAGGCAGCATACGCATGCGAATGCCACAATCCAAACAATTGATAAAGAAAGGGGTTCTTCAGAAATGGAAGCTTGTTCTAAAGCATAGAAGGGCTTGAGCGCCCCTGGTGTTATTTTGAGGGTTCCTTGAACTAAAAGGGCAGATCTTGGAGATTCTTCTGGCAATGAACCCTTTACAGAAAGCTGCAATCCTCTTTTTTCTGAAGCACCGACACAGCAACTTTTAAGATTAGGTTCAGAAGCTAAAATCCATCCATCATTACCTGTAGAGTACAAAAAGCCTCTTATGATCACATTTTGGTTATCATAAGCTAAAATAAAATCGGGCAAATGTTCCGAATTGCTCCATGAAGAGTATCCTTCATGAAGCAGGTCGAATGTAAGAGGATAGGCAGTTAGATTATTTAGGTCTCCCTTCACAAAGCTAAATCCATTTGCGTTGGTTAGAGTCTAAATTGGCGTCTTCTTTACAAAGTGAGGCAATGCAAGACCAATCCTTTTTTTCCTCACCTCGAGACATGCATATGGATAGCTTTTCGTACAGTAAGTCTGAAATTGGCATTGGGACAGAAGAATCTTTGGCAATTTTTTGCAAGAGTCGTGTGTCTTTGAATCCAAGTTCTAAAGAAAATCCAGCTGGTTCAAATTTATCCTCTGCAAGTAAGGGAGCGTATATTTTGTAAACAGGACAGGCAAAAATAGAATCTGTCAAAATTTCTCCGACTAGCTTTGGAGAAAGACCATTTTTTTCAGCTAGGGTAAATCCTTCTGCGAGGGTTTGGATGGCAGAAAGGATCAAAGAGTTGCCTATAAGTTTAAACAAATTGGCTTTTTCGGCATCTGGTCCTAAGTCAAAAATACGTTGCCCAAGCATTTCTAAAAGTGGCCTCACACGTTCTTTTGCAATTGCTTCTCCTGCTAGAAAGATGAATAATTTAGCCGCAGCAGCCCCTTCCGGGCGTCCGGATACGGGAGCGGCTAAATAGATAGCGCCACGTGCGCGATGTTCTTCACTTAGTTTTTTACTTGTTTCATAACTTACAGTGCTCATGGAAAGATGGATGACACCAGGCTGTAAACGTGAGCCTAGGCCATTTGGCCCATTGATGAGTTCTTCGAGTGCTTGATCATTAGCGACCATTGTGATAATGATTTCAGCCCCATCCAAAGTTTCGGCAGGTGTGTTGGCAAGTTTGGCACCCTGAGCAAGCAATGGGGTGGCTTTTTCTTTACTGCGATTATAAACCTGCAATTGAATGCCGTTCTTCAAGAGATTTTGTGCCATGGGAAATCCCATCATCCCAAGACCTATGAATCCTACAGTCTTATCCATTTCACTCCCGAATTTTTACTGTTCATGCCCAAAATCTTATTTGTGTCTGGGCGCAGATTAGTGTTAGAAAATAAAAGATTAACCTGGATTTTCTAAGTTGTCAAGGTGTCAACTCTTGTTAATTGTAAAAGTTCATGGATAAGAAATTGATGGTAATGGTATTACAGAGTGATACAATATTTCTAGACCCATGCAAATGGCTCATCAAAAAAAAGGTGCCGTCACATCATATGGTTCCTATTCATTATTTAGATCAAGATTCATGGAATATCATTTATCAGTTTGTACAAGTTGAAGATGTGTATAAAATTTCTTTGACATGTCAGCAGATTTCAGGGATGGCTCAAGTAAGCTTAAAGTCTTTACGAAATCTCTATTTTTCATCGTTACATGCATTTTACTCTTTACCCCAAAACTTTTCAGTTAAGTGCAGAAGTTTTGAACTCGAGATTCTTAGAAATCAAATTCTACATCAAAATATTCTTATCGCAACAGAAAGTAAAGAAAGTAAAGAAAGTAAAGAAAGTAAAATTTCGCTAGAGTTATGGGGGAGTGTTAGTAGTTTTCCAATTGGAAAGTTAATAAGGAAGGATCCAGAATGGTGTGAAAATAAAGAGAAAAGAAAAATTCAAAAAAGTTTTAATTCAATATTTAAGGCATTAGGTAGCGAACAGTTCATTTTAGAACTTGAAGTAGGAAAAGAACTTATTGCCATGCGCTATTTTAACAAACCACAAACTTCATATAATAGGGATGTGCACTGTGAATATAGGGCACCCATTTTAGGTATAGAAGTCATTTTTCCAGTTCAATCAAGTATGAGCTTTTGCAAAAAAACTGCAATCAAATTAGCTGCAAAAAACATGTTAAAAAAGTTATCTTTTTTTAAAAACATCTCGGTAGACGAAGAGAAAATTGATGCCCCATCGCCTATATGCCCTTTGTTTTAACGTTTAAAAAAATTTAAAAACTACGGTTTTGCGGTAAATTCAATAGAACCTAATTATGAATAACATGGTATACTCCGCTCAGTATAATGCGCCTTGACTCGCATTTTCAGACACAGCACAGTATACCTATGAAATTTAAGCCCTACCTTATCTCTTTGCTTGCTACAGCATTTCCCAATGCTCTTGGATTTCTATTTTTTCCTTTATATGCAAAGGCTTTAGGAGCTTCTAACTATGGAGTTGTAGCACTGTTGGAAGCCTATCAGGGGATAGCTTCTATTTTACTTTTTGCAGGGATGACAACTGCCTTCTTCGTCTTTTATAGCCATGCTGAAGATGAACAAGAGGAGCAGGAAGTTTTTAACACAGCAACTCTTTTTGGTTTATTTATTCTTGCCTTTGCGGCACTCGTGGCGCTTTTTTCAAAACAAATTACAGCTTTGATGTTTCATGGAGAAGCAGAAGTCTCTTTTGTGGCTATTTACGCATTTGCCGTCTTTTCAGACTATATGCTTACCCTCATCAATACTTTATTGCGTATCAAAGGAAAGATTAGCTCGCTGGCCATCAATGCAATCCTCATAAGCCTTGTACACCATGGTTTAAGTTTTTATGTTGTGGTTCTTCTTGGAGGAGACATTGCCAGCTTCATCTACATATTCTTAGTGACAAAGACCTTTGCTCTTATGCTTGTTGTTTACTATACGTTTCGATTGAAGATCTCTATGACGTCTCTTCTAATTGAAAGAGAACTTTTATATAAAATGTTGCAATTTGGAACGCCCCTTATTTTAACCGCTTTAACCGGATGGGTTTTGCTTCTTTCCGATCGCTTATTTATTAACTACTATGTCACGACTGCTGAGGTAGGAATTTACGCTGTGGCCTATAAATTTGCTATGGGGCTTTGGATTGGGATCGTCCAACCTTTCATGGTAGTGTGGGAGCCTTCGCTCTTTACCGCTTTTCGAGCAGATCCAAAGCTAGGATATCAAAAGTTAAAAAGAGATTTTTCCTACTATCTTGCTGGCATAGTTATCTTATTTAGCGGATTTATACTCTTCATTGGTGAAATTTTGAAACTTCTTTTTGCCAATTCCGAATATAGTCACGAGAATAGCATTATTTATTGTTTGGTTGGCAGTTACTTCTTAATGGCGATAGGGGAGATGTGGGCTTCAGTTTGTAGGCTCAATAAAACTTCAAGATTTGCCTTCTGGGTAACCCTTGCCGTGTTGACAACGAAGGTTGTTTTTAATATAACTCTTATCCCAAATTATCTACTTATTGGAGCTGCTGTAGCCTCAGTTTTGGCAGAGTTTGTTTCACAATGTGTAATGGGAAGTTTTGCTGTTCGGCTCTCACACGGGGAGAAGCTATTCTTTTCCTTACGTAATTGGGCTCTATTTTCGTTGTTTTGTGCGACAGAGCTTTTACTTTACGTGATGCCAGAGGCTTCTTTTTTGCTAAAGAGTTGCTTCTTTGTGGGGTTGATTGTAGTTGTTGTCAGCTTATTCGTTAGGGAGTTGAGAAGACAGAAATTTCTTCACGGGGATACACAGAATGCTATCCTGCATGAGACGTCTGGAGCCGCGGATTTGTTAACGTAATGTGGATTACGGTAATGGGGGTTGTCCACAAAGTCGAGTCTGTAATCTGTTGTAAAAAAATGGGTAACTTTTGTTATTAGGAGAACTAAGCTTCAACCACAACCTCTTTCTCTGAGCGGCTATAACTAAGAAAGGTAAGGTGGGCGAACATACATAGCAACCCTCCCATAACAATGACAGTAGGAGCTCCTAGTAATTGCCCTAAAAGTGCTCCGAGCGGAGGGAAAATGCATGCGCGAATGCCCACGGCCAGAACATTGACATTGCTGAAATCAGGGCTGTCTTGTTCTTTGGAAAAAATCGGACCTGAAAGATTCCAAGAAAGGGTGCTTCCTCCTTCCATAATACCATAGCAAAGATAACCCACAAAAAGCCATCCCAAGTGTATCTGTGCGGATAGTAGGCAAATTGCGTATAGACAAACCCAAAATGGAGGCCAGCTCGAAAATCGGAAGATGTCGATTTTGTTTATGAGCTTTATCCAAATAGGCGTTGTGAGCACAAGCCCAATTCCCTTACAGCAGGAAAAAGCGAAAGTAAATTCTGTAAATGAAAGATTTAAAATGTCTACGAAAAAGGCTGGCAAAACAGCATGGGGAAGCATAGTTCCTGCACCACCAAGCATAAATCCCCATTGGAATTTCCAGTAGTTTGCATGGCTGGTCAAAATCTGCCATGAGTTTTTCCATGGCATCAGTATGCGTTGGGTCAATGATTCTGAAGGCGTTATGACAACAGGTTCTTCAGGTTTAAAATCCTTTGGAATAGGAATTTTAAGAGTAAGAAAAACTGCGCTCATAGAAATCAAGGCGGTCAAAGGAAAGAGCCAGCGCCAAGCCTGGAAATAGTCGTCTAACAACCATCCTATAAGGAGTGGAAAGATTATATTACCGCAGTGACCAAGAAGAGAGCCCTTAGCAAAGGTACTCCCCATCCTTTCCTTTGGAAGATTAAGTTTTAAAATTTCCATCCATGCGGGTACCACTCCTCGTGCGAGGAGCATATACAAACTGAAAACTGCAATGAAAAACCAAATATTGTCGACAAAAGGAAAAAAGAAAAAGGGGATTAAACTAATAATACGAGCTAGAATGACATTCTTAAGAAGAAGATCACGTCTTTTATTAAGGGAAGCTCCCCAATAGACAGAAAGTAACGACACTAAAGGTTTTAAAGTGACAAGGGTTGCTGTCTGAAATACAGAGGCATGCAAATCTTTATAAAGGATAAAAGGTAGAAGGTTAAAGAGTGCCCAAACGGGAGTGCTTAGGGCATGGATCCACAAGTAGGCCTTGTGCGTTCTGGCTGCAAAGATTTCTTTTTCTGTTGTTTCACTATCCATACAACTTTGCGAACCTTTTATCCTAACGTATAGCTACAAGACCCCGGCTTTTTGTAAACTTCGATGTAGATCTTTATTCTCAGCCTTTTCAAAAGCTCCGCTGGTCGTAAGCCATCGAAGGTAGTCTTTTGGAAGATTTTTTAAAGGGACGCCTTGATGTTTACCAAAGGGCATATGTTGTAGTTCGCGTGGTCGATTCAGCAGATTAAAGACTTGTTCGATCGAAAGATCATCTGTCAGAGATTCAAAAAGTTGATGTAGGACGACAACGTCATCTAAAGCTCTGTGGGCATTGTTAGCGGCAATGCCGTACATTTCACGTAGAAATTGAAGTGTATGCCGAGGAAGATCAGGGCGGTAGCGTCGTGCCCATTTCAAACTGTCGAGGAACTTCCATGGGGGGAGTTCAAGGGCATGGCGCGTAGCTTCATTTTTGAGCAAGGGCATATCGAAAGAATCATTATTATGGGCGATAAGTATAACTTCTTCTCCGCAGAACTCAATAAATTCTATCCCGATCTGTTTAAAATCAGGACAATCAGCAACCATCTCATTTGAAATTCCGTGAATAGCAGAAGCTCCGGAAGGAATTGGCATACCTGGATTGATCAATTTTTCGAAAGTTCGGCCAAGGACGGGGTCGTAGGCCGCAATTTCCACAATGCGATCTCTTTCGGTGCTGATACCCGTCGTTTCAGTATCATAATAAATAGGTCTGTAACTCATTCTACCGACTGTTTTAATTCGTTAAGGGCTTTTACGATTGTTTCTAAAGTTTCTTTACCTTGGGCTAATGCCATAATTGGCCCCGAAAAAGTTTGGCATATGTTTGGGAATATGCTTACCATTTGATTCAGAAGGGTCTCTTCTAGATGGAGTTTGTGAATAGGAAGCATTAAACGATAGAAAATGATTTCATTTGTTTCATCCATACCAAATCCCGGAAGATCAAGATCTTTATTAATGAGATGTAAAAGGCGTGCAACATTTCCCTCATTATCTTGTTTTATAGCAAATGGCATGAATGCAATTAACTGCAGCAATTCCCCATGGTCGTAAAGTCTTACAAAAAATGGAAAACTTGCATTTCCCTGAGTTAAGAGCATATAGAGCTGTTCTGTTTCTTTTTGAAACTCCAGGTGGTAACCTTGAGTCGCGAGTTGTCTTTGAATTGTTTCTAGTGTGAGTAACATGCAATCTTCCTACTTTCTTTTTATAATACTCGGCCAATAAGGTCATAGTCAGCAACATCTGTAATTTCAACAGTATAGCGCTCTCCAAAAGCTTTAACTTTACGTCCGTCGTTAATGATCACCAAGCCATCAATTTCAGGGCACTGGCCTGTGTAGCGGCCGCGCATCAATAATTTCGAGTCAGGGTGGTAACCCTCAACAACAACTTCAAGTTTTCTGCCGAGATTACCACGATTTAACTTCAATGCAATCTTTTTTTGAAGCTGCATAAGTTTTCTATAGCGTATTTCTTTGACTTCTTCCGGAACTTGATCGGCATAATCATGAGAAGGAGCTTTTGGTTCTCTAGAGTATTTAAAGACTCCGATGTTATCAAGTGGGTATTTCTTTACGAAATCCATGAGTTCATTAAATTGCTCTTCCGTCTCTCCAGGGAAACCCACAATTAAACTGGTTCGGATGACGACATCCGGGACAGCAGCTCGAAGTTTTTGAATGGTCGCAATGATTTCTTCGCGGGATGTTGTGCGACGCATAGATTTGAGCATCTCGTTATTGATATGTTGAATGGGCATATCAAGATATGGGCAAATTCTTTTATCACTTTTAATGAGCTCGATAAGTTCATCAGTAATTTCATCCGGATAGAGGTAAAGGAGGCGTAACCAAAAAGGTTTGTCAATTTCGAGCATTGCCTTAAGTAAGTCAATGAGGGCTTTTAATTCTTTAGATCCGCGGTCTCTGCCATAATCGCCAAGATCTTGGGCAATCAGAATAATCTCTTTAACTCCACCGTCGAGAAGTATTTTAAATTCCTTAAGGATTTGTTCCTGGCTTTTGCTTTTAAGCGGGCCTTTGATTGCAGGAATGATGCAATAACTGCAACGTTTGCGACATCCTTCAGCAATTTTTAGATAAGCGTAGTGTTTGGGTGTTGACAGTTGACGTGGAACTTCGCCGACTTCAAGATAGCTTCTGGCGCGTGAAATAAGTTCGCCCTGCTGGGTCGATTCAACGGCTTTTAAAATGCCTTCAATGTCTCCAGATCCGAGGAAATAATCAATTGCCGGATATGACTTCTTAATATCAGCACTGTGCGTTTGTACCATGCAGCCAGTGACGATTAATTTTGCGGTTGATTTCTTTTCTTTTAAGGTCGCCTCAATAGTTTCCATTGATTCCGAGCGTGAAGCTTCTAAGAAACCGCAGGTATTGATCACGATGAAATCGGCTTCTGGGAGGTCTATGGCAACTTCATAACCTGCTCTCAGCAAAATACCAAGCATCACTTCACTATCGACAAGATTGCGTGGGCAGCCTAGGCTAATGAAGTAAATTTTGTTTCCCTCTACATGAAAACTGATTAAACCATCTCTTTCTTGGTTGAGGGGCATTGGATTTTGTTGAGCAGGTGGGGCACCCACTTCCGGTTCTTTATAGATTTGCAACATTGAGGCATTCTCCTTAAATTTGAAAGACTTAAGTGTAACGTATTAACTTAAAAAATTCAAGTGAGAAAGAACTTGTAACTGGACATTCTGAAGGCGTACTAGCTTTATGTGAAGTCTGGCGTCATTTTTATTAAGTTGTTAAGTAACTTGATTCACGACATTTTGTGGCCTATAAAACAACTGCATAATTCTACAGCTTTTAAAGAGGCCCTTAAGTCCCCTATTTTTAACTTTTTTTTATTTTTAATTTATATTATAATGTATGTATTGTGATTAAAAGAAATATCAATAGGGTTTTTAATGATTCCAATTTTTACAGGTTGTATTTTTCCCTCTCTTCAACCAGGTTACATTTTAGAAGCGAATGAAAAAATTGCTAAGTCTAAGCAAAGATTACTCGATTTACCTCCTAGTGAAGAGGCACCCCTTGTCTTGAATAGTTTGGATCGTTATGACTTGCCACGTCATTTCCGGGAAAGTACAAATTCAATGATTATCCCGACGTCTCGTCAAACCCCAGAAAATTCGGATCTTCCCAATTTGGAAGGTCTAGCATTTCTACATGTTTCTGCAAGTGCACAGCCTGCTGTACAGGAATTTAGAGCCTTAACAGCACATTATCAAGGGATTTATGAGGAGATAACAATCGTGAATTTGCGTGAAGAATCTTGTATTTTTATTAATGGAGATGCAATTAGTGCTTTTGCAGCAACTAACCTAGGGAATATGGGGAAGTCGCTGAAACAAATTATCAATGGCGAAAATGATATAATTAGCTATGCGCGAGGTTCTGAAAAGTTGCCAGTCTATAAAATTATAAGCAAAACACCTTTAGATACACTTGATGAAAGAGTGCCTATAGAGATGCTCGTCGATAAGGTTTATACTGAACAGGAAGTTGTTAAAAGTGAAGGACTCTCTTATGTTCGTATTCCTATGACAGATCATATGCGTCCAAATGACAGTGCTGTGGATGCTTTTGTCGTTAAGTTTAGTCAAAGAAAACCAGATACACATTTACATTTTCATTGTTGGGAAGGCCATGGGCGAACAACAACGGTTATGATCATGATCGATTCAATGCAAAATGCTGGGAATGTCAGTTTTAAAGATATTTGTAAACGTCAATGGTGGCTTGGGGGCGAAGGCAGCAATATGAGTAATGTTCCGAAGAAACCAAGCTATAAACATGAACTTTTTGATGAACGTTTTCAATTTTTATCGACTTTCTATCAGTATTGCCTAGAAAATCGAGAAAGTGGCTTCCAAAAATCTTGGACACAATATCTTCAGATTAATGGTATCCATAACTTCTGAAAAAGGTTTTTACAAAAAAATAGATTTCATACGTAAATACTAGACCTACAAGAAGGAGTTGAAGGCAATATAGGTTCAAAAGCAACATATGCTACGGTAACGCAACGCGGAATAACAGCAAAAGGTCCTAGCAAAGCTAAAGAAACAAAGATGAGTAAAGCGCCAGGAATTTTTCCTGCCCGATTAAAGAACTCTATGCAGCGCCCATGAAAAAGGGTAGCGCCCAGCAAGCCTAAAAGAGGCCCTCCGATGGCAGTAATGAAGAGCCCAATGAATGCCCATCCTATTTGAATTTGACTAGTAGCCCCGAGAATGATCGGAAAGATCGCATTACCAGCCCCAAAAAACATGGAAAAAATGGCAAGCGATAATGTAAATGTTTGATAATGAGTTTTCATAACAACAAAAGTCCTTTTCTAAAGTTTAAAAATGTAAAAGAAATAAGGGGAAGAAGGGATTAGCGTGCCCTAAGGCACAAAGAAAAAGACGACGACGTTGTTTAGAGAATAGGTGTTCATGTAGTGAATATAGTAGAATGGGATCTTTTCGTCAATAGCTTTTACGAATGTATGAGTATCAAGCATATTAAATTACCGTGAGCAAATTGATAGGATTCGACCTTACCTTTAAAGAAAGGTCAATATAGATTTCGACAAAAGTTTGAATATTAAATAGCGACAATTTAAAAAATGGCCAAACTTGTCACCACTAAATGATTTTCGCGTTTGGCCTTTTAACGGCTGCTACTAATAGACGGCATCCCAGAAGTCAAATTCATGTTGAACAGACTTCAGAAAAACTGTTTTTAAGCTTTCTTTTTCATTCTCAGACATATTTGCCAACTCATCAATAATATTTATGAATTTTACAGTTCTATTTCTTCGCTCCGAACTACTATATTGGGCTATCCAATTTTTGTATGGATTGGAATCAGGGCACATTGGTTTTAAATACTCGCCGATTTTTTGATAGATCAAGGTGCAGGGGAGTAAAAAAATCAAACCTTCATTAAATGACATTTGTTAAGCTGTCATAAGCATTTCATCCGTATACCGCTTGCATGCAGGCGTTTTCTGAAGTTTTTCACTGTCGGGTTTGATGAAACCATTTTTATAAAAAATTTCATCGGCCCCAATTTTAGATTTGTAGGCGAGATCTTGCAGATAATTTTGAAGCTCTGGGTTTGGAGCGCGTTCTGCAAGAATAGAAAATGCCTGTATTCTATCTAGGAGAAAAAGATAATCTTGCTGAATATAGGATTCAAACGCGCTTTTTGATAGGGCTCCACTTCCCAATTCAAAGACAAAGGGGTGAGCTTTAATTTTTTCATATATGCCGTGAGATTCAAACCAAGCTTCTTGAGTGAAAGATAATTCTGGATAGGAAGAGCTAAAATGACATACAGGTCCTTTGCCTTGACCTATTTTATATTTAGACCCTTTCTATAGCATTTGTAATGTATTCTTTTGCTTTTTTGACCGAGCTTAAAAGATCTTCTTTTCTAGCCAAAAATGAAGCTATAGCAGCAGAAAATGTGCATCCTGTACCATGTAGATTATCAGTTTCAATATATTTTGCTTCAATCCAAACAGGGCTTGATTGACCTTTAGTGACTAAGCAATCCCTTATGCCTTTAATAATGACTGCCTGAGGCCCTAGTTCTAATAGCGCAAATGCAGCTTTTCCATTTCAGCGTCACTAGAGATGTCAGAAATTTGAAGCAAACGACAAGCTTCATGAATATTTGGAGTTAAAATAGTTGCAAGGGGCAAGATTTCATCTTTAAGTGATTGTATGACTTCATTGCAAATGATTTGGCCTCCACTTTTAGAAAACATCACCGGATCAACAACAACAGGACAAGTTGATTTTCTATTTTCCTTGATGTATTTTGCCACCTCTTCAATCATTTCTTTTCTCTCTAACATTCCAATTTTAATGGCATCGATTTCAAAGTCTTCAAAAACTGATCGAAGTTGAGTCATGACAAATGCGCTTAGCAATGAATGTATTGCTTGAACTCCTAGGGTATTTTGGGCTTGTAAAGGGCGATATTTCTATTGTATTAATTGCTCATACTGGTAACCTCATTTGCAAATGAACGTTTCATTTCCAAATAAATGTAGCTTCAACTTTTTGGACAGTTTCAAAAAATATAACTTTATAAAGGAGGTTTTCAATGGATCCTATTGCATTTGGATTTAATCACACAGATTTACCACACAAGAGTCCAGTTAAGTATTTAAAAACAATTTATCTTTTTGAAGCAGAAAGAGTAATTTCCGTTTTTTTTGAATTTATTGAGTCTACCGAAGCCAAAGCTTATTTAAACCGTGTTTGCTACGAGGCTAGTAAGATGGATCTACATCCTGATCGTAGAATTCCACTGGAGGCAAAACAAGGCTTTTGTTATGGATTTACAGCTAGAGAAGGTGAAACGGTACCCCAGTTGATCAAAAAGGTTGAGGGTGCAATGACGTGGGGCAACAAAACTGAGTTTGAAGTTCCACTGACTATTATTAAAGCTTTTGGGCTGACGTCCAATCCATGTAAGATGCCTGCAAAAGACTATAGTGACGTTTTCTGTTGCAACTATTCTAATCAATGGACATAAAGTGCATTACAGGTGAAAAGGTTGGGTAAAAAACCAACTGCAAGAAAACTATTTTTTAAGATTGACGCTCGGACATTCGCTTGATTGAGATTTTGAGCGTGAGCGTGAGCGTCAATTATACCTAAATACCCTGAATTTTAAATAATCTTTGTGCCTTTGCGCCTTTTGCTGTTTCTTTGTGTTAAAAAAACAATCTAATAATCGACAGAATAGAGCAATAAATTGCGCTTAACAAGCTTTATCCGAACCAGAAAAAAGGACAAAGTCGAGTTTATTTTTTTAAACACAAAGAAGCAGCAAAAGGCGCGAAGGAGCAAAGAAAATGCAAAAAAAGATGGGTCGAATTGACGCTTACAACGGGGATGAATGTTTTGTAATTAAATCGGTATGGGCTTAGCGTTAAGTCGACCAGGGTTCATGTTATAACGTTGAAGAAAATGGTTTCTTGGTACCTTCCATGCGCTTTTTGATTTCACGCCATTTAGCAACAAGCTGCGCTGCCAGGGGCGCGCCTTCTTTTCCAAAGCCGCCAAAGCGTAGATAGACAACCACCACAACTTCAGGTGTTCCAAATTCATCCTTAGCCACAAAAATCATGCGATTGTTGCGTTTAGAATAGGAGATCCCTCCAAACCATACGTGGTTGTACATGTTGAGGCCTTCTTTTGGGTCTAGGTCGACCCGTTCGATTGCTTCTGCGGTGCTGGTTTTGCCGATAATCTGGTCTTTAAGGTCTACCCAATCACTGATAGCCTCCGGATGATGTCGATACAACCGAGATAAAGCGAATAAACTTTCATTTTGTGAACGCACGAGAACGCGTCGCATGCCTTCTAGCAAAATTTTTTGAACAATTTGCGGCATGTCAATCGAACGTCTTTCAATTGTTTTTGGCTTGAAAAGGCTGATTGGATTGTAAGCGGCATTCGAGTTGTCACCTTGAAAAGAAGGCGCATAACTCATGATTGCTTTAACAATTTTTGGCTTTAATACTTTTCCTCCATTAGCAATAGCTGCTAACGCAATACTAGCTTGTAAAGGAGTCACGACAAGAGAGTGCTGGCCAATAGCCATCGCATACAAGCCTGTGCGATTGGTCTCTAAATCAGTTGGTACACTTCCTGCAATTTCTCCGGGGAGATCGATGCCTGTACGTTCTCCATAAGCAAAAAGCCGTGCGGCATCTGCCAGATCTGTAGGGGACTTCAGGACATCTCCTGCGAGAAGGCTGAAGTAAGGATTGCTAGAAGTTTCGATAGCTTCCAAAATGCCCATTTTTCCCAAGTGATTGCTCAAGCTTCTAGGAATTCTTCCTCCTTTATAAAAGCGTGGAATTGGCTTTCCATCCTCTGTATATCCTACAAATGTTTCTTTACCGATGGCATATCCTTTATCCGTGATTTGTAATGGATTTAGGTTGAAATGAGTAGCTGCAAGTCCATCTTTAAGAGTGTGATATTTTTGAATAAGTGCTTCATAGGCTGTTACGAGTTTAAATATGGAACCTTGCGGTGTTGATTGACGATAGGCTTGTGAGCGTCCATAGCCATATCCGTAACGCGGATAGAATGCAGCTGCTAAATCCTTTTCTGTTTGAATTTCTCTATAATTTCTGAGTAATGATATTTTTGCCAGCAAAGGCCTTGTTAAATCATTGTAACTGCGGAATGTCTTCAAATAAGAAATTCTTTCGGAGGGTGAAATCGAGAACAATGCAGTTTTTAGGGTTATATATGAGGAATGCCAGGCTAGTTGAGAATGGGCGCCTTTTTCAATTTCGTGATGCCAAATTTGAAGCCAGTCATAGTAAGCCTGAAATTCGACTTCAATATCCACACTGTTTTGACAGCAGAGAAATTGTTCCAAAAATCCCCAACGCTGCTTATCCCAAAAGATATTAAATTGTCTAGTTTCTTCCGCATCAAGCAGATCAATATATGGCTTTGCGTAGCGCTTGTCGTTCTTCTCTTGCAATCGTTTTCGACTTAAAAAGAATTTTTCATTTTCTTTGCGCCATTTTGTAAAATGGAGATCATGGAAAAGTTCTCGAGTCATGCCATATAAGGCTTCTTGAAGCTTTACGAAATCCGCAGATAAAGCGAGGTAGCTGTGAATTTTTTGCTTTCCAACTTCGTGGAGCAAATTTTCATCAAATCGTGTTTCTTCAATGGCTACGCGGCAGATGTCTATACATAGCTCCCGATCTTTAGGAGAAAGCGATTCAAGAAGAATATTCCCATAACAAATGATATTGCAAGCTTGTTCCACTTCAATTTCGTTCAAGATGGGTAAAAGGGGACTATTGGGCCCTAAAAGGGTATGTAAGTAATATTCCCAAGAAAACCATTGCTGTTCTTCTTGGATGTTGTGGTGCTTTGGGTTATAAAACTCTCTTTCTAAAGGCTGCTTTCGATCCCATATTTCTCCTATATGTACATCGTTTTCAAGCCATCGCATGATATTAGAATATTTTTTCCTGTTGACTTGAAGGTCTCCGGAAAGAATAAAGTCGTTGGGATCGTAGCGTGGGTGCGAAGCTAAAGCCAAAATTTCCCCAGTCTGAGGTTCAAGAACTACGATTGCGCCTCCTTTAATCCAAGGTTTTTTTGAAGCGATAAATCGATTTCGCGTCACACCTGGACGTGTTACACGGGTTTCTCGAATTGTTTCATTTTGAATGAGAAGTTCTTCGGCATATTCTTGCAATTCTGCTGAAATAGTGAGTAGTAGACGATTTCCGGAGAGTGGTTGATTGCCTCCAGGTAACTCTTGAAGGAGATTTCCTCGAGCATCCGAGCGGTAGCTTTTTTTCCCACTTGAACCTCGTAGGTCGCGTTCAAAGCGTGCTTCCACACCAGCTTTTCCTACACGATCTGTAAGTGAGTAGCTTTTGGCTTTAAGTTCCTTGAGACGTGAACGAATCTGCTGAATATCAGTGAATCCATCAGGAAGAGCCAGCTCTTCGTCAAGTTCCATTGCCGCAATGTAGCTTTGCAAAGCTGCCATTTCTTCGATGATTTTTTCATACTCGTTACGGTTGATAGCTCCTAAGTAACCTAGAAGATCGCTAGCAACTTTACCTTTAGGGTAATAACGACGCGGAAGCCTCTGCATATGGATGCCTGGCCAATCTTTTTCAAGCATTCTTAAAGAGTAGTATTCCTTTTCAGTGATATCTTCCTTGATGACAAATGGAATTTGATTATAAAGTGCTCCTTTTGCGTGAATAAGATCTTCAATGCGTTCAGGATCTAAAGAAAGCTTTTCTGCATAGAGCTTTGCAAGTTTTGAGATATACTCTTTTCGCATATAGCGCTTTTTTTTGGTGCCATCCTCCAATTTCTCCCAACGGGCTGAAGGAATTTGTCTTAAAGGAGAGTAGAGAAGAGTTGCATTGTATTGGATACGGTTGACAGCTAGCGGAAGATTAAATCGATCGCGAATGGTGCCGCGTTTTGCAGGCTCGATAACAGTACGTCGTTGCGGCCTAAGAGCATTTTCTTCACGCTCATCGTGTTGCACTACAGTCAGATGCCAAACGCGCAAAATCATGAGCAAGAAAGCGAATAGAAAGATGTTTAATACTCTATTGGCTTTCCCAGGTATATCTTGTTGTGGCGATAAAGAGCTTCGTCGCTTCATAGTTACGAGCCCTATTTTTTATTTCCAACGACTAAATGATGTGTTTTGCGATAGAAATTGCGCATCTGTAGCTCGAGCTGATCCCCAGGAATAAAACTTTGACCACAAGGAGGAAGGCTATCTATGAAAAGCTGACCATATTTTTTGGTGAGCAGGCGAGTATCTAGGCAAACTATGCAACCTCGATCTTTGACATGACGGATTAAACGTCCAAAGCCTTGTTTAAATTTGACGATGGCAGCGGGAAGTGTGTATTCGGTAAAAGGGTCTCCTCCACGTGCTAAAATCGCTTCCGAACGTGCTTGGATGATGGGTTCTGTGGGAACTCTGAATGGCAATTTGACAAGAATAACACACCTGAGGGCTTCCCCTGCAACATCGATGCCTTCCCAAAATGAGTCCGTGCCAAAGAGGACAGAGCGTGGGGTAATTTTAAATTGTGTTAATAACTTCTGTCGTTCTGCATCGCCTTGTTTGAACAAATGGTATCGGTTTGCCTTTAAGCGTTCTGCAAGAATTTCATGGCAAACTTGCATCATGCTGTAGGATGTGAAAAGCACAAAGGTGCTCCCTCTGCTAACCTCTACAGCTTGCCAGATTTGTTCTGTGGCTTTTTTAATAAAATCTTCATGTTGAGGTGTCGGGAGGTCTGTGGGAATGGCAAGCAAAGCTTGCTCCATATAATTAAATGGAGAATCGTAGATATTTTCGGTGATCTTTTTCTGTAAAAGTTGGTTTTTGGTTATTCCTAAGCGTTTTCGAATATAATCAAAGTGCCTATTTGTTGTTAATGTTGCACTACAAAGGATAACTGTCAAAAATTTGCTAAAAAGATAGTCCACCATCGATTTAGAAACGTCTAAATCCGCATCCTGGATGGAAACATTGCTAACAAGTTTTGAATTTTTTAGTTCAATCCATCGCACCTTTTCATCTTGCGGGGGGAGAATAATGAGTTTTTGAAGAAGCATCGCCTGCTCATCTAGACGGTTTGTAAAGGCAACGATATCTTGACGTAAATTTTTTGTTTGCTCTTGAAAGGCGTCATGTTTAAGAGCTAAAAGGTCACCTTCCAAGCTTGAGAGTGCTTGCACATATCGTAAAAGAGAAGTGATCAAAAGCTGAGCTTTTGGCATCACTAACATCTGCCATTGAGGAAGTTCATGATGTGAACGCAAAAGACGTAATTTAGATTCGCCCTGCATAAGTTCTTCTTGAGAAGATGCCGCATATGAGAGGCGATCAACGAAGTCATTCATGGCCTGAAAGGCCTCAGCTGTACAGTGTTGAAGATCACGACGCAGACCGGCTAAATCAAGAGTTAGGCGCGATAGTAGTGAACTAATTGCAGGGTCAGATGATTTTGAAAAAAAATATTGGATTTTCTCTTTAAGGGGAACTAGCTTCCCCTGAGCAGCTTTATTTTGATTTTCAGAGGCAATACGGCCTAGAAGTCTGAGAATGGTTAACTTACTGATTTTTGCTCCGAAAAAATCAGTCGCAATGTCTTCAATATGGTGAGCTTCATCGATCACGATCCGCGTATAGGAAGGTAGGATAGCTTGGCCTTTATAATTGTCTGCTTCGGCACGCACAGAGAGGTCGGCAAATAAGAGATGATGATTAGCCACTAGAATTTGCGCTTCTTCAGCTTGAGCTCTAGCTTTAAAGAAAAAGCAGCGTTTGTAATGGGGACATTTCATGTGCGTGCAAGTGTCGCTTTCAGCGCGAACACGGTCCCATAGAGAATGAGAGGGCATCATCGGAAGGGCTGTTTTAGATCCTTCTATCGCCGTTTCAGCCCAAGCTTCAATCTGATCGAATTCGACACGCTCTTCAGGAGACATCAGAAGCTTTTCTTGTTCGGTTTCATAGAATTTGCGGAGACAAAGGTAGTTGCTCATTCCTTTGACAAGGACAGCTTTAATATCAAGGTTAAGCGCTTTAGTCAGCTGTGGGATGTCTTTATAGATCAATTGCTCTTGAAGTGCAATCGTATGAGTGGAAATTAAAGTACGTTGATGGTGTTCAAGTGCCCAAAGAATAGCAGGAAGCAGATAAGCAAGACTTTTTCCTGTGCCTGTTCCTGCTTCGATGAGTGCAATGCCATTGTCATTATAAGCTTCAATAACATTACACATCATGCTTTGCTGCGGCTTTCTAGGTTCAAAGCCTTTGAGTACACGAGTTAGAATTCCTTCAGCACTGACTAATTGAAGTACCTTAGCGGAGTCTAAGTTAGGCTGGGATTTCTTTTCGGTATTCATTTGTACGCCCTATGGGCAGTTAACCACTTTTTTTGCTACGAAGAAATGCCATTTGATGCATTTTAGTTTTCCAGGGGGTAGACTCAATCCCTAAGGTTTATTCCCTAGTTTGCCCTTTCAGGGCTACACCAGGGGAAAAAAATATACCGCTCTTTCAGAGCTCACCTTTTTTTTCTTGTCAGACCCACTATGGGTAAAAATGGAGAAAAACACTTAGCTCTGAAAGAGCGATATATTTGTTTCCCCTGGTGTAGCCCTGAAGGGCACGCCAGGGGTTAGAGCTTTGGAATTATTCCGCTTCAAGAAGATCAAGGAACGCCTTAAGCTGCTTCGAACGGGTAGGGTGTCGCATTTTTCTAAGTGCTTTTGCTTCAATTTGACGGATACGTTCCCGTGTAACATTGAATTCCACACCCACTTCTTCAAGTGTTTTAGGTTTTCCATCGGCCAATCCAAAACGGTGAATGAGAACTTTGCGCTCGCGATCTGTAAGCGTCTCAAGAACATCACCCATTTTGTCTTTTAGGATCGAATAACCAGTCGCTTCAGCCGGAGAATCTGCACCTGTATCTTCCAAGAAATCACCAAATTGACTCTCACCACCATCTCCGACTTCAGCTTGAAGGGAAATTGGATGTTGGGCAATTTTATAAATTTCACGGATACGATCCGGCGAAAGTCCAAGTTCATTCGAGAGTTCTTCAGGGCTAGGTTCTTTACCTGTTTCCATCATCAACTTTTTGGCACCACGGAGCACACGATTAATTGTTTCAATCATATGAACGGGGATTCGGATTGTACGTGCTTGATCGGCAATAGCTCGAGTCACAGCTTGTCGAATCCACCAAGTTGCATAGGTAGAAAACTTATAACCTCGTCGATATTCAAATTTTTCGACAGCCTTCATCAGGCCCATATTCCCTTCTTGAATTAGGTCGAGGAAGGAAAGTCCGCGGTTTGTATATTTTTTTGCTATCGAGATCACAAGACGCAAGTTGGATTCAACCATTTCGCGTTTAGCGTCTTGGTTTTTGTCCATCCAACGTTGAAGCATGCGGACATCTTTTTTGAAATCATCGAGTGACCGACCTGCGGCAAGCTCTTTTTTTGTGAGTTTGCGCTTAATTGCAGCAAGTTTCATGGCTGCAAATTTATTACGCTCGGCACGTGGAGCAAGCTCGATCATTTCTTTTTCTAATGTTAAGAAACGATCGTGGGCGCGCATGATGACTTCAACGAAGTCTTCAATGATATTATGTCTGCAATGAAGCCTTCTCAAGTAAGCTTGAGTCCTAATTCTAGATTTCTCAATCTCTTCAAGAATTTCATTCTTTTCATTTTTCTTTAAAAGAACATCCTGAAGCCTTATGAGCAGTTCTTCAAAGTGATCATCTTCCTTCTTAAGCAATTCCATAAGCCGAGGCATCAAGGCTAAAAATTCTGCTTTATTGGGAATTTCTTTCTCTGTGATACACTTATCAAAACGTTCTTTATTGTGTATTAAATAGTTGATAATCGAAACTGCTTCATACGTTGAGTAACGAAAACGCATGATGATTTTTTCAATCTGAATCTGTGCTTTTTCGATGCGCTTAGAAATTTCGACTTCTTCTTCGCGGCTAAGAAGGGGGACAGAGCCCATTTCCTTTAAATACATCCGCACAGGGTCATCCGGAGAGCCTTCAGAGCGCTTAGGAAGTCCTTCCATTTCTTTGACTTCTTTTTTGCGCTCTTTCTGACGGTCTACTTCAGATTGATTCAGTATTTGAACGTCCAGGCCGCTCAAAAAAATAAGAACTTGGTCGATCAATTCTGCAGAGTCGAAATTCATAGGTAGAATTTCGTTTATCTCTTCATAGGTGATAAAGCCTTGCTCTTTTGCAAGCGTTGCAAGCTCATCAACTTTTAGTTGATACTGCGGTGGAAAGACTGTTTTAAAATTTAGTTTTGTCATGACTCCTAGAGCTGGCCAAACCAGAAAGAAAAAAACTTATGGTAATAGGGTGATCATCGCTAAAGAAGAGTATTCCTGTCAAGGGGTAAGCTTTACAAAAAAGATAAAATCTGTTATTGATGTCGTTTATTCAGGAAAAAAGATGCAGCTTTATGCGTATGATCGCGATAAAAAATTGATTTTTGCAAAAGATGCCTTCAAGCAAATGGATTATTATTGTCTGGAATGTGAAGGGTCTCTCCGTCGACGTGGAGGATTTCATCGGAAGGATCATTTCTATCATTTAGATGCGTTGCGCGAATGCAGACAAAATGGAAAGACTCATGAGCATTTAAATGTGCAGCTCTATATCTTGCATGTATTGCCTGAAGGGGAGTGTTTCTTAGAAAAACGTTTCCCTAAAATTAATCGAATTGCTGATGTTGTCTGGGAGGATAAAAAACTGATTTTTGAAATTCAATGTTCCCCAATTTCATCCAATGAAGTTTATGAACGTAATCAGGATTATAAAAAGGCGGGATATGAAGTCGTTTGGATTTTGCATGATAAACGGTTTAATCAGAAGCGACTAACTGGAGCAGAGCATTTTCTTCATTCATTACCACATTACTTTACGAATATGAATGTGGAGGGAAAGGGGGAAATATACGATCAATTTAGCATTATGGATAAGGGGCTTAGGTTAAATCGTTTGAAACCTTTGCCGATAAATGTTAGAGAGCCTAAGTTTGTAGAACAAGAATTCAAAGATGGTAAGGATGTAGGCTTACAGCTTGCTCGAAGACGATTATTGAAAAGTAGTCTATATTTTTCCTGCGATCTTATAGATCGCTACTTTAACCGGGGGGATGCAGAAGACCCTTATATCAAAGAAGCCGAAAAATTTGAAATGGTATCTGTCGGCAGGAAGAATGAAACAGTCTTTGAAATATTGAAAAAGAGGTTTTTCCAATATGTTGTTAAACCGTATCAATTGATGCTGCAATTTTTTCTTGAAAGAGCCTGTAAGTAATTTTTTACAGGTTCTTTCTGATGGACCGGAATGAACGAAGGTGGACAGAATGACTTGATGGACGACTTTAAAAGGCCACTCCTATTCACGAATCGTTTTGTCCAAATGCCCACTTCGTTTATTTTAGAAATTTATCTCAAGAGATTGCAAATGACAAAATCATCATTTTCACTCATCGGATTTAGTAAAGAGTTTTTTTCTATCCATGCATGAGATGAACTTTTACCTAAAATATTATTTTGATCCCATTTCAATAAAATTGAAGAGCCAAATGTAACACTCGTGCAAAAGTTAGAATAAAAATTAAAATTTGAATGGTTGATTTCTATTGGATGGTCTAATTGCAGATTCCTATTCTTGAAATCATTATTTCCTTGAAAGGTAAAACCCTCATTTCTAATAATAAACACAACTTTTTCAGAAATATGGAAATTAGTAATATTGCGGTCACTAATTGAAATTTTTTTAACCTTACTTAATGTAAGAGTGACTAAAGAAGATACAAATCCAGAATCTTCAAAAAAATTATTAGTCTCAATTTTACGAATATTATCTTTAAATAAAGTTTCTGTAAACTTGCAAAAGAAATCTTTCTTTGCAGCACTATCAAACATCTTTTTTTTTATTTGAACATAAATTTTATCTAATCCAACTTCTAATTCTCTAATTTGAGATTTGAAATTGGGGCCTTTTACTTTAAATTCATTTTTAATTACTGTCCAAATTTCATCCCGTGAACTTTCAATATTCCATTCTTTTGAAACGAGTGATATACAACCTAATGTTTTTATGTCTAGGTGAGCAAATATATTTTTTAACAATTCAGGTAATAAAAGAGGGCGTAATTGTGTCGATGAAGGGGCGCTTACTATGTTTAAATTATTAATGTTTGTAAAAGCAGAAATAGCAGTAATCATAAACTTTCCTTTTTTTAATTTTTTTACTATAATGTTTATTTATTATATTACAATTTATCATTTCTGTCAAATATGTTTAATTTAAATGTTTATTATAATTTTAAAGATCTATGTTTTGAGTTAACTTTTGAGGAATAAGGGGCGTCCGATTAATTTAAGACAATAAGAAATGACATTATAAATAATATTAAATTTACAATTTGATATTTAAATAAAATTATTTTTGAATAGTTTTAAAATAGGTTGTGTGCAGAATTGTAATATTTGTGGGACAAACAGACGATTTGAATGCGATGACGTGCTAGCGACGGGCGCCTTCGATAAGTCGAAGACGAACAAAGTTGAGACAAGTCCTTACAGTTGAACATATTTTTTTCTTGACACATTTTGACTTTGTTTAACCAGGCTGAAGACCTTCCTTATTATAGTCTAGGGCTGGAGTGCTCATTTTGTTTGTGTTTTTTTCACATGAATCAAAGTGGATCGATTGTTCAAGGTTATGCAAATCCGTGGAAAGCTAAAGTTGCTGCTAAGGCCCATCCGGGTCTTAGCATCAATCTTAGCCCGAATTCGCAATAAGCCTTAACTTGCCGATGATTTTTCTTTTTGTTTCAGAATCTGTCACTCCTTTTAATGAGTCCAGAAAGAGTTGCTCTGCATGAATTATAGGAGCATTTTCAAATAATGAAATGACTCTTTGTTCTGTTTCAGTGCGCATTAGGCCGTTTTCGACATAGACTAAATGGAGTTTAGATTCGATCGCCCGGTCAATTAAAGTGGCTGCGACTGTGGAATCGACTCCTCCGGAAATAGCACATATCACTACGTTATTTCCAACTTGTGCACGGATCTTCTGTAGAATCTCTTCAATGTCAATCTCGTTAGGGTTCATTGGACATCCAGCAACCTTAGATGCAAAGTACTTTAAAATATCAAACCCTTGTTCTGTGTCATTGAGCTCAGGGTGGAATTGGATTCCATAGAAATGATTTTTTTGGTGAATGGCAGAGGCTGTGAAAAAATTCGAAATAATGCAGCAGTTAGGCGAAAGTTGCAGCTGATGCAATTCTTGACGACGTCGTAGCCATAGCTACGACCGAGGAGAGAAGTGCGTCAGCTGCAACTTTTCAGCCAACTGAAGCATCTTTCCAATTTTTTCAC
>JACCRY010000174.1 GCA_013813265.1 Parachlamydiaceae bacterium
TGAAAAGTTGCATCTGACGCACTTCTCTTCTCGGTCGTAGCTATAGCTACGACGTCGTCAAGAATTACATCAGCTGCAACTTTCGCCTAACTGCTGCATTATTTCGAATTTTTTCACAGCCTCTGCGGGAGCAGTGAAAGAAGCACGTGATTCATAAATCGTTTAGTTCCAAATTAATATGCAGTACATTTTTTGCTTTTTCTCTTCGTCTATTATCTCTATACTTCCATCATTGAGGAGAACTTAGATGTCAGAATCGACAAATTTTGTGACAACAATAGACGTTAAGCTTGAGAGCCAGATGGTTACAGACCTTGAATCTCAAGGGTTTACTATTTCCAAACCTCCATACACGCTCTTTTCAGCCAAAAAAAAAGGGATCTCTTGTACATTGTATAGCTCTGGAAAACTAGTGGTTCAAGGGAAAGAAAAGGCCGAATTTATCGAGTTTTATCTAGAACCTATTTTGCAAACTTTTACGTATAGCTACCCGAAGATACAAGCTGAAATGAGTGTAGATAAAGCTATAAATACTCGAAGTTCAGGAGTAAAAGTTTCTGAACAAGAATCTTCTATTAAGAGCCGCATTGGGATTGATGAATCAGGTAAAGGGGACTTTTTCGGCCCATTATGTATTGCGGGAGTTTATGCGACTAGCCAAAGTGCTTTAGAACTTAAGGCAATGGGAGTTAAAGATTCTAAAGACCTTAATGATTTAGCAATTTTAAAATTAGCTAAAATTATTCGTGCCAATTATGTGCACCATATTGTTAAAATCAACCCTCAAAAATATAATGAGCTTTACGCTCAGTTTAAGAATCTTAACTACTTGCTTGCATGGGGGCATGCGACCACAATTGAGCAGCTTGTGACACGAACAGGTTGCCGAAATATTGTCGTCGACCAATTTGCCAATGAACGTGTTGTTTTGACGGCTCTTAAACGTAAAAATTTAGAACTTGATGTATTTCAGCGTCATCGCGCTGAAGAAGATCTTGTTGTAGCTGCAGCTTCGATTTTGGCACGTGAGGCGTTTCTCTTGGGTTTGCAGATGTTGGGAGAGGAGTTTTCCATAAAGTTGCCTAAAGGGGCTTCAAGCGCGACAATTGAAGCTGGGAAGCTGTTTGTAAGGCGCTATGGGATCGATGCTTTGGGTCAAGTGGGGAAATTGCATTTCAAAACTTTAAATTCTATTCAGTGATGTCTATATGAATATGCGCTTTTTTCTTTACCTGTTTCTCAGTGGATCTGTGCTGGCTTTTTTGATAGCTTTTATCGCTCTATTACCTACGTTCAAACCACATCCGAAAGAAAATGTTCTTTCTTACAATGATGTGCGAGGTATGGCAGTAGAAAGTGATGGGATCCTTTATACACTAAATTTTGAGCAGCAAAACCAAGTGATCACTGCTTTAAATAAAGGGGAAGGTTTTCCTGAAATGCAGATGGGTGCTCCGACAGTAGATAAGTTGATCATTTACCGCTTCAGTCAATAAAAAGGATATTATTATGCTAAAAGAACTTCGTATCTTTAATATCATTCTCATAGAGGCAGCCGAAATTTTTTTTGAAAAAGGGCTGAATGTCATCACAGGTGAAACTGGATCAGGAAAGTCTGCCATCATACACGCTCTGGGTCTTATTATGGGCGCTAGGGCTGACACCAATCTCATTCGCAAAGGAAAAGAGAAAGGGGCTGTTGAAGCTCTTTTTGAGGGTGTGGCACAATCAGACCTAAAAGCAATTCTTGAAGATGCAGGCATTAACTGCGATGCGGATGCAGATCTTATCATTAGACGAGAAATTTCATCTAATGGGAAAAGTCGCGCTTTCATCAATAACCAGTTTGTACAAATTTCCATTCTTAAAGCTGTTGGTGACCTTCTTATTGAAAGTGTGAGTCAGCATGCTACGCGGCATCTACTTTCACTTGAGGCTCATCGCAATATTATTGACCTTTATGGAGAGCTAGAAGATGAGGTGTTTCAATTTAAAGATTCGTGGGAAAAGGAAATTTTGTTGCAAAGTGCTTTGAGTTCTCTTGTGAGTGGCGAAGGTCAGAGGCTTAGAGAAATTGAAACATGCTTAAACGAACTTGAAGAGTTGCAAGAAGCTGCATTGAAGGAAGGGGAGGATGAAGAACTTTTTGCAGAATACTCCCTTTTAATGAGTGGAGAAGAGCTTTCAAATAAAAGTGCTTCTATTCTTGATATTTTAAATGGTGAGAAGCATTCAGTTATACAGCTTCTTAATAGACAAAAAGGTCTCTTTAATGAACTTATAGCATTAGACCCAGCACTTTCTTCTACATTTGAGTCATTTGCTACAGCGTCAATTGAGTTACAGGAGGTTGCCTATACTTTGACAGCTTATCATAGTCGTATTGATTGCAATCCAATGCGTTGCGAAAGGCTTAATGATAGGCTAACACTGATTAGTCAACTGAAACGCAAATATGGGACGACGCTTACGGAAATTCAAGAATATCAAGAACAGCTCTCTAAAAGACTTCTAGAATTAGAAAATAGCGATGTGGCAATTGAAAAAATTAAAGAGGAGCTTTCTGAAGTTGCGATTATCAATCAGAAGTTAGCTGAAAAATTAACGATAAAGCGAAAAAAAGCCGCAAAAGAGTTTGGAGTAGAAATTGTTAAACAGCTAAGTGGCCTCAACATGGAAAAAGTAGAGTTTCAGGTCGATCTAGCTCCTCAAAAACGTTCACGTTCTGGTGACGATCATGTAGAATTTTTCCTTCTTCCAAATGTAGGGGAACATCGAATTCCAATTAGAGAATGTGCCAGCGGTGGAGAGCTTTCCAGGGTGCTCTTGGCTTTGCATGTTGTTTTAGCAGGCAAACAGAAAACTCCGACACTTGTATTTGATGAGATAGATGAGGGCGTTGGAGGAAAGACTGCCACATTAATTGGGGAGAAGCTTCGTGAAATTGGCGTCAATCATCAAGTTCTTTGTATTACCCACTTTCCTCAAGTTGCCAAACAAGCCGCAGTCCATTTGCAAATTTCCAAGGCTGAAAAGAAGGGGCGTACAGCTACGGAGATTCAGACTTTGGCTGAAGGCTCACGTGAGCAAGAAATTTCACGCATGCTAGGGACTTAGTTCATGCAGGAAAAGTCTTATTAAACAAAAAACAAAACTCCTTACCCAAGTTCACCACTCTTCTGAGAAATTTACTCTTTTTTCGTCATACAAATAATTTAACCAATCGCGTAACCCACTAATTTTCAGCCACATGGGAGTTATGAACATTTTAGCCTCCATTTGTAGTGGCTGAATTTTACAGCTTTTATCGAATTCTCTTTTTTTTATTTTTTTATTCTGTTAGAGTAGAGCTATGTTTATCAAAAAGACCCTCAAAATAGATCGTAAAAGCGGCAAAGAATATTCCGCTTACCATTTGGTAGAGTCCACCCGGAC
>JACCRY010000176.1 GCA_013813265.1 Parachlamydiaceae bacterium
TTAAACAAGCCGCTTAAATAATCTCTTAAATCCAGAAAATCATTTTTTAAAAAACCGGCCTAAAAGTGGGCAGGCTCGTGATCGCCTTATGTTACCTAATTTTGGTCATTTCTGAACCATGCCTAAAAATCTGCAAAAGCTGACAAAGAGACTGTTCCACAAGCAAAGAAAACTATAATAAACAGTATGCTATGTCTAATTTGATTGATCAATCTAAAATACATTTTGTACATCCACTAGCTATTTACTAAATACACAAAGGACATCCCTCATCGGATGCCCTTTAGTGATTGAGAGAAAAAAAATCTGAGTGACAGGATTTGAACCTGCGACCCCTTGCCCCCCAGGCAAGTGCGCTAGCCAAGCTGCGCTACACCCAGATAAGACATATGAAGCTTACACAAAGCTACATTTAGTTGGCAATCATTCCTTCAAACTGAAGCTCGGATTTCTTAAATTCGCGTACTGCCATCTGAGCGCACTGTTCAATGATTTGCTCAAGTGTGTGTGAAGGGTCCATGTCAGCTGCATTCAAATCAACGCAAATGGATGTGCTGAATGTTGTTCCGCCTTTAATACCTTTAACTTTGTAATTGGCAAACATCCCATCTTTTTTTTTGGCAATGTTGATGAAGCGGACGATGTAATTTTCTGCAAGATCGGCCATGAGAACCCCTTTTTTATTTTTTGTGACTTTTTCATAAGGGAAGGCTTGAAAACTAAATAACAAAACTAACAGGTGGTCTGCTTTTGAGTTATGCAATTTTCCCTTAAAAATTGAAGCCCAAGACTATGGCATCTTTCTTTCCTTGTCAACGTTAAATCTTGTGAATCTCTAATAGCATAGGAATTATCAATTGCGTTATGCTCTTTACTTTGAGAGCCTTGAAACCTTTAAATGGAGTCCCTTATGGCACAGCAAGATCTAGAACGCAAGAAAGCACTCGAACAAGCTTTAGCCCAAATTAAAAAGCAATTTGGCGACGGTGCAATTATGTCTTTGGGCAGCCAATCTGCTCTTAAGGAAGTAAGCTCAATTAAAACCGGAGCCCTTACACTCGATGTGGCGCTTGGAATCGGGGGCGTCCCTCGAGGTCGAGTGGTTGAGATTTTTGGACCAGAATCCTCAGGAAAATCAACACTTGCTCTTCATATTGTAGCGAATGCTCAAAAAAATGGCGGTGTTGCAGCCTATATCGATGCAGAACACGCTCTTGATCCTGCTTATGCATCTAAAATTGGTGTCAACCTTGATGACTTGTTGATCTGTCAACCTGATTGTGGTGAAGAAGCCCTTAATATCGCAGAAGCGTTAGCGCGATCAAATGCTGTTGATGTCATCGTGATCGACTCTGTTGCTGCTCTGGTGCCTAAGTCAGAATTAGAAGGTGAAATTGGAGATCAGTTTGTAGGTCTACAGGCGCGTCTTATGTCACAAGCCTTAAGAAAGCTAACTGCTACGCTAGCCAAAAGTAATACTTGTGCTATTTTCATTAACCAAATCCGCGACAAAATTGGCGTTATGTATGGCAGCCCTGAGACAACACCCGGTGGACGTGCGCTGAAGTTTTATGCTTCCATTCGTCTTGACATCCGACGCATTGGCGGAATTAAAGGTGGTGTAGACACTGCAGACGTTGGTAACCGTGTTAAAGTCAAAGTTGTAAAAAATAAAATGGCTCCTCCGTTCCAAATTGCAGAATTTGACATTCTTTTCAACGAAGGAATTTCTAGAACTGGAACAGTCATTGATCTTGGGGTTGAATATAACATCATCGATAAAAAAGGTGCATGGTTCAGCTACAAAGGTCAACGTCTCGGTCAAGGCCGCGATACAGTTCGTGAAGAGCTTAAAAAGAATGATAAACTTCTTGAAGAAATCGAGCTTCAGGTCATGCAAGTCTCTAAGGAGCGTAAGGCTCAAGCAGCTAGCGGTAACAAAAAGATTCCAGCTCCAACATTGTCCTTGGAAGAGGAATTGGTTGAAGTTTAATTGTAAGAGGGACCTAAGAGACATGAGGCGAGACGAAAGACTGTACTTTGTTCTTTAGGTCTTTCGTGTCTCTTAGGTCCCTTGTTGTTTAACCTGATGAACCTAAACATTTAATGATAGCTTTAACATCGAAAATCTGGTAAGATTAAGGCTCATTATTACCTAAAGAGTTCTCGATGTTGATTTTAAAGTTTATAGATACTGTCTTCTTAGTTTATTGGCTTCTTCTTCTTGTTCGCATTTTTGGGTCGTGGTTCCCGGAATTTAGCAGATCACGACTTATGCAATTCGTTGCCTTCTATACGGATCCTTATCTTAATATATTTAGACGCATTATTCCTCCTCTAGGAATGTTGGACATCAGTCCTATTATAGCATTTATTGCACTGCAAATCATTCAATTCGCAGTTAGAGCTGTGGTGATTGCAATCTTATGAATAAACAATTCCTTCAAACACCTTATAAACTCGGAAATATTGAGCTGCCAAATAACATCTTTTATGCTCCATTAGCTGGCTGTTCCGATTTTCCTTTCCGTAAAATGACCTCGCAATATAGACCCGGCCTTATTTTTCCTGAAATGGTCAAGATGGATGCCCTTATCCGAAATGATCGAGGAACTTTCCACATTTTGGATTATGATAAAAATATGCATCCGATCGGAGGGCAGATTTGTGGAAGCAATCCTAAAATTGCAGGAAGGGCCGCTCGCATGATTGAGGAGTTAGGGTTTGATACTGTCGATCTTAATTGTGGATGCCCGGTAGATAAAATCACTAAAGACGGCAGCGGTTCTGGTCTACTAAAAAATCCGCAACTGATCGGTGAAATCCTTGTTAATATGAAAGCGGCTGTGAATATTCCAGTGACAGTTAAAATTAGGGCCGGTTGGGATGAATCGTCTATCAATGCACCGGAGATTGTAAAAATCGCTGAAGCTGCCGGAGCCAGTGCTATTTGCGTTCATGGAAGAACGCGTCAGCAGGCTTATAAGGGTCCGGCTAACTGGGACTATATCAAAGCAGCCAAAGAAGCCGCCACAACCATTCAGGTTATTGGCAATGGAGATCTATTTGATGCCGACAGCGTGAAACGTATGTTTGAATATACTGGATGTGATGCTGTTTTGATTTCAAGGGGAACCCTTGGACAGCCTTGGATTGTTGAAGATAGTATCAGGCTGCTTACTGGACAAGAAGCTCTAGAACGTGAATTTGAAGAATGCCGACAAGCGCTTTACGAGCATTTTTTATATACAACAGCTTATCAGTCTGCTAGACGCGTTTCCATTGATATGCGTCGGGTTGGATGCTGGTATTTTAAAAAATCAGCTTCTACACGTGCTTTTCGAGAGCAGATAAGCAAGGCTGACAGTCCTGCGAGGATACGTGAGCTAATTCTCAACTTCCAGCCGGGTGAACCTTTAGTTGAATGCTATGCAAAGTCACCCCATATAAATGAGCCTTCCTCGGAGTGTTGTGATGAGCTTTCCGCGACTTGAATTACATGCGATTGTTTACGGCCGTGTCCAAGGTGTTGGATTCAGAGCACAAGCGCAAGTTTATGCAAAAAAACTGAAAATACAAGGCATTATCCGCAACTGTCCAAATGGGGCAGTAGAGATTTATGCTCAAGGTGAACAAAGTTCTTTGAAAGCTTTCTTAGATTTGCTTAAATCCACTTTTTCGATTGATCGTATTGAGGTGAGTTATAGGCCGTCTACAAACTCTTATGTAGATTTCAAGATTGTTTATTAGAAGCTAAAAGGTATTAGCTAAAGCATAAGAATGTTGTTCTTTAGAGATAGGGTGTGGGAAGGAAAAACGTGCATGGCAAAGAGCAATTCCCTGATTTGGGTATACTTTAAAGCTGCCATATTTAGTGTCGCCGACAACTGGATGCCCAATAGCGGCCATTTGGGCGCGAATTTGATGATAACGTCCTGTTTCTAACGTAATTTCAAGAAGAGAGCAATCCCCCTTTCTTTCTTTGACAATATACTTCAAAGAGGCGCGTTTAGCTCCGGCTGTTTTTTCCGTTCCAAGGTGAGCAATATGGTCGCCATGGACTAGGTAGTGCTCTAAACGACCTTCTGAATCCTTCAAATGACCTTCGACTAATGCTATATAGACTTTTTGCATTTCGTGTTCGCGCATAGATTCGTTCAGGCGGCTTAACGCCTTGCTCGTCCTCGCAAAAAGAACGATTCCTGAGACTGGTTTATCTAGACGATGGATCGCATGCAGAAAGACATTCCCAGGCTTTTTATACTGCTCTTTTACCCATTCCTTGCAAAGCGATTCTAAACTTTCATCTGAAGTTGGGCTCGGCTGAGTCGCCAGACCTGCAGGTTTGTTGACTAAAAGAATGTGGTTGTCGACGTAAAGTACTTCAAGCATGGATGGATCCTTCTCTGCGTTGTCGCAAAGCTTCATAAAGTAATAGAGTTGTTGCCATTGCGACGTTTAAGGAGTCTGCAACTCCACACATCGGGATACGGACTTGAAGATCTGCTTGATCCATCCATAACTTTGAAAGCCCAAGTTGTTCTGTCCCCACAGCTATTGCAAGGGGACCACGCATATCGACCGCTGTGTATTCGACTGTTGCACTAGGAGTCGCTGCAAGGATTTGTATCTTATTTTTCTTGAGCCACGCTAACGTCTCTTTGCCTTCTGCTTCGACCACAGGGATGGTGAAAAGTGTGCCCACACTGGCTCTAACGACATTTGGATTATAGATATCGGTACAGCGGTCGCAGACTAGGACTCCATCGACCCCAACAGCATCTGATGAACGTAAAATAGTCCCTAAGTTACCAGGCTTCTCAATTGCTTCTGCGACAACGAAAAAAGGATTTTGTTTTGCTGAAATTTGAGCGTTCAAAGAATCCAGTGTAAGATGCTTTTGGTGTGCTATAGCAACTAAACCATCTGGCCTGTCTCGATAAGAAATTTTGTGAAAAACTTTTTCAGTGCATTCAAAGATTCGTGCCCCATTTTGCTGTGCGCGTGCGATGAGGGCATGTTCATTACTGCCTAAAAATAAGGGAGGGCATATAAAGAGACTTTCAAGAGTCTGATTTGCGCCTAAGGCGCGAAAAAGCTCTCGGTAACCTTCAATAATGAAAAAGCCTGAATCATTTCGCGCGGAGCGCTCTCTTAGTTCTACAACTTGTTTAATGCGTGGGTTTTGTATACTACTGAGTAAACTTTGGTCATTCATATGATTCCTTATTTGTACTCGACTTTGTATAATTTATAGATAGCTGAGAAATTTACCGAGGAGCCACAGAGAGCGCAGTTTTTTAACAGAAATAATCAGAGCTTTCTACATTTTTTAGTCATGAAGCCTCTCCGGGGTTCCTCTGCGTTCTCTGTAGCTCTGCGGTAATTATTATTTTGCAAAGTCGAGTATTAGAAGATAGCATATACAAGGTGTGATGTCAAGAATTTATTGTTTATGAATATTTTTTAGTTTTAAATAATTAGTAGTGATGGTATAATTAGAAAGTGTGTAATAATTTATTATGGAGATTTTATGGATCCAATACTTTCATATTCAGGCTCAGGCTCAGAATCAGACGAAAATATCTCGAATATTGAGCAGGCTGACAATCATGACAATATAGAACAGCTTGAAGACAAGAGGGAGCTGACTGAAGACTCTATTTTCAGTGATACCGTCATTTTAATCGCGAAGATCGCAATCCCTATTATCATTGCAGTGGTTCTTTTTGCAGCGATACCCTTTGTTGGTACCGCGGGAGCGATAGGTCTTGGACTCACAGGACTTTTTTTTATAGCCCTAGGAATTTATTCAATGTTGACAGGGGAGGGGCTGGCGAAATTAAAGGCTTGGGGCGAGGTGCAACAAGCAGAAGCTGATAAAGCTAAACAAAAGCAAAATGTAGACTTGATCAACCAAAAAAGTGAAGGCGACGCATCCAACTCAGACAGTGACAGTTTTAGCGTAGATGATATTTGACTTAGAAAACCTTGAGTAGTCTTTTCAATTGCATGCAAATCTGCACTTAGTTACACTGACTTTTCATCAGCACCGATAGCTCAATGGATAGAGTACCCGGCTTCGAACCGGGTGGTTAGAGGTTCGAGCCCTCTTCGGTGCATTGGATATTGTGCGCAAAAAGTCACAGGTCGTGTCGGCGTGCAATATGCATCTCCAACTATAAGTCACAGAGGTACGTATGAGCCACAAGTCCGTTGCCGAAAAGTTCCAAGATGATGTGTATAACATTTCAATCTTAGGGCGTCATGTCATGGTAACAGATGCCATGCAGCAATATGCCATTGAAAAAATTCAAAAAATTGAACGCTTCTCTAGTCGAGTCATTGATGTTGATATTGTCATGGACATTCAAAAGCTTGACCATCGGGTTGATATAACAATGAAGCTTGAACAACTTATGGTTCGTTCTACTGCGACAAGTGACAGCATTTATACATCTATGGATAGAGCTGTTGACAAACTAAAAGCTCAAGTCCGACGCTATAAGGGACGTATTCATGAGCATCAGGTAAGAGGTGGAGCCTCAGAAAACATCAATGTTAAAATTCTCGATGCCAGAGAAGACGAAGTGCTGAACGAGGTTAATGATGAGATCTTATCAGAGAACACAGCTGATCTTATTCAAAAATATACTCCACACCGTATCGTAAGTGAAGAAACTCGCCCTCTAAAGACACTTAATTACAATGAAGCTGTAATGAAGATGGAACTTTCGGGCGATGCATTTATTGTATTCCGTGCCGAAGAAGACCAAAAACTAAAAGTTATTTACCGCCGTAAAGACAATAACTATGGCATCATTGAGCCAGAAAAATAGCAGCGTGGATCTTGCTCGTTTGACTTGTCCTGTTCGTAAAGCAACTGTATCGGCGCTTCCTGAGGAACGTGTTCGAGTTCAGTTGCTTTACGATCTAATTGAGAAACTAGAGTTCCCTGCAAGTTCAATTTCTGTGGAGAAAGAGCTTTCGCAAATTCCCCATTTACGTTCATTGGTGGGAACGCTTCCAACAAGACGCATCGACATTCTTTGTTTTGCCAAAGACATACATCCTACCGAAGAGTTTTATCCTCTGCTTGTGATTGAATGTAAAGCAGTAAAATTGACTTCCAAGATGGTCCGCCAAGTAGTAGGCTACAACCATTATCTAAAAGCACCTTACATTGCTCTTGTCAATCAAGAAGAAATTCGTTTTGGTTGGTATGACGTTAGTAAGGGCATGTATATGTTTGCTTCTCATTTGCCGACTTACCACCAGTTGCTGCAATATGCACAAAAAAAATTGCCTCAAAATCCGTGATCGCCACCGATAGTTCCTGAAGGGTTGTCAGCAAAATAGTACGTTGTTAAATAACCATTATTTGTGATGGCTGTTGCCCACCCGATAGTTCCTTTAAGAAATTCTGCGACTTCCTTGTCATCACTTGAACTTAAAGTAATAAAACCATTGGGTAAAATTTTTAAATTGCGTTTTAAGATCGATTCATCTTTTTCACGAAAAATTGTAAGTGCTACCGTCGCTGTTAAGTTAAAATTCATGTGAGGCGAGGAGTTCATCAACCATAATAGGGGAGCAGGCTGATCGGCAAGGATTGGCAGCCATTTAAAGGAAGAAGGTTTTGCTGCAAGAGAAGGATTGAATAGTTGTAGATTCATGCAAATATTGCAGGGAAGCCCCTGATTCTCATGGCCGACATCAAACCCGACTTTGATGCGGGTTGGCAGTAGGCTGTCTTCTAAAGGCCTTGCAATGACTTTTACTGCAAGAGTTCCTTTTGAAGCGATGCAACCTAGTTCCTTTGCGAGTTGTGTAAGATGTATTACAGCATACTCTTGCATGGGAGATTTCAATACCAATTCCTGTTTTTTGGTGGCAAGTAAAGTTCCTGTCTCAGTGTAGAATTCTACATCTATAGCTAGTAGGGAGGGAGAGTAGATCGGGTAAAAGTAAAGATTTGTAAAGCGATCTTCTGCAAGAAAGAGTGGAAACATTAGAGTAGCAGGATGCCAATCTAATTCCGGGGAATTCCAATAATCGCCTTTTGATGCTGCATTAGAACAATCATAATAGGTGTGGGTAATAGAAAGAGCTGTGGGGGTTGTTGTTTTATTTCCAACAAGAAGGCGAGGAAAGATCCAATTCACATCAAATTGTGCTTTGCAACTGCCTACTTGCCCATCAAGAAAGGAACGGAGATCAAGCTCATCTGAAGGATGAATAATAATTGTCTCGTAAGGCTTTAAAGTGCCTAGCTCTTTTTTTAATGTGAGAGTCTGACCTTTGTGATTAAAAAATTCCAAGTCTATGTGAGCATTTTCTTTTAAGAAAGCTCCATTTATTAATCCAAGAAAGGGTTCACAGACTTCATTAACGTATATATTGAATCCAGACTCAGGAACAAGCGTCTGTGAATTTTTTTGCATATCTTCATAATCGTTATAAACTCGCTGAGCTGTATGGACGACACTGCTAAATGAATCTCCATAATAATTAATGACTACAGCTGGGAAGGGAAAAACAAGATTTTCAGCAGAAAAAAATTCAATCTCAAGACTACCTTCAAATGAAGCATTTTCTGGGATATTTGTGGCTTGCAATAAGTCCGAAAGTTCGATTCTGTATGCCTTTGCTTCTGCAATCGTTAGAATTTTTCGGGCTATAGGAGTTCCCTCTCTGGAGCGAAGCGTGATGACAGAGGTTAGATGATCTATTTTGCGTTTTAAAAGCCAATATCCTAAAAAAAGGAGTCTAACGGAGAGCCCGGGTTCTTTTATAATGGGGAAAATTGCTGAGGAGCGAAAGTTCGGATGTGCACTTAATGTTTTGTCAACTTCGGGGACTAAAGTTTCCAAGTGAGCATAATAAGTGCGCATGGAGAATTCCTCCGATCATGGGTTTATAACTAAACTTATTATACCGTATTTTGATTTTATAGGAAAGAAACGCTCATTATCCTTTTGAACACTTATTTAACATAGTTTTACGAAATACAGGGTGTCTCTGATATTCGAATTAAGGCGGTGTTAAAGTCCACATAAGCTTTAACCCTAGAATTAATATCTCTGATCACTAATCCATCACAAGCTTTTTCATTACAATAAATTAGGTTAAAAAAACTTCTTTCAGTCCTGTAGAGACGATAATTCCGGCCTGTGATTTCGCGAGATGTTCTTTGACATTTTCTGGATAGCTTTCATTTGGGTAAAGGTAATCTTCGAAATTACAGTTTTCAGCTACATTCACGTCCCGTACGTGCTGACTTTCAAATTCTTCTTCAAGGGAAAGAAAATTGTTTCGATAAGTTAGAAAGATTAAACGTAAAAATTCTTTTTGTGAGTAGTCATTGATTTTAAGGGTAAGGGAAATTTTTGACTAGAAATATTGAGATCAGAAGTTGAAAATTATATGAAAATACTTGAATGTAATGAAAAGCCCGAATAAATTCCTCGAACCAGAATGGAGAGTTAATATGAGCACACCTAAGCCGGATGATCCAGATGCTTTTGCGCGTTTATTTGAAGAGATGGCGGACATTTTACAGAATACGTTAGAAAATACTGAACTGCCTTTTGTGGATGAGCTTCCAAAGGATTTGGAAGCAAAGCTTGCTCAACTAGAGCATGATGTGGATGCGTTTTGCGATCTCAATGCCTCTTTAATCGAAGAAGCACATCAGCGTGGAGAAGGCACTGTTAATTTGGAGCATCTCACAAGACACGAAAGAAAAATCCTAGAGCGCACAAATAAACTGATTAAGGAGGCGGAGGAGAAGCAGGTAGAACTATCTAAAGTGAAACCTGACGCTGATTTTGGCAGAGGGAAAGAACGGAAAAAGTTTCTCAAGAAATTAGGTCGTAAAAAAGTATAGGATCTCATGAATAATCAAGAGCTATTTCAGAAAAATGTGGAACGCTGGCAAATGTTTTGCCCGGAAATTGCTCCCTTATTGCGACCTTTCGCGACTTTGACCTCCAACCAAGTTAGAGGTCCAAGCGAAGAAGAGGCGGCTAAGTGGATCGAACAACTGGATTACGCGTCTTTTGACCTCCTGTATGTTTATGGGCTCGGCTCTTTTGCACCTTATGCTGCACTTAAAGGCTGGTTAAGCCAAAAAAATCATTTTCTTATTATTTTAGAGCCAAATTTAGAAGCTCTTGCGGATTTTTTTAAAAGCGATCAAGCTGAAGAGGCATTGAATAATGAAAAAATATGGATTTATTATTTAGATCCTCAGCATCGTGTTTTAAATGAAATAGCCATGCTCTTCCCAGCAGTGCCTTTTTCCGTGACTTCGATTTTTTCAGACCAGAATACGGTGCCTTTAGTCGAAGAACTGAAAGCTCAGATTAGTTTTTTTCATAATCTATATTCTTCGCATACAGGAGAACATCGGCAGTATGGGGTGGGTTATTTTTCTAACTATTTCCCTAATTTGCTTTTTTTGCCAAATGCATATCTTGGAAATTCTTTATTCAATAAATTTCAAGGACTTCCTGCGATTATTTGTGGAGCTGGTCCATCGCTTGCCAAAAATATTGAACTTTTAAAAGGGCTCAAGGAGAAAGCCTTGATTTTTGGGGGGGGGACGGGGATGAATGCACTGAATGCAGCTGAAATGACTCCGCATTTCGGCGTGGGCATCGACCCCAATCCTGAACAAGTCACGCGCACCATCATGAATTCTGGTTTTGAAGTTCCCTTTCTATATCGAAATCGAATGAACCATTACGCCTTAAATCTTATTCATGCAGATAAACTCTTTATCTCCGGTTCAAGCGGATATTCCATTTCAGAATACTTTGAAAAAGAGTGCGGAATTGAGGGACAAGAAATTGATGAAGGTTTTAATGTCGTCACCTTAAGCGTTTCCCTGGCATCGGCGATGGGGTGTAATCCAATCATTTTTGTTGGAGTTGACTTAGCCTATAGTGATGATAAGTCGTATGCGCCGGGTATGTCCAATCATCCCATTCACAAGCAATTTAGTACAAAGGCCCATACGGACGTATTAACTTACAAGAAGGACATCTACGGAAACCCTGTTCCAACGCTTTGGAAGTGGATTACTGAGTCTCTTTGGTTTTCAAATTTTGCTGAACAGCATCCTGAACTCAGATTTATTAATGCCACGGAAGGAGGAATTGGATTTGACGGAATTCCAAATCTCCCACTAGCTACTGTTGTCGAGGAATGCTTACAGGAAGAGTTAGGTATCGGGGCGCGTCTATTTGGAGAAATTCAAAAGGGTAAAATTGGGGATTCTGTCACTCAAGAGAAACTTTTGACTCTTTTTCAAGCCCTGCAAGAGAGCCTGAGTTTTTGCGGAAAGGCAATTCAAGATCACTTGTTAGAACTTATTGAACTTCAAAAAAATAAGGAAAAGTTGCTTGGCTTAAAGCAATCTGAAGTTAAAGAACTCTTACGAAAAATGCTTGTGGATAGATTTGAAGATGCGATCGGACACCGATATATTCTCAGAGATTTTTATCAAGCATTTGATTTACAGGAAAAGCGGGAGTTTGTTCGTATTGAGATCGACGCTAAGCTTCTTTCAGCAGAAGAATGGCTGGATAGGCTCCTTGTTTTAGAAATTAAGCGAGCCCTTTTCCTACAGCAAACAGCCTTAGTCAATGACGGTCTGCTTCAAAAGGTCATCGTGGATGAACAGCTGAAAGCAAAAAATAGAGTTGAAAAACCACAGGTGAATACAGAGCTAGTTGTTACAGATGAGGGACGGAGCAACTATCGCTATGAAAACAATCAATTAATCCTCAACGATCCAGATATTGGATTAAATGTCTCGGAAGAATTTATCCCCGATCCTGTAGCAGGTGTGATCCAACTTTACGAACCTGAAGGAATTTTAAAGTTTGAATCTTACCGAAAGGCAGGAAAACTTCATGGGCCCACACGCTTTTACAGGCAAGACAAAGGAATTTTAACAGAAAGCTGGTATCTTAATGGACTACAGGAGGGCAAGGCATTTATTTATTATCTTTCTGGTGCTCTATATGCAGTACAGCAGTATAAAGCAGGAAAACAGGACGGGAAGCAAGTTTATTTCTTTGAAGATCAAAAAGTTCGTACAGTGGCCAATTATAGCAATGGTCTCTTAGAGGGAGATCTGTTTCTCTTTCATCGTAATGGCATTAAAGCACGCCAACTTCATTTTTCCAAAGGTAAACGAGACGGGACGGAAAGTTTTTGGAACGAGGCCGGTTTTTTGGTGATTCAATCTAGCTTTAAAGAGGGGAGACCGGTAGGAGAAGCTAAAGTATGGCATCCAAATGGACAATTAGTTGAAGTGACGCACTATAATGAGAGTTCAGAAATTATGGGTCGTTCACGATGGGATTCGAGTGGAAATACGATTACGGATGAAAGGCTTAATCAAGTTGATTATTTTCAACATGTTGCAAAAGGGACAAAAGATCTGACTTTAAGTATAAAAGGTCTTTTTCGAGAGGTTGCTTCTTTAACTCCGATGTTAGCAAGATTGTATCCGAGCGACTTGGAAAATAAAGATCCTGAAAAAGCGGACATAAACAAAGATGTAAAAGTTTTGGCTGAAAATCTGTCCCAGATTGGGGAAGCAATTGCAAATTTAGAGGGAATCCATGAGCAACTGATGTTTGAATCAGGAATGGATGCTGGGAATCAGGGCGAAGCTTTTTGGAAAACTGCTGCTTTACAAAGAGAAATTGAGTTAAAGCTAGGGGTGATTACTGGGCAGATGCAAAAAGATGTGTCAGAAATACGTTCCTCTCTTCTTATTGCAGTAGAAGCTATTGCCAAAAAGCAGCCTCAGGACAGCGATCAGGAGATGAAAGACCCTACAATTCAAAGGTGATCATGACAGAGGAATCAGTCTGAAGGCGTTGCCATTGGTGTCTGGCCTGACATTCTGACATTTGCTATGAATATCTTTAAAGGTATCGCCAAAGCAAATATCAGAATATCAGGCCAGACGCCAATGGCTTTTGGCACAAGTCTATTGCGACGCAATTTCCGCAATGAATGCACATGAGACTTGCAAAGTCGTTAACGCGCCATTTTTCAACGTCGGGCGCCCTCGACAAGTCAAGAACAAAGCAAAGCGGAGCCAAGTCTCCGCACTCTAAAAATTTTTACAGCCGATTCAATCAACTGCTGTCACTATCATCAATCGGTGTCACTATCACTAATAATCGCATATTCGTCACCCTTATTTGAGGGTTTTTGTTTCACTGTGGCGGGTTTAGTAACAAAATTGGCATCATTGTCAAAGTCGTGAACATTCACCTTACTATAATCCTCATCTTCATCTGCAAGATTTTGCATTAAAATATCATATTCAGTTTGCATTTTTTCAATCGAGTCATAAAGTCGTCCTTCCTCATCTTCTTGGTCGACCAGTAATGCCGCTTTCTCTTCTGTGGCTAAAATCTCCTCTTTAAGAAGATCTGCTAGCAACAATTTATGGTTAGATAAAGAACTTTTTAAATTGTCAAAATTTTGAACAGTACTCTTACTGTCCCGAGCTAACTCGATTTCCTCATTGAGCTGAGCCACTTGCTCGCGAAGTGTAGAAATCTGTGTTAAACGATCCTCATCAATTTCATCATCTTCTTCCTCAACAACTGGATGATTGACATTTCCAGAACTAAGATTTTCTATGCCTGAACTTTCCTCAGCTTCATCGCTACCTTCCAAATTTTCTGTATTCTTGAAAGCTGAACTGTCTATTCCATACTGCATGTCAAATTTTTTCAAAGACTCCCAAGCTTTTTCTCGTTCCATTATTTTAGTTTCTTTCTTAGCTGTCAATGCTTCAGATCCACCTGTTTCATTCTGCTCCTTCTCTAATGTTTCAATCTCTCTGGTAAGCTTATCGAGTCCTTTGAGCATTCCAACTCGCTGATTTAAAATTTCGGATTGCTGTTGTATAGCCTTTATTTCATCAGCGTTAGGGGGTGTATAGAGATACATTGCTCCAAAAAATAATAAAGGAACGAAACCTAGGGCGCCCACACCCAATGTAGTAGGAACCAATACGCATATGGCAATTCCGGCACTAATTAACAATGCCTGAGGGATGTACTCAGTTAATAAAGGTTTTGCTAGTTGTATAATAGTTGTTAGAAGCGGGCTTCCCTGAGGATCCATCGGAGCTACTCTACCCGAAAGGTCAGAATCAACATTAGCATTTGGAATACTGTTATTTCCCGCATTCGGGATAGAATTTTGGGCCAAGTCAGCTGTCCTAGTAATCGTTTCATCAACTCCGGAATCCAATTCTTCCATTGAATCATCGGTGAAATCGTAGTTTGCTGAAGAAATATGATTTGGTAAATTTAAATTTCTTCTATTTGATAAGCCTGCTGACATATTACTCCAAAAGTTTTTAGTTTAATTATATAAATTATTATATTACTTTTTAATTTTAAAGTCAATAGTGCTATAACTAAAAAATATATATTTTTGAACAATGGCAAATAAGGGTTTTGGTTTTTTCTTTTATAAGCATCTACTAAGAATTTGATAGACTTTTCTAAGTTATCTATTATGCTTATGCAAGAAGTGCATTATTGGTCAAAACTTTAATGCCCGCAATCATTTTCTTACACTCGTCCTCAACATTTGTATTATTGCCTACAACAAGAGATGCACTTATCATGGCAGTATCATATGTCTGGGATGATTCATATTGCTTTCTTGTGCTAGGTCGTATGCCTTCCCATCTTGTTTTGGTTTCTTTTAAGCTTTTCGCTAAAAAGGCATGTCTTTCCATTGGGGTAGCTTTCCCCATCTTTGCATAAGCGGTTTCTATACCTTTAGAGTATGTGACAACTTCGCTTATTTATTTGTTTGTTTCTTAAATTATTTCTTGATCTAATTCATTTTTTTGTTTTTAATTTATCATCATCTCTATAATTTTTTAAGGCTTTTTGTAGATCAGAAATGGCTCTGCCTGATACTGAACCAGCAAGATACATATCGTTTTTATTTATAAGATCCATTGCTGATGAATACTCTTCTAAATCTAAATGCAAAGATTTTAACAAATTATCATTTTACCCTTTTATAACATTCATTGCTTTGTGAGATTCTGCTATTGCCACTAAGATTACTGTAATTTAAGCCTCCATCTGGAGTTAACCCTATTATTTATTTTAACCGGTTAAATTCAGTATTTATAACTTTTTTTAATTCTAAAGTTTGTAGTTCTTGACTAGCTAGTGGCTGATTAACTTTATTCACTTTTGGTGGGGGCCGCCCTCCGCTTTGTCTTTAGAGGCACCTATGCCACGCAGAGGTGGTTTAGCTTGCTGATTACCATTAACCTTGTCTTCCATTTTAAATATATCTTGCGCTTTTGTTGTATTTCTTCCTTGGACTTCTTTTATTACTTGCTGGATATCTTTTTTTACTCTGGGCTCTTTAGGTTGTACTTTTGGAGATAAGGCGCTTGCTAATATTTTGTCTAAATTCCGGATTTTATCTTCTTGAGGTGTTAGAGCGGCTAATGCAAGTTTTTGTGCATCAACTAGATCAGACAAAATAGTTCTTTTTTCTTTTCTATTTGCATCTAAGGTCTGAAAACGGGAGATTTCATCTTTATCTGAAACCACTTGTGGGTCACGGTTGTCCGGGTTAGTATTTGTTTTGACACGTTGAACCGCTTCTTTATAACTTTCATATAATGATTTACCCTGTCTTGTTAACCTTAATATGTCGCTATGAGTGGTCTCTATTTGAAAATCCCTTAATTCAATTTGATTATCAAAAATCAGCTTAGTGATTTCTGATAATTGTGGGTCGTCAGCAGCATTTTCGCCAAGCTGAGCCTTTAGTAGATCGCGTTTATTTTCTAGCTCAGAAAGTGCAGTATTTAAATTATCAACAATTAATTTTTTATTTTCTACAATTTCACTAATTACGAAATCTCGATCTAGAATTTGTTGATCTGTCATATCATTAGGTTTAATAAGATCGAATACATCAAGAGAATCTTCTAATCCAGCAATATATTCCTTTGTAATGGAAATTGTGTATGAACTATAATCTGAATCAAGTTTTCTTAAATCAGCATTCAATGTGTCAATTTTATTTTGAAGGTCAAGTTTTTTTTGAGGGGAGGAGGTACTACTAAGATCCAAATGCAAATCTTCAATTTCTTTGTGAATCAAATCTCCTAATTTTACTTTTTCACTTATTAAAATTTTTTCCAAGCTGTCTTTGTTTCTTACATTGCGGTCACTAAGTTGATGTTGAAGTTGTGTGATTTGCTCTTTCACAATCTGCATAGCTTTTTTTGGACTATTACTTTCTAGATGACCTATTAGAGTATTATTCTCCTCTATTTTTGATTGTAAAGATTTAAATTTTTCTGAAGTTCCAGTAACGTCATTATTTGAAAAGTATTCTTCATTTTGTTCGAGATCCAATTTTTTATTTTGACTCTTTAGCATTTCAATTCTTTCACTCAGGCTAAGTTTATTGACAGGCTTCAATAATTCGGAGCGTTTGTTTTGCATGTCAGCAATTTTTTGATTAAGAACTGTTTTTTCTACGCCATCTTCAAGATTGTTTGCTTTGGCTTCAGCGCTTGCAATCTCCTGCTGGAGAAGTTCTGCAAGGTCTTCTTTTTTATCAGCTAGTTTGGCTCGTCTATCATCAAGATTTGTTTCGTAATTTTCAATTTTACCAGCGTTATCAAAGTTTCTATATTCCTGATCTAAATTACCGACCTCGCTTTGTAGTCTGGAGATATTTTCTTCTCTATTTACTCCAACGTTTTGATTTCCATCTACATTTGCTGCATTTGCATTTGCGGGAACTGGTGGATTAGTTGCGGCGGTAGTTGAAGGAGGTGATGTGGTAGGCTCAGAGGGAGATTGAGAATTATTCTCCAATTTTTCAGCGTCAGCGCGAAATTTATCACGCTTTACCTCTAGAGGCCCAATTTCATTTTTTAATTGTTGTGATTTTGCTTCTAAAGATTCCCTTTTTTCGTCTGTAAGTTCTAGGGAAGGGTCGTCCAATTGATCCGTAATTTCCTTTAGTTGTTGTCTTTTGTCTGTAATTTGTTTGTTGCAGGTATCCACCTCTGTCCATAATCGATTTGCTTGTTGTATTTGATTATTTCCTTCTGTTGCTTCCGAATGATCCCCTGCGAACATGGCGGGACCAGCCATAAGGGCTAGTGCAGCTACAAAACAAAATGCTGCAGGAAGAACCAGTGGAGCTCCATAACCTGATAAAGCACCCGCAAACAATACTGCAGAGGCTACAAATAAGACGACTATAGCAACTGACCTCATAGTGTCTGAAGTTAAAAAAGCCGCAGCTTTACCCAATTTGCTGACTTTTGTTCCATTTATATCACCTTTTGGAGTCTCGACATTGGGTTGTTCAATTTGAGGTGGGCCCCCTAGCCTTTGCGCATCAGCTAAAGGAGGTTGTGCAATTAAAGGAAGTTGAGCATTAGCTGTATTGTCTACTTCATCCTCTCCTTCATGAATGACTGCGGCATCTGGATCAGCGATCACTTGCCCAGGTGGATTTTGTACATTTTGTTGTTGTCCAACTTGTTGGCCCGTGTAGTTAGGAATAATATTTGGCAGCAATGGATTCCTTTGTTGAGGGAAAGAGCCAGGTGTCCAGCCTAGGACTTTCGGTTGCGGAGCCCTTAGATTTTGAAGATTTCGTGGAAGATTTGGGAGATTTTCTTTATACTGTTTTGGCTTTTCGGGAGGATTAGTGTTTATATAATTTCGTAATACTGGACTAGTGGCTTGAGCTATAGTCTCAGTAGAAGCACTAAGAGGACTACTACCGGTTTGAGGCTTTTGAGGAGTTGACGCCCCGGTTTCATAGTCATGGATTTTACCATCATCTAGCTTAAATCTAGATTGAAGATCATTATTCATAAATGCCTCCAGAATAGAATTCTATAATCTTATTATACAAACTAATAATAAATTGGTCAAATTAAAATTAATTAATTGGATAAACGAAATGTTTTTAAAATAATTTTCATTTTGTGTTATTAATTGCTCATATTAATTATTGGTAGCATTTAACGTGCCAAAACTGAATCCATGATAAAATAGATGTTAATGTTGCAGGCTCAGGCATGTTATGAATCAGCTGTCGAGCTAAAAGATCACAAAGTGAATTGTCTTAGCGAAAGGCAAAGTAAGGCCAACATGAGGCAACAGATCTAGCTCAGCTAAACCGCGGCAAATAGCGATGGCTCCGACTGCAATTGCTAAGTAATTACCTGCTGATACCCAATACTTTTTAGAATTACCCAATAAAGTATGGGCATGCATCGCAAAGAATAGCGAGGGAGAAGTTAAGAGTGCAAAAGCAAAACCATTGAGCAATCCGATAGCAAGACTGCCGCTTAAGGCGCAAGCAGAAAAAACTACAAGGCTTTGTCCGCAAGGCAACGCTATCGCCAGAAAACCAAAAAGAAATGTTGCCAAAGGCTGGTCACGTAGCATTAAAAGTGATAGCGGAGCATTAGCTTTCGCCATTATCTTCGCAATTTGCACTTGTCCCGGGTAAGATCGACCAAATAAACTAACAAGACCAATCACTAAAATTGTCGTCCCAAAGAGCAAAGTTGAAGCAGCGGATATATAGAATTGATTGAAGAAGACATTTAGAACAGCGCCAAGTGCACCAGCAATACCGCCTGCTAAAGTGAATGAAAAAAGTCTTCCTGCAAAGTAAAAGTATCGAAACCTATGAGCTCCCAACATCATGGTTAGGGGACCACACATACCAAGGCAATGTAAATTTCCCAAAAGATAATAGGGGAGCATCGCAAGCAAAAGTGTCATTATTGCGCACGTAGCTCGTAACGCATTTTTTGAACTTTTCCCATATCAAGCCCCGTTTGGCCTGATTTGCGATTAAAAGCGACAAAAGTCACAACAATCATCAACCCCATAAAGGTGGAGAAGATCGCAACTGCTGAAATTTGAAAAAAGGGAAGACACTTGAACCATTTCATTTATTTTCCATTTCTTTAAGATTTTTTAACCAACCTTTTAAGTCTTTCATAGCTTCTTCTTTAACAGGCTCATTTAGAGGTAAGTCTAAGAAGCCATGGATTACACCTCGATAGCACTTAGCTTGTACAGGTACTCCCGCTTTTACTAGAGCTTCCTCATAAAGTGTTCCTTCATGTTTCAAGGCATCGTACTCAGCAGTTAAAAGGAAGCAGGGAGGAAGGTGTCGTAAGTTAGGTCTTTTTAGAGGTGAAACGTATGGGTTTTCTCCTTCTTTAGGGGAATTTAAATAACAGTCTATAAAAAATTGCATGTTTTCAAAAGTCAATAACGCCTTGTCAGGGCTCTTTTCATAGCTTTCCTTGTCTAAGTCACTTGTCAGAACCGGATAAAGAAGCATTTGACCAGCAACATTGAATTCTTGCTTATCGAGAATCATCAATGCAGTTGCAGCAGCTAGATTTCCTCCAGCGCTTTCTCCACATAAAATCAGTTTATTTTGGTTACCTGAAAAGGTTGAAGCATTTTCATAAGCCCACTTTGTGGCATCATAGCAGTCTTCAAGCGCAACAGGAAACTTGGACTCAGGGGAGAGGTGATATTCCACAGCAATAATTATAGAGCCCGTTTCATTGGCTAATTTTCTACAGATCGATTCGCTTTCTTCAATGCTGCCATAGACCCATCCGCCCCGATGTAGATAGATAATCACAGGTAGAGGAGCCGTAGTTTTAGGAGAAAATAATCGAATGTTAAGAGGGCCATGTCGTCCAGTAATGACTTTATTTTCAACTTTTGCAATAGGTTCCAGTTGATCTTCTGGAATATGAAACATTTTTTTAATGGTAGCTCGTTGTTCGGGAAGGGTAAGCTCTTCTATCGAAGCAAAGATTTGCGCAAATTGATCTAAAAAACCAGCTGTAGCAGGGTCTAGATTGTTAGTTTCTTTATGTGAGCTTGGGGTTGTTACATGCGTCATGATGATCTCCTTCATGTTTTGAAATTGAATCTTAGGGTTTTTGCAATATTGATGGAACTGCAAAAAAGTAATTCAACGCAAAGGCGCAAAGAGAAAGCATAGGTTGCAGCGGTAACCAGCCCATTTTAACGTGAAGAGCGCGAAAAAAAAGCGAAAGGCTAGAGAGAGAGACGGTGTCTGCCATTTTGTGTTCAACCTTCCTCTGCGTCTTAGTGCCTTTGCGTCTTTGCGTTGAATTAAGCTGTTGCACGTTTATTAATTGGCTTTGCAAATTCGCCTTTTCAGTGTATACTATGAATCTAAAACTGTTAAGGAATTGAGCGAATGCTGACAAAAACTTTCTCACATATCGAAGGGATCACTCCAAGCTTTGAAAAATTACTGGGAGATTACGGGATCCAACAGTGGGATGATTTTATGGCTCAGTTGCACCTTTTTAGTGAAGTATCAAAAGCCAAGCTAGAAAAAATTATAAACTCTTTGACTGCTTCAAAAGAGGCTCTTGCTAAAAATGATTTTCATTACTTTAAAAATGCATTGAAGCCGAAAGAACATTGGCGGCTTTCGAAAATGGGAAAAATTGCTTATGTCGATATTGAAACGACAGGGCTATCGCGATGGTCAGATGAGATTACCCTAATAGGAATTTTTGATGGTTCCGTTTCTCACATTTATGTGAATGGGAAAAATCTTCAGGATGCACGAGATAAACTTAATGAATTTGACATTGTAGTGACCTTCAACGGCAAGCAATTTGATATGCCCTTTATTGAAGAATACTTTTCACATAAGTATGATATCGTTCATTTGGATTTGCGTTATATGCTTAAAGAATTTGGCTTGCAAGGTGGGCTTAAACGAATTGAAACTCAGTTGGGCATCAACCGAGGAAGCGATTTAGCTGGTGTAGATGGATTTGAAGCTGTTCGTTTATGGAATCAATATAAGCGAGGCAATCAAGGAGCTTTGCAAAAGTTGCTTCGTTATAACGAGCAAGACATAGTTAATTTAAAAACTTTGCTCGAATACTATCTTGAAAAAAAACAAAGCTATTTTTAATGGCTTGTAACCTGCTGCGTCTCGCAGAGGCTGTGAAAAAATTCGAAATAATGCAGCAGTTAGGCGAAAGTTGCAGCTGATGCAATTCTTGACGACGTCGTAGCCATAGCTACGACAGAGGAGAGAAGTGCGTCAGATGCAACTTTTCA
>JACCRY010000177.1 GCA_013813265.1 Parachlamydiaceae bacterium
GCCGTGAACTCCTCTTAAAGCTATGGTGGGGGCAAATATCAGAATATCAGGCCAGACACCAATGGCTTATCCCCATTCAGCCTATCTTCAGCAATTTTCCTGTTAGCCTTGGATGCCTGTTATTACAGCTAAAAGCATAGTGTTTCGTGGTCGTAGCATAATGAAAGGGTTTCATCAAATGTCCTGGTAGGGTATTTGATGTAGTTTTATCTTTATTAACTTATTAGAAAATCTTTATAGATAGCGCTCTTCAAACATAGCGCTTACTTTCAAGTTTAACAACCAAAAACAAGGTTCGTAAGTTGGTGTGATCCTATTGAATTATCTTGAAAAAAAAGTCGTATATGGTATAATTTAGCTGCTTACTAATTCTGTAATAAAGAGGAAAAAATGAATTGTCTCGACTCCCTAAAAGCATTGTATGAACCAGATGTCCGTTTTGGGGATAGCCTGATAAAACCTATGCGCATAACGATGTTTGGATGGGAACATTCATATGGTCCTCAAAGTCCATTTCAAGGATGGGAAGGGGTTGCTTATCGTATTTCAGCTTTTATCCCGTTGGTAATCCTGACACTTGGAGCAGTTATCTTATGCGCAATTGGAATGGTACTCAAAATGTGTTCATCTTTAGAATACGCCTCTGATAGAATTAAATATTTTTCTTTACTAGATGACCTCCCTACTGAATTATATTTGCCGGAACCGGAAAGAAAAACATCTTCAGAATCTGTACAGCTCTTTTCTACTTTTAACGCAGATTGCATTAACCAAGTTTTGACCTTTCTATCCTTTCGAGATAAACTAAAGCTTTTACAGACAACAAAGTATTTTCAAAAAGTAGTCGAAGAAAGTCCCTCATGGGATTTATATTTTAAGGGATGTGATAATTTGATTACACGAGAAAAGGCTGTGCTGCCGCTCGATTATTTTAAAAGCAATATACAACAGGGTAGATTGGTCTTCACTCCTGCTTACGAAACATTTTACACACCCATCACACAAAAAATTAATTCCTCTGCAATTAGAAATCTTCCAGTTGCATTCATCGAAACAAGTGAAACACCAAAAATGATAAACACTCTTTTTGGGAGCTGGGCTTTCGAAAGCATTTTGACTGGAAGAATTCAGATACTCATCCTTACTCATTTTGCAGAACAATCTTGTTTTAGAGTCATGTTTAATTCTCCTGATGGAGGTATGGGTGAATGCATTATATTTCACGAAGGAGATAATATGGATGCTCGGTATATTTTTTTTAATTATTGGGATCTTAACACGGGTTCAATAAAAAGTTCTTATTGGGTGGGAGAGATTTATAAAGGCAGGCCATACGAAAAGGAACTTCTTGAACTTCTTGCTAATCAGTTTGAGTTATATTTCAAAGGAATGGATGTGATCTAAAAGATTAGACACCAAGGAGACTTGCAGCGATCTTTGTAAGCATTTGTTTCAAGTATGTAGTCTTATCTTAAGAAACTTAATAAGATTTTAATGACCATCAACGCATCAATTTTAATTTAAGCTCTTTTTAGCTCTTGACTATTTCCTATTTTTAAGCCAAAATCATCCGGTATGACGCCTTTTAACCTGCTGACGATTAATTCGCAGCTAACCCGGAAAATTTTATGATTAGAAAAAGTTTCTCCTTTTTAATGCTCGCTCTTTTGCTGACTGTTCAACAAGCAGCAGCTCAAGACCAAGTAGAAGCGCTACCCTTCAATATCAATGAAGCCAGTGTGTCTGAGCGTGCAGAGATCATCCCATTTTGCAACCATATTGTTTCAACTGTCCTCTTTGAAGGTGACGCTGACAAAAATTTTATTGGCGATTACGTTGTCGTTTTAGATAACGGAAGTGCTTGGAAGATTCACCCTGACGATGCAGTGGCTTATAGCAAATGGTATATCGATGACCTTGTACAGCCTTTTGCACGAACATCTTTTTACTGGATAAAGCGTGAGCATAAATTCATGCTTCACAACTATAGTCGTAACGAGAAATTAAGGGTTATGCTTGTTAGTTATCCAACAGTCCCTCTTTTCATCACATCAGCTCAAGAAATTGCGGTAGGTGGACACTGGAAACATACTAAAGTTCTCGATGGAAGTAATCAATGGGTCAAAGTTTCCGAATGGGTAATCGATTATAAAAGGACTCTCTACCTAAACGACGGATCAATCTGGTCGATTGAAAATGATGAACGTTTTACTACAGGAAGATTTATTTCGCCTGGCATTAACAACGATGGCGACCGCTTCTGGTATTTCCTAGCCTTAGGTCTTCAGAAAGATTCCTTCTGGATAAAGGCAGAGCGCCTTTACTAGAAACTAGTAAAATGTATGAACGGCCTTGTTTACTTGTATAGTGAAACTTTCGGCTGAGCTCTGAAGCCTGCTGTGAGATGCAGCAGGCAAAAGTTTAGCTAATTTATATTTAACGCAAAAGCGCAAACAAAGGTAGAGAGGGGGGTATAGCCAAATATAGCCCGAGGCATCTTGCTTTCATCATCCTCAGGTTGCTGTTCTCTTTGTGCCTTTGCCTCTTTGCGTTGAATAAAAACTAACTGCAATCTCTCTGTTAAGTTTCATTTCCTTCAATTTTATCTTAAACAGGTCTCCTCACATATGTCGGCTTTGTACAAAGTTGAGATGTATGATTTTTCTTTATTTCTTTGCATCCTTTGACTACACTGTCGCTATAAAAAACTGAGTTTTGGAAGATGCTTCATCAATCAATCCTTGCCCAAAACTGTGTAAAAAGTCGTAAGGAGAAAATCAAGCATGGCATCAACGAAAGAGCTTATCGACAAGGCCAATACACTCATAGCTTCAGTAAAAGGTAAAATTGCTTCAATTGAAGAACTGCAAGAAAAAGCAATAGATCTTGCTGCTTTACTCCTAAAAGATGCCCGAATTCAACAAACTCCAAAAGAAAAAGATCAGCAAGAACTTTTAGGGCGTATGATGAAGGATCCACAAGGGAAGATTTTTACAGTAATGATGACAGATCAGTGCTTTCGTAGCCATAGTAATTACCGTGTGGCTGATCAACTGAGTTACATTTTAAAAAAATATGGAATTCCTCGCTACCTATCTTTTTCTAGGCGCCTCGGCATGAGGTTTTTTAAAAATTACGGTAAAATGTTCTCTTCCTTGTCTGTCCCTCTTGTAAAAGCGCTGGTCCGCAAAGAAACAGATTCGGTTATCCTTCCCGGTGAATCAGAGCTGTTGGCAGCTCACATGGCACGAAGGCGCAAAGAGGGTGTACGAGTCAATTTAAATCACCTTGGTGAGGCCATTCTAGGAGAAGCTGAGGCAAATCATCGCCTTCAAGTATATTTGGAAGATCTTGAGAATCCGGATGTCGAGTACATCTCTGTCAAAATTTCTACAATTTGCAGCCAACTTAATTTACTTGCGTGGGATGATACAGTCGCTCTTCTTGCAGAGCAATTACGGCTTCTTTATAGGGCAGCCCAAAATAATCACTATACTAGAAGGGATGGCACCAAGCAGCAAAAATTTGTAAATCTGGATATGGAAGAATATCGCGATCTTCACCTCACGATCGACTTATTTTGCAAGGTTCTAAGCGAGCCTGAGTTTCATTTCTTATCTGCTGGAATTGTACTGCAGGCATATCTTCCAGATGCCATTTTAATGCAGCAAAGACTAACAACCTGGGCGATGGACAGAGCGTGTCAGGGAGGCGCACCCATCAAAATACGTATCGTTAAAGGCGCCAATTTGGCTATGGAACAAGTTGAATCGGCAATGCGCAATTGGCCTCAAGCTCCTTACAGAAACAAATTGGAAGTCGACGCGAATTATAAAAGAATGGTGGAGTACGGTTGTCTTCCAGCTAGGGCTAAAGCTGTGAACCTTGGAATTGGAAGCCACAATCTTTTTGACATCGCATTAGCTCTATTACTGCGTAGCCAAAATGGAGTAGAATCTTATGTTTGTTTTGAAATGCTTGAGGGAATGGCAGATCATATACGTAGATCAGTGCAAGCAGTTGCCGGTGACATGCTTCTCTATTGTCCCGCTGCAAAAAAAGAAGAATTTCAACATGCTGTTGCATATCTTGTTAGGCGTCTTGACGAAAATACGGCTCCCGAAAATTTCCTCAGATCTATTTTTGGCTTGACTCCAGGCTCGCCAGAATGGAAGCAGCAAGTAGCCTTGTTTATTGCAAGTTGTAAGATGGTGCACTCTGTTTCAGCCCAGCCTAGAAGAACTCAGAATCGTCAAGAAATCCCTGAAAGCCCCAATTTATGCGCAGCTTTTGAAAATGAAGCCGATACGGATTGGTCATTGGGGCAAAATGTTGCTTGGGCAAAAGAAACTCTAGCTCATTGGAAAGGTTATCATTTCCCTCTTGTTCCGTTAGTCTTTAACGGACAGAATGTTGAAAAGACGGATATATCACAGCAGGGAGTCGGAAAAGATCCTTCATATCCTGAAAAAGAGTTATTTAGGTATAGCCTAGCCAGCCAAGCTGATATCGAAGCTGCCCTGTTATGTGCAGAAAAGGCATTTCCTGCATGGACTGCGACTTCGCCGTCAGAACGCTCTTTACTTTTGGCAAAAATAGCACAAGGTCTGCGTGTACATCGGCAAGATCTCCTTGGTGCAATGACCGCAAATACCGGAAAAACACTTGCCGAAGGCGATATTGAACTTTCTGAGGCAATTGATTTTGCAGAATATTATCGACGTAATATTGAAGAACTACATTATTTAGATGCCATCGAATGGACTGCCATGGGGACTGTTTTGGTAGCTCCGCCTTGGAATTTCCCTTGCTCTATTCCTGCCGGAGGTCTTTTAGCATCTTTAGCGACAGGCAATTGTGTTCTTTTTAAACCTGCCTCTGAAGCTGTATTTGTTGGTTGGATCCTAGCGAATATATTCTGGGAGGCAGGGGTTAGTAAAGAGGTTTTACAATTTATTGCTTGTGAAGATGAGCCAATCGGCTCTCTTCTTGTGAAGAATCCACGAGTTTCTACTGTAATTTTGACTGGGGCAACATCCACAGCAAAATTATTTTTCAAAATGCGACCAGGACTAAACCTCATAGCTGAAACTGGAGGGAAAAATGCTCTCATTATTTCCGGGCTTTCAGATCGCGATTTAGCAATCAAAGATTTAATTAGTTCGGCTTTCGGTCACTCGGGTCAAAAATGCAGTGCATGTAGTTTGGCAATTTTGGAGGCAGAAGTTTATGATGATCTTCATTTCCGCACACAATTACGCGATGCAGCTCACAGCCTTTTTGTGGGTTCTCCGTGGGATTTGCGATCCAAAGTCACTCCTTTAATAAATGAGCCTAAGCCCGGATCTGCGTTGTATCAAGCACTCACGCAACTTGAGCCAGGTGAAGAATGGCTTCTAGAACCTGTGCAAGATGTTCAAAACAGAAATTTATGGAGTCCAGGCATTAAGTTGGGGGTAAAGCCTCAAAGTTTGACACATATGACAGAATTTTTCGGGCCTATACTTGGTCTTATGCGCGCTCCATCTCTTTCTGAAGCAATAGAATTAGCTAACGGAACACCTTATGGGTTGACATCCGGTTTACATTCTTTAGATTTCCGTGAACAAGAATTTTGGATCGGAAAAATTGAAGCGGGTAATTGTTACATTAATAGGGGGATCACTGGAGCTATCGTTCAGCGACAACCGTTTGGAGGTTGCAAAGAAAGTTCTTTTGGTCCAGGAACAAAGGCCGGAGGCCCCAATTACTTGATGTCTTTGATGCATGCAAGAGAAAAGGGATTGCCTAAAGAAAAAGGACCTGTTCAAGAGATCCTTCTAATGTTGATAGAAGAGTTGGGAAAAGGCCTTACAGAAAATCAAAAGTTCCTTGTTCAATCAAGTGCTGAAAATTATGCATTTTATCAAGAGTGCTATTTTAGTAAAGATCACGATCCAAGTGCAATCCTTGGACAACATAATATTTTAAGGTATATACCTCGAAAGCAGTTACTTTTGCGCTTAAATGAGAATGACGTCGTTGTCGATCTCTTGCGTATTATTGTAGCTGCCAAAACTGTAAAATGTCTGTTAGAAATTAGCGGAAATTCAAAAGTTTTTAATGATTTATTACTTTTGGATATGGAACAGAATTTGGGATTAAATCTAGTTCAAGAGAATGAAGGGCAGCTTATAAATAGATTGCAATCTTCTAAAATAAATAATGTCCGCATGCTTTCGCGTCCGAGTGGCAAGCTAGAAAAAGCTTTTGCAGAGCTAGCTTGCAATGTTACGGTGGCTGGAGTAGTCGGTAATGGTCGAGTAGAATTGCTTCATTTCTTACGTGAGGTGAGCTTAAGCAACGACTACCATCGTTATGGAAACTTGGTGGAAGGGTAAGGATCAGGCAGCCTATAAGTGGATATTCCGATCGGAATGTCGAGTTACAGGTTGCTTTCGCCGAATCCAATAAGGGCATTCTTGGCGGCGGCATTTTGTGCTTCTTTTTTAGAAGTGCCTTCTCCATGACCAAGTTCAATTTCTTGTACTAGGACAACCATTTTGAAGACTTTGTCATGGTCGGGCCCTTTCTCGCTCAAAACTTTGTAGTGGGGAGCATGTTGAAATTTTTTTTGACAGAGATCCTGTAAAGCAGCTTTGGGATTTTTAAAAGGCTCGCCCAAAATAGCATCGATATCCTCTTTAAATTTATTGAAGAAGAAGCGCTTTGTCGCGTCAAACCCTCCATCCAAAAAAATGGCCCCTAAAATGGCTTCGAAAAGATCTGATAGAATTGTGTCTCGCCCGCGGCCTCCATTCATGCGCTCACCTTTACTAAGTAGAAGATAGCGCTCTAGTTGAAGCTTTTGAATGTAGGCAATACAAGATGAGGCTTCAACAAGTCTTGCGCGCAAAGTTGAAAGCTCTCCTTCAGGAACATCAGGTAAGGTCCGATAGAGATATTCCGAAATCATAAATCCCAAAATGGAATCGCCAAGAAATTCCAAGCGTTCATTATGCTGGGTGGTGGTACGGCTTTCATTAACGTAGGAACAATGAGTAAAAGCAAGGCCGAGCAAATTCCTATTGGTAAAATGGTAGCCTAATTTTGATTCAATCTCATCTGCGTTATTTAATATTTTGTCAATCTCATTCATAGATTCAATTTAGATTAATTCTTTTTTTTTGGAAAGATAAAACTTGCTGCATGAAGCTTAAGAAATGTATAAAAAAAATGTTTAAAGAAACAATGGAAAATTTTTTTTGGAGGAATATGGAAATTCAAGGTAATGATAAAGATAAGCGTCTCGAAACGTTTGTTGGGATAAAAGATCTTCATAAAAATTGGGGATGGTTTTTGACTATCGGCATTCTCTTGATAATATTAGGGATGTTTGCTGTTGCTGCTTCAACGTTAACAACTTTAGCAACTATGGTTGTGCTAGGGTCTTTTTTGGTTGCAGGTGGTGTTATTCAAGGCGTTAACGCAATAAGAACGCGTCATGGCCGTGGATTTTTGGTTAACCTCCTTTCTGCGCTTTTATATTGCGTAACCGGAATTTTAGTTCTTATTCATCCGGAAATAGGGGCAATCACATTGACATTGCTTTTATCTGCATTTTACACAGTATCAGGTCTTTTTAAAATAGTTGCGGCTTTTGCTAAGCGTTATGCACATTGGGGCTGGTTGGCGTTCAGTGGTTTGGTTTCACTTGCTTTAGGCTTGATGATTTGGGCTCAATGGCCTGTATCCGGTCTATGGGTAATTGGTTTGTTTGTAGGAATAGATTTGGTTATCATAGGCTGGCTGTGGATTGTATTCGCAATCGCTGTCAAAGATGATACCCTGAAATTGCCTCCAAGTGTGTAAAAGCTAAGTTTCTGGGGGCTTAAAGGACAGAGGAGAGTATATCACTTATTTTAGGGGCCCTCTTTGTCTTTTAAGCCCTTTAAGTCCTTTAGGTCACTATCAATAAGACTTGAAATTTCCTCTTTTTTCACTTTTTTCATCTTTCTTCATTTTACCTATTGCACGAAAATATCATAATTCGCTAAACTTCTACTATATGCGCCTGTAGTTCAATGGTAGAACAGTAGCCTTCCAAGCTACGAGTGTCAGTTCGATTCTGACTAGGCGCTTTTCGTCCTCTGTGCTCTGAGCACAAAAAAATTTCCAAACAATAATTACCAAGACCGAAATCCTGCCACTTAAGGTGGGATGCCGTCGTCAACATAAAGGGACAAGGCTTGGCTACACAACAAAATCAAATCACAGTTAAAGAACTGTTAGAAGCTGGAGCTCATTTCGGGCACCAAACTCGCCGTTGGAATCCGAAGATGAAACGTTACATCTTTGAAGCTCGTAACGGCCTCTATATCATCGATTTGGCTAAAACGATGCAACAAATTCGCAGCGCGAAAGAAGTTGTAAAAGAAACTGTTGCAGCTCATAAATCAATCCTCTTTGTAGGCACAAAAAAGCAAGCTAAAGTAGTCGTACGCGAAGCTGCTGAAGAGTGCGCAGAATTCTACGTTTGCGAGCGTTGGCTCGGTGGAGAACTTACAAACTGGACAACTATCCGTCAGTCCATCAAAAAACTTGAACGTATTGAAAAGCGTATCACCACTTTCGGTGCCAGCATGACTAAAAAAGAGCTTTCTTTACTAACTAAAGATCAGATCAAGCTTGATAGAAACCTCTCAGGTGTCCGCTCAATGCGTAAACTTCCAGGTCTTCTGATTATTGTCGATCCTAGTAAAGAGCATTTAGCGGTTGCTGAAGCAAATAAGTTGGGTATTCCTGTGATGGCGCTAGTCGATACAAACTGCGATCCTGATCCAATTCAACACGTCATCGCATGTAACGACGATGCTCTCAAAAGTATTAAAATTATTCTTCAAGAACTTGTTACAGGCATCATTGAAAAGAAAAATGAAATGCGCGCTCTCGCAATTAAAGGTGATGAAAAAGAAGAAGCAGATGAAGATGGCGTTCTAGAAATGCAAGCTGCTAAGTTCGAAAATGGAGAAGAGGAAGAAGCCTTCAGCCAAAAAGATGAGGATTAAAAATGACTCAAACAGTAATTACAGCTGCAATGGTTAAAGAATTACGCGATCGCACAGGGATCGGCATGGGAAAGTGCAAAGAGGCTTTAGAGACTTCTCAAGGGGATATCGAACTTGCAATTTCTAACTTGCGTAAAGCTGGCATGGCTTCAGCGGTGAAAAAAGAAGGCCGTTCGACAAATGAAGGCGTCATTGTGTTTGCTGAAAACACAGACGCTGTAGCGCTTGTTGAAGTCAAAACTGAAACAGACTTTGTGGCGCGTAATGAGCGTTTTCAGCAGTTTGCAACTCAGTTGGCTCAAGAAGTTGTGAATAAGACGCCTCGATCTGTTGAAGACTTTTTGGAGCATTCCTATCATTATGATGGTCACGAGATGACTGCAGATCAGCATCGCGCTGTACTTGTACAAGCTATCGGTGAAAATATTCAGATCAGTAGACTTCAAATTTTCAAAAAAAGCTCTGATAAATCGATTGGAATCTATTCCCACCTAGGTGGTAAGATTGTTTGCGTCGTTGAGCTTACTGGTGCCTCAGGCGAAGAACCTTTTGCGAAAGATATCGCAATGCACGTCGCTGCAGCATCTCCAGAGTATTTGACTCCTGAGACTGTTCCTGAGGCAATTCTTGCCAACGAACGTGAAATCGCTCAAAGCCAAATGCAAGGGAAACCTGCAAATATGGTTGATAAAATCGTGGCGGGTAAACTTGAAGCATTTTATGGGACGAACTGTCTTTCTCGGCAAAAATACATTAGAGATGATGAATTGACGATTGCACAGCTCGTTGAACAACGTGCAAAAGCCATCGGCAAACCACTTGTCTTAACTGGATTTGTGCGCTGGAGCCTTACTCAAGGGTAGAACTTGAGAACTCAAATCGCGAAAGTGATGATAGCTAGTAAAAGAAGATAAAGCCGCGAATGCGGCGACAGAAATGAGGTGTGGAACTCAGGGAAGATGCTCAACTAGAATAGACATTAAAATCTATTCTTTAGAGATCTCTTTTCTTCTGTCGCCGCATTCGCGGCTTTGTTCTTTAAACTAATTTTCATGGGCTGACGCCCTGGCTAAATGCTGCTGTCGCTTTCGCGATTCTAATCAATCAAAAGAAGTCTAAAATTCCCATCGAGTCGAGGTAGGTTATGGAAACGAATCAAGTCCGGCGTCATTTTCTCGAATATTTTAAAAAAAACAATCATGCTATCATCTCTTCATCACCGGTTATTCCGCATGATGATCCTTCTCTTCTCTTTATCAATGCAGGGATGAACCAGTTTAAAGATGTATTTCTTGGAGAGAGTGCCCGCGATTATACTCGAGCGGCCACCAGTCAGAAGTGCATCCGTGTTGGAGGAAAGCATAATGATCTTGAAAATGTAGGTCATACAAGCCGACACCTGACTTTTTTTGAAATGCTTGGAAATTTTTCTTTTGGTGATTATTTTAAAAAAGAAGCAATTGCTTTTGCCTGGGAAGTTTCGACTCAGGTATTAGGAATGGATCCTACACGCATTTGGCCAACTGTCTTTCGTGAAGATGAAGAGGCTTTTGAACTTTGGACGCGTTATGTGCCTGCAGAACGTATTACACGATTTAATGAAGACACGAATTTTTGGGCTATGGGTGATACAGGTCCTTGCGGTCCTTGCTCAGAATTACTTTACGATCGCGGTCCTGCTTACGGAAGTGCTAGAAAACCAGCAGAGGACCCTGACGGAGAGCGTTTTCTTGAGTACTGGAATTTGGTTTTTATGCAATATAATCGCTCCCTTACTGGAATTTTAGAGCCCCTGCCAAAACCGTCAATTGATACAGGTGCAGGTCTTGAACGGGTCATTAGTTTAAAAATGGGCGTTGAAAGTGTCTTTGAAACAGATGTATTGCGTGAACTTATTGCTCAAGTCGAAAATGTCTCACAAATTGTTTATGATATCCGTGATCCAAGTCGATCTTCGGCTTTTAGAGTCATTGCAGACCACTTGCGTTGTCTGGCCTTTGCGATTGCAGATGGTGTACAGCCAAGTAATGTCGATCGGGGATATGTTTTGCGTAAAGTGTTAAGGCGTGCAGTGCGCTATGGAAGACAGCTAGGCATGGAAGAACCTTTCCTGGCAAAAATCTTGCCAAGATTGATAGACACTATGGGTGAAGATTACCGTGAAATCGTCCTTGCAAAGGACAGAATTGCTGATATCCTCACTTCAGAAGAAGAAGCTTTTCTTCGAACATTGCGTCGTGGTGGATCACTTCTAAATCAAATTATTGATAAAGCCCAAAAACAAAGTCACATCATCAGCGGCGACGATGCATTTAAGTTAAAAGATACTTACGGAATGCCGGTTGATGAAATCTTATTACTAGCAAAAGATAGTGCTCTAACAGTTGATCTTGAGCGATATCAAGCTTTAGAACTTGAAGCTAAAGAACGCAGTCGCGCAACTCAAAAGACAGTCCAGCAGTTCGCTAGCGAAAATCTTTTCGCTGATTTTATCAAACAAGGTGGAGAATGCCAGTTCGTCGGTTATAGTGAACATACATCTACAAGTCTTGTGAAAGCTCTTGTTGTAGATGGAAAACTTGTCGATCGTATGAACGCTGGTCAAACGGGTATGGTCATACTTGACAAGACGCCTTTCTATGCTGAAATGGGTGGACAGATTGGGGATACAGGTACTTTGGCGAATGAGCAGAGTCTTTTCAACGTAACTGCTTGCATGGCACCTTATTCTGGCATCATCGCACAAGTCGGCACTCTAGATAAGGGTGAGTTAAAAGTCGGATCAAGTGTTACAGCTTCGATTAATGTAGAACGGCGTCAAAAAATTGCCAATAATCATACTGCGACACATCTTCTTCATTGGGCTCTTCATAAGGTACTTGGAGAGCATATAAAACAAGCTGGGTCTGTTGTTGATGCAAGTCGTTTACGTTTTGATTTCAGCCATCACAAGGCTCTGACTCTGGATGAAATTGATCAGATTGAAGAACTGCTGAACGGAAGAATTCGGGAAAACCGTCATGTAGAATCCTATGAACTTTCATACGATGATGCACAAAAGCGCAGCGATATTAAGCAGTTTTTTGGAGAAAAATATGGCTCCAAAGTTCGTGTGATCGATATCGATTTTTCAAAAGAGTTATGTGGGGGAACGCATGTGGTTCAGTTGGGCTCCATCGGTCTTTTTAAAATCGCCAAAGAAAGCAGTATTGCAGCAGGCGTAAGGCGCATTGAAGGTGTCACAGGAACTGATGCTGAAGCTCTTTACCGTCAAAGTGAAAAGCATCTTTTAGATCTTGCTTTGGTGCTTAAGACGCAAGTTCCAAAATTAACTGAACGTGTGGAAAAACTTCTCGAAGAGAATAAGAAGCTTGCCCAAGAGCTAAAATCTGCTAAAAAAGGGACGCTCGATGGTGTCATTACCAATTTAGCGGCGAATGTGGAAGAAGTGTCTTGCATTCCTCTTCTTGTTGCTAAAGTTGAGTTGCATGGGGAAGAGTTGCGTGTTTTTGCTGATGAATTAAGTGTTAAAGTTCCTTCAGGTATCCTTGTATTAGCTGCTGCCTCTGGGGAAAGTTGCCAGCTCCTAGCACGAGTTTCTGATGAGTTTGTAGGTAAAGGGATTAAAGCTAACGAAATTATTCAAGCGATAGCACCTTTCATTGGGGGAACCGGCGGAGGTAAAGCGAATAGTGCTCAGGCGGGTGGAAAAGCCCCAGAAGGCATTCCTATGGCTCTCGCAAAGGTAAAAGACTTTATCATTTCGCTTTCACTAGAGAAAAAGATTTGAGTGAAATTGAGAGTGTCGGAGACTTGTTTCCGCTTTGTCTGCCCTCGACTTGTCGCATTTGCAACAAGTCGAGGACGCCTATAATCTATAGGCTTTTTGTGTTTTCAGCAGTTGAGCCCTCACCTGATATGCCTATGCCATCCTTGTCTTTTCTTAAGTTACCATTTCGAATAGATGTAGATCCAAAAGGTATTTGTTCTTTTGGGCTTTGAAATTCATAGATCCAAGGTTCTTTTTCAAAATCACCTTTGTTTTCAGTAAAGGTTATACGTCCATACAGTTCTCTGTTATCCAGATATTGAGGAATGTTATGTTTTCTGGCACTGTCACTAAAAATCACATATTCATAACGAAAACTGTTATCATCATAAGATATTTTATCTAAAATATCATGTCGGATCAAATAAGAGCAGTGGACAACCGGAACTTCGATTAATCCTTTAACCTTTCTTAATAAAATATCGTAGTAGTGTGGTGAATCGGCATAATAGCCATTTTGGTCGATTGCTGCATGGCAATTTCCGTAAAAACTAGGCTCAGCAACTCTTAATAAGGGTGCTGTAATTGGAAGGTTTGTTTGCATCAAATTTTCAATGGTCTTAGGTTGGATGAAATTATCGCAATCAACAACAAAATAGTGAGATTGATTTTTGTGGGCAAAATCAATAGAGTCTTGCCTGATCTTGCCTAAAATTTTGAAACGAACGGCATTCCACTCGTGCTGACCGTAATTCTGAACAGGTGTTTCTAGATCACTGGCATCGAAATGAACTCCAGCATAGTTGTGCCCAACTCTTTCAACCCATTGGCGTAAAACATTTAACGTGTCATCGTTGTTGTTATTGGTTCGGATATAAAGATAGCTTTTATGAGCGGGCCAAGTTTGTTGTTCTATACAGGAAAGGTAGAGGGGGAGTGTGTGCGCTTTATCCTTAGCTAAAATTGCAATTGTGACATAGTCATGAGGACCTTCTTTGTTTTTTTCTTGGTTAAATGTAAAACTCATAATCACAGCTATGGAAATGACCCCTAGACATGCTAAAAGTGTTGTTTTTCGTGAATCCATTTGATATTCCTTGAGTAAACGTGTTCAAATTTTTAAAGATTCACTTTCCTTGTTCCCTTCTTATTATTCAATAGAAAATTATATCTCAGTGAAATCTTTCTCTCGCATTAAGTTGAGGACAAGTTAGCAGGCTTCTCAATTGTTGAAAATGAAAACTCGAAATAGTTGTGACAAATGAATTGTTTTTTTATTTTATAATATGCTATTTTTATACATCTTAAAAAAGTTTAATTGGGTTTATAGATGAATAATGATTTTTCAAGTCTTGATTACGCATTGGATCATTTTGATATTTATCAAGGGGATAAATTCAATTTTGAAAAAGATGTCCTCAAATTTACCACTGCAGGATTTTCAGCGACACTTATTCGAAGTTCTCACGACAAAGCTGCAAGTGAATATGATTGCGATTCTGTAGCTGCTTACTTCTCATTGCTCTCAGATAAGATAGAATTAGCTGTTATTGTAGCTCTGAAAGAAAGTGGTATAAATAGCACCGATTTTAAGCATTTAAGAGATCGAATTGTAAACCTCTGTTGGATCTTGGAGGATTTAGACATTGTGAGTAAGGAGATGGAGGCCGGTAAACCTTTTAAAGAAAATGTGCTTTGAAGAACACGTTCCTAATTTGCAAGAAGCCTTAATATGGTCTACCTTGGCTGCAAATCAAGGGAGCATAAAAGGATGTTCTTTGGCAGGTAAAATTGAGTTAAAGGAATTTGAAGGGCATATTGTCAATCCTCAGAGAGCAATGGCATTTTTAACCTATGCTGTGGAAAATGACGACAGTGCTGCTATGTTTTGTTGTGGTGTCCTAGAAGTCGAAACAAATCCATTAAAAGCATTTGAATTCTGGACAAAGGCTGCACAGCTTGAGAATAGCGATGCTATGGTGGGCTTGGGTTGTCTGGAGAAAGAAGGTTTTATTGGGCATCCTAGAGATTTATTAAAAGCACTTTACTGGTTTACAAAAGCTTCTGCAGCAGACAATGTTATGGGAATGGTTCACCTGGCAGAACTCGAGAATCAGGAATTTCCCATGCATCCGGCTAATCCAGCCAAAGCATTAGAAATTTAGGATCTTCTAAGGCTGAAACAATATTGCATACCGCCTTGAATGTATCAATCAAAGAAGATAAAGAGATTCTGGAGGTTATAAATGCTTCTGCTATTACTCAAAAAGCACAACTTTTATATGCTTCAGTTAGTTTATCAGTACAAATCGTGTCAGAAACCAAGGAAGTACATATACAAAACAACTGCAATCTATTCCTTGAAAGGGACGAATCAGAAGAAAGTGAAGATTCAATAGAAGCAGAACTTTCGGGTTATTCTTATCCAGATTTTTCCCAACATAAGTCTATAGAGACTAATGCTTTAAACGCAAAGATAAAATTTGAGAGAATATGCGTAATTAATGCGAAATTGGAAAAATTTAAAATGACTTTGAAAGATCTGTCGAAAAAAAATCAATCACTCTGGGGATCACTAAAAGATGAAACCTCTCCAATTATTACACTTTCCGATTTAATACATTTTGCAGAGGATGATGCATTTATTGGAAAATTTTCCTATGGGCCGACTAAAAAAGGAATTATGTTCTGCCTTGCGAATAATCTAGATGGCATTGAAAAATTCGGAACTGTGAGTACTCACAGGAAGCATAATAAGTCTTATAAAGGTGTCGATAAGAAATTCTTAGAAGAATTTCGTCAAATGGTATGTATTGTACTCGGATTTGAGTAAATAAATACCGCTTTGGTCAATAAGAAGTTTTTTTGGAGTGCAAAGACTTGGCCCTACATTTGCCATAAATGCTTTCTAAAATAATATCACACGCAAATATCAGAATATAAGGCCAGACACCTATGGCATTTTGCCCATACACTAACGCTTTAGGGATTTGTCAAGCCTGAAGCCTGCCAATGCAAGAGTTTCATTCCGATCACTCAATCGCGGGAACTATGGAGCGCAAAAAAACTACAATTCAAGCTGCACGCAGTATATCTACATCTCATTTTCTAAAAAAGTCAGGACCAAATTTCGAGTCTTGAGCAAGTTTTCTTCTGTATGAACATTTGAGACAAACCAAGATTCCCATTGTAGGGGAGCGATATAAACACCATTATCAAAAAGATAACGGAAAAATTTTCCATAAAGTTTCGCGTCGCTCTGTTGAGCTTCAGCGACATTCAAAACTTTACGCATACCAAAAAATAGCGTAAACATCGATCCTCTTTCCTGTAAACATACTTGTAAATTTGGATGAGCCTCAAGATAGTCTTGAATAGGTCCTGTTAAAATTTTAGTTTTGCGTTCCAAATTTTCATAGAAATTGTCTTGCTGCAATAGAGTCAAAGCCTCTAATCCCGCTGCCATTGCTACAGGGTTGCCCGAAAGAGTTCCTGCTTGATAGACAGAGCCAAGAGGAGCAAGACAATCCATTATATCCTTTCTTCCTCCAAAGGCGGCAGCAGGAAAGCCTCCTCCAATGATTTTACCAAAGCATGTGAGGTCGGGTTTTACACCATACATTGCTTGAGCTCCACCAAGAGCGACCCTAAATCCGGTAATCACTTCGTCGAAGATGAGCAAAGCACCTATTTCTTCTGTGACTGATCGCAACATTTTGATAAAACTATCTGTCGCCGGAACAACACCCATATTTGCAGCAACCGGCTCTAAGATGACCGCAGCAATTTTGTTTCGATTCATAGGATCTAAGAGGAATGCTTTGCATACCTCCTCATTATTGTAAGGCAGCGAGATTGTCTCCTGAACAAGGGTGTCAGGAATGCCTGCAGAGGAGGCAGTCTGATTTAATTCTAAAACCCCAGAGCCTGCGCGTACAAGAAAGAAATCTGCATGTCCATGAAAATTTCCATCAAATTTGACGATCATATCTCTGGCTGTATAGCCACGAGCTAGCCGGACGGCACTCATTGTAGCTTCGGTACCAGAGGAAACAAACCTAATTTTGTCTACAGAGTCTATGAGTCCTACTACTTTGTTAGCTATCTGCTCTTCAATTTCCGTTGTAATTCCAAAGCTTGTGCCTAAGGCCATTTTAGCGGTTGCGGCCGCCAAAATTGCAGGGTGAGCGTGACCATGGATTAAAGCCCCCCAGGAGCCGCAAAAATCAATATAGGAGTGGCCGTCAGCGTCATAAATGAGATCTTGAAACCCTCTTTCGACTACCATGGGAAGTTGTTCAACACCCTTACAGGAGCGGACCGGGGAGTTAACTCCTCCTGGAATAACTTGACAGAGTTTATCGTAGATTTTTTGGCTGTTTATACGCGTTTGTCTTGGCATTCAGTGAGTATCCTTTACATAGTTTTGTGTCTGTTGGAAAAAGGGGGGCTTCCTAAGGAGCATAGCACAATTCTGTTCTTTCTGTGTCCCCCGTGCCTCTGTGTTTCAAAAAATGATCCGTTATTTACCGATAAAAGGTGGCATGGGGATTGCCTTGCTTAGCGTTGAAATTTGCTATGCTCTTAGTCCTCTACCTTCCCTTTACTCCTATCAGCGTTAGCTATTTTGTAGTCCCTTTCGAGGGAAGCGGGAACAGCGAAATAGACTTCATCGATCATTGAGTGAAATGAAGGAGGAGGAGTCGCTTTAGCCTCTGCGATTGCCTCATCGACCTCGAGCGATATTTCCTTCCACATCTGCTTTTCTTTGTCACTATCCCAAAGACCCTGTTTTTCCAAATAGAGCTTTAAACGCAATAGAGGATCTTTAACTTGCCATCCCTTGACTTCTTCATCAGAGCGATAAAGCGAGGGGTCATCAGAGGTAGAATGTGCTCCCATGCGATAAGTCATGGCCTCAATCAAATAGGGGCCCTTTCCTTGTAAACAGCCCGCCCTAGCTTGTGATACAACTTCATGTAGAGCAAAGAAATCATTACCATCGACTTTGTAGGTCTCAATCCCATAGCCAATCCCTTTAGGGGCAATTCCATCTGAAGCAAATTGCTCTCGACAAGGAGTAGAGATTGCGTACCCATTATTACGACAAAAGAAAATAACTGGCGCTTTTCTAACAGCTGCGAAATTGACGCCAACGTGAAAATCTCCTTCGGAAGTTGCTCCCTCCCCAATATAACAAATTGCCACAGCTTCTTCCTTTAAAAGTTTCATCGCATAACCACAGCCCGCAGCATGAGGAATTTTTGTGCCGATAGGGGAAGAAACTTGCACAATATTGAGCTCTCGTGCTCCAAAATGGTTAGGCATTTGGCGTCCATGAAAGGGATCAAGGGCATCGCAAAACATCTGATGGATGAACTGTTTTGCCGTCCCACCACGCCAAAAGAAAATTCCAGCTTCGCGGTACTGTGGATACATCCAGTCTTGTAATTTCAGGGCGGCAGCGCTCGCTATAGCACAAGCTTCTTCACCTAAACTACTCATGGCAAAGGAGATCACGCCTTGACGTTGAAGTGTGATCATTCTTTCATCGATATGACGCGTAAACGCCATCTTTCGATAGCCAAGAAGTAGCGTTTCCGGAGAGATTTCATGTTTGCAGGCAGAAGAGAGCACTCCTTCTGTATTGAGATAAGATATCGTGTTCATGATTTCCACCGAAAATACCATAAATTGCTTATCTTAATTTTGAACACTTTCTTTGACTTTAACATTATTACCTATGGTTTCAATTCTACCCTTTTCAGATTCAAAAGTGATCTCTCCAGTAATTTCTGTTCTACCAGCCAGTGTAATAATTTCTTCTTTTTTACCCCTGCGAACCGTCATGTTTTTGGCTGTGACATCGTAAAAAGATATGGATTTTCCACCTTCTTCAGAACCGGCTTTAAGATTTTGAAAATGACCGTGCTTAGCTTCCAGAGGCCCATTAATTTTAGCATCTCCCAAAAAGGTAAACCGAGCGAGTGCGGCTGGTCCAGTTACATCTAGAGTTCTAATTTTTAGTTTTTTTGCTCTAAAAGGTCCGTTAACGATCACATTTTCAAAGTTACCCTCAAGGCCTGACATGGGTCCGGTAACAGTCGTTTTACCGGATACTTCTATACGATGGAATTTTAAAGGTCCTGTAACTGTTAAGGATTCAGCCCGAATGTTTTTAAGGTCTGCAGGTCCAATGATTATTAATTCTTCGAAAGATTGTTCACTCAAAACAGTTGGACCGTTAAAAGTCTCAGCATGGATGCCGCGGTTTACAACACAGACTAGAACAAACAACGAAAGGGTGAAAATAGGCTTGGCTAACATAAGACCTCCATGGTGTATTTTTGCATTGTAGAAATGTAGTGAATATTTGTCTATCCCTAGAAATTCTCCCACCTCGTCTTCTTTCACCGATCCGGCAGAGGCTGTGAAAAAATTCGAAATAATGCAGCAGTTAGGCGAAAGTTGCAGCTGATGCAATTCTTGACGACGTCGTAGCCATAGCTACGACCGAGGAGAGAAGTGCGTCAGATGCAACTTTTCA
>JACCRY010000178.1 GCA_013813265.1 Parachlamydiaceae bacterium
TACAGTAAAATTGATTGCTATGTCATTTTTTTTTCACTGGTTCAGATGAAGGTAACTTTTTTTGCGCTAATTAGCCGCTTAGCGGCTAATTAGTGCAAAAAGTGTTACCTTCATCTGAACCATGCCAACTTTTAGATTAAATTCACTTTCTCCCAGCATTTCCAAAACTACTCAGATTCAGGAATTTAATCTTCTAACCAAAAATATAAATGCTCATGCTCCTTACATAAAGCACGAATTGATTGAAATATGGCAACAAGGCGATGAAGCAAAAATGAATAAAGTAAAAATTGAAATGGATTATCCTCTTGGGATGAAAATTTTTTGTGATGACAGGACTCATGCTTGGAGCTCAAATCTAATTACAAAATTAAGAGAAACAGACGTTCCTATTACAATTGCTGTTGGCACCATGCACTGTGTGGGGGAAGATGGACTTCCACAAATATTCCAAAATGCGGGTTTAACAGTCGCAAGAGACCTGCCTTAAAAGATAAGAAAAAAAGTGCGGACAATCTGTGACTATTTCCATAAATGGATTAATGAGGAATTTTGCATTTTGCATACTTAAAGGTCTGGTGCGTAAGTTAATCTAGCTTCAAGCTCAAGATTGCTTAACACCACCTCTAAAGTTTGATTGAATTCTTGTGGGCGCACTTTCTCGATAAAAGCAAGCACTGCTCGCATCCTGACTTTAAGAATCGCACGATCACGCGCTGAAAGGGCTCTGCTATTCATCGCACCAACAAGGCATTCTAACTTATCCTCATCAGAAAGTTGGTTACCTCCATCAGGTATTAATGAAAGGCGTAAATACATGCTCTTTAAATTCTCCATCCCTCCCCTATCAATATTTTCACGACAAACGATCATTTCCATAATAATGGGGTCTTCGATTCCAGCGTCATTCAACTCTTTAATCGTTTGACACTCAATCACTGCAATTAACAAGGCATATACATATTCTAAATAAGCATTTTGCAACTTTTCTCTTTCACGTTCAGAAACTCTATCTGTTGCCACAAAAACAGGTTGTTTGCTCAAAGCTTCAAAAATTGTATCGAAGATAAGCTCCCAACGTTTTGGAGAACCATGGAAGTAAAATCCATGATCTTTATTTTCTGGAAAATGTACACCCTCCATGAATTTTTCTTTCATCAATCGGCTAAACTGTTTAGGATTTTCCCAAACGATATGTTCGGGATGCTTGATATGGGAAAACCAAGTGTCTTTCGAGAGAATTGTTCCAATAAAAGAATGAGGATAAACTTGATTCAAATGCATGAGTGCTCTAGAACGAGGCCCTTCACTAGTCAGCATATCAATGTTTTGCAAACTATGGTAAATGATTTTTGAAGGGACGCCTTTTCGTCGTAATTCAGGTTTAGAAAAGTAATTGTTTTCTGCAGCTTGTAAAAGGGCCTTAAATTCTGGAGCAATCCGATGATCGCCAATTGTTGGAGAGCCTCCGTAACAATGATTCACAATCCCATTTATCTTTTCCCCGAATTTTCCCCATTTTGACTTTCCTTGGAGGGACGGATTGTTTGATAAGGTACCATGAGAATCATATTCATCAAGGCCGAAAAGGGCTGAGAATAAACGAAATTTACCTCCTTGGCTTGCGAAAGATCCCAAAGCATGTCGAAGGTGCATAACACCATATACAAGTGTCGAAAAGAGGTCTTCATTGTAGTAATGATTCGCAACGACTGCAGCTTGCGATAACTCCAATTTTTCGGCAAGTGCCTTCCCTTCTATACCCTCAGGATCGCTATTAGAAACTGTAATATTTCCAGCAGAAATAATTGCCTTCCCCATTTGTTTATAAGCGCCCATTGCATGCGTTCCATTTGGAATTGCAACAGCAAAATCGTGCAAAAGAGCAACAAAAGGACATGATTCATCCCTTTTGTAAAGTCTATAAAGAGGATGAGTTAAAAGTTTTCTAAATAACTTTACAAATTGTTTATTTGCTTTGGAAGGATAGGTTTGCTGCAGACCTTTGGAATCCAGTAAAATTTCAATCAAACCTATAAAAAGTCTCTTAAATTCTTTAATTTGACTCTCACTGACATTCATTTTTTTGAGATGATCAAGTGGAAGAGAAAAAAAATATTTTTCTATATCCATACTGTTTATCAGGACTGGTCCACTAGGGGATACTGGAGAAGCTGCCAGAACATCTTTCATCGCTTGGAATTTATTTTTTTCTTCTACATCCTTCATTTTTCGAACAGCTACAAGAATTTTATTCAGTCCAAAATGGATCATAAATCTCTCGATTAATCCACCCAAAAAACTCCAAACAAGGATCAGAGGGATGAGAGGAATAACAAAAGTAAAAAAAAGTCCCAGCAAAATTTGGGAGACCATAAGAAGAATCTTTTCGAAAGTTCCTCTTCTTTTTGCTATCCCCTCTTTTCGTGCAAGATCCCACGACAAGGGAATTTCAGCCCTTTTCTCATTATCTTGCTTATTGATTTCCATGATTTACTCCACAACTTTGTACAAGATATCGCATATACGTTCATATAAATAGCGAAGGCGTAAGCAGATTTAACAGTGTACTAGATTAATTTTTTTAACGCAAAGAAACAGCAAAAGGCACAAAGGGCACAAAGGAAATTGACTAACGCGTAGGTTAAATTTTTTGTAGTCTGCTGCGTCAAGCAGCAGGTTACAAGCCACGACTCCAGGAGGTAGCTTTTTCGACTGAAGGAAGCGTGTGCCCTAAAAAAGACGTCGCAAGATTTTTAAATTTGTGTGGATCGTCCGATACAAAAAACTGATGATTTCGACCGCCTAAAGGGTCTACAGATTCTAGATTGTGACTACGAAGAAGTTTAGCCACATTGGAAGCACAACTCACTGCAGGGTCAACAATTGTTGTATTCGGAAGCTCTTCTTGAATGAGGGAAGCTAAGAGAGGAAAATGCGTACATCCCAATATCAAAGTATCAATTTCTTGATTTTTGAGAGGAGCTAAATATTCTTTAACGATAAGTTTTGTCGCAGGATGTGAAGAAAAATTTTCCTCAACAAGCAAAGTAAAAAGAGGACAAGCTATAGATATTATAGTGGCTTCAGGCAATACCAGAAGGAGTGCATTTTTATACACCTCAGACTGAATGGTCCCTCGAGTCCCTAAAACGCCAATTCTCTGATTTCTTGTTGTCAGGACAGCCTGATGAACCCCTGACTCTATGACATCAACCATTGGGACATTAAAAAGCTGCTTTAATTTGTTCATAGAATGAGCGGAAGCAGTATTACAAGCAACCACCAGCAGCTTGATATTTTTATCCATTAAGAAGATTGTGTTCTCAATTGCATAACGCGCAATTGTTTCTGAGCATTTTTCACCATAGGGAAGCCTTGCAGTATCCCCAAAGTACAAAATTTGTTCATGAGGCAATAGAGTCATGACCTGTTGCATTACAGTCAAACCGCCAATACCTGAATCAAACATGCCTATTGGCGACATGCGTATATCTGAATGCTGCTGACCCACGTTTTTATGCCTATTTAGGTGGCAGCTTTAGCTTCTGGCCTATTTTGATTCGATCAATCGATAATTGATTGAGGTCTTTAAGTGCTTTGACCGTTGTTCCATGGGTATTTGCAATTTTCTCCAAACTATCTCCAGGTTTGACCTGATAAATCAAATCAGCAGAATCAGATTCATCACTAGTTTGCAGTAGCTCCATGACTGATTTCAAAGCTGTTTGCATCTTTTCAATGTTTTGGTTCTGAGAGGAAATTAGTTTTTCATATTTAGCAAATTGCTGCTTATAGTCACTTTGAAGGGAGGAAGTATCATTGAGATGTGCCTTAAGAATATGTATATCCGCTACAATGCCCTTAACTGTTCGCTCAAGACTAGCCATTCTAGTTTCTATAGAAACATTAGAAAATTGCAGTTGTTCTTTGTGAGCACTAGAACTATCACTGAGTTGCCTACGAATCGCATCAACAATTGTTTCTATTGTAAGAAATTTTTCATTTATTTGATGAATTTCAACTTCTTGATTGGTTACATAACGCTGCAACTCACTAATGTCAGATCGCATTTGCTGTACAGACACCATAGGAACGGGGATGCCCTGCGGTCTTGCATGGACTTCCCCTCCAAAAAATAAAGCCAAAAAAATCAATGAAACGGGTTTCCGACTATAAAAATATTGCATATCTTTGATCACTGTTGGTAAATCTTAAATTCAACGCGACGATTTTTACTCCAGGCTTCCTCATTCGATTCCATAACTAGAGGACGTTCAGTACCATAAGAAATTGTGAAAATATGGTCTGGATTAACGCCTTGCTGAACTAGAGCATTTCTCACGGCATTACTTCGACGTGTTCCCAGAGCTAAATTATAAGCTTCAGGACCACGTTCATCACAATGACCTTCTACAAAAAGATAGGTATTGGGATAGCTTTGCATGTAATTTGTAACAGCTTCAAGGATTTCATTATTTTCTCTGCCTTTCACAAGATTGCTATTGTACTCGAAACAGATATTCCGAAAAATTCCTCTCAATCCTGCCACTGCTGCTGGATCTCTAAAAGATTGGATTCCTGGAATTGAACTATTGTAGTCTCCAGGAGTTACTCTGGGCTGAGAATTTACATAATCTGCCATGGCAACTTCATTAGAACAGCCTGAATCAGGAATAGCATAAAAATCACTTTCTTGATAATACCCCTCACATAAAGCAGGTTCATTCCACTGGATGAATTCATCCTTATTGTGGATCTGACGCGAACAAACAGGTCTTCCTGCAAGAGTTTTAAAGCCCCTGCTGATATGTCGTCCGCATGATTTTGTATCGTCCCACACTTCATCAGGCTGTCGGCTGCAGCTTGCAGCTACGAAAAGCAAAAATAGAGCTTGAAGCGTCTTATGTGACATAAAGTTGATTGATTTCATTGGTTCCTCATCAGTAACGACAAACAATTTAAAGGCTATGGAAGTGCACAACAACATTCATTTAAATTGTGCACTTCTTATCTTGCGGCCAAGTGTATCAGACCAAGCTTCTAATTCCTAGAACTTTTCAATAGCGATAGGTCACAACAGCTGAAACGCTATATGAGATCCATTTAACACGAAGTAATTTAGATTTCTCTGCGATAGGAAACGTCGAGATCAAATGGCTAGACTCTTTTAATTCATTGCATTCATTGAAATGATTACTTCCATGATTATTTCCTTTTCTAGTTGACCATTGCTGATATTCTCCCACAACTCCAAATCCCCATTTATCACAGGGGCGCCAATCAAAGCCTAAGGTTCCTACAGCTCCATAACCAGGGGCATGATGGCGAAATTTGCCCGAGTACCCCGGGTTCGACCATTTTCCTTTACCGCGGAAGTTGACTTGATGCCATTCTGCTGTGGCAAATGCTGTCACTTCGCATTCAATTTGCGCAGAAGCATCGAACCCGATCCACGCACCACTCCAACTAGTTAAATAGCTACCGCGAAGATTATTAATGTCTTCATGTTTAAGGATATCTCTTGAATCCTTTTTTTGTTCAAAATGGCGCATCTTTAAATTTTGACGGTTATAAGAATAGCCAACTATACCTGCAATCCACCCTCTACCACCAGCAGAAACCACTTTATAACCAACACCACCTGAAAAATCATAAACATACCCGTAACCTGCATCTGCCTTCTGCTTTGAAAATTCATGATGTGCATTACTATAGCGTTCGTGATGATGGTCAATATTGTCAAAACACGGTTCGCCAGAAAGCTCCTTATGCCCTTTTTTATGATAGATCGGATTTAGATCATGATGATGGTGATTAATTTCTTCATTGCGATGGTGATCAATGGAAAATTCATTTGCCACTGAACCTCTTCCTCGCATAATTTTTCCATAATCGCCACTCGCACGCATATAGTAGTGATTGCAAGTAGAATAATTAATAGAGGCTCCAATTTCAGCAATTTTTAAATTTTTCCATTGAACTTTCGAAAAGACTTTTGGGTGCGGTTTATCACCACCAATGTGAAACTTCAAATCATCCTCACGAAACCCTCCTGACATTAAAATATTGAGTTCCGGGGGTTCTTCAAAAAAAGGACTACTAGCCGCTAATTGAGGTATCTGCAATGCAGCAAAGCCTCCAAGCATAACAGCTAACTTTACAAATCGCATCCTGGCCTCCAAGTTTATCATTCAAAAAGATTCTTCATGCCAGATGGTAAAAATAAAAACCAGATATATTTTTAGAAAAATTGATGAGCTCCCCTAAAAGGACTTAGAGCGCTACTCAGTTAGCTCAAATTGAATTGCCCCTCGTACTGTTGGCTCCAATTGAAAGTAATGAGCTACATTTATATTTCTCATTACGCTAAATTTAAACTATTGCTATTGATTTTATATCGATAATTATGATAAATTACATTAGTAAAAGAAAAATGATTAGCCTCAAAAAATTCGAGGCAAGCCTTGAGGAATATTCTTTATGAATTTAGAACCAAAAATCTCAACAAATGAATACACTTTTTCTGTTAAGTCAGATAAGGCATTAAACTACTGTCCAGGTTTAAGTACTATAGCCAGTCTTGTTCATATTATTGAAAAGTGCTTAGTGATCCCTCTGCTAAATCTATATGATCCAAACATTATCAAAAACTGCCCATATCTCGCACATGTTGACGGTAAAAAAATTTCAAAAATCGTTTTATTAATGATTCCAGGAATTGGGAATATTATTTACTGGGACATGAAAAAACAAAAAGCGAATAACACAAACAAATGGCTAGAAACGTTATTAGAATCAAGCAATTCAATGGAAACTGATTATTTAAAGGGCCTTATAGAACATCCAAAAATATCTAATAAACAATTGCTGAATGTGATACCCAACTTGAGTTATCAACAAAAAAATAAACTCAAAAATATTGTGTTGAAGTGTTTAAAAATTGAAACTGATCCCAGTTTGGAAATCATAAAAAATCATTTTTCAATAAAAGTGAGAGAAAAACTTTCGGATCAACTCCCCTTATTAAAGGAAAATTTGGAAACGGATTTTGACAACTACAAAAATTCCATTTCAGAATCTTTAATTGAATTAAATATTGACGATAATTGTTCTTTTGAAGATTTTATTGATTTGTTCCAAAAGGAAATTAAAAATCGATTTGACGTTTTAAATGGAAAAAATTTAAAGCAAGAAGCATTTATGTCAAAGACTTCTGTGACTGGACTTACAGCTGATTATCTAAAACTTATGGTTCATGATGCAAAATTTACAAATGTAACTGAAGAAATTAGGGAGGTAATCGATGAAGAGTTACAATTCTACAGAGAATTATCTACCGGCTTACAAGATACTTTAGCATTACAAATTGAAAATATGTATCCTGTGAATACTGGATTACTTCATGTTATCCCCCTTAAAAGTTACGATTACGAAAAGGACAAAACTTTCACTGAAAATGAAGATGCCTTAGCAGAGATCTACAAGTATACTCCTGAAGAATTTCCAGTTGTAATATTGGATGAAACTGTTAATAATATAGCACACTTCAAAAGAAAAAAACTCATTTATCTCGAATTGAAAAGTGAGCACAAAAAAATAGAAAGATGCCTGCCTAAAATTTACCCACATCTAATGCCTACCTTCTTGTCAGCAGATGGGACTATCAAAATTGAAAACGAAGATCAGTTTAAAATATTAATTTCTGTCTATGGTTTATATTTCAACCAATTGGAAAGGTCAATACAAGACCTAAATAAAATCATCGAGAATAAATTGGCATTTAAAGATGCTCTCGAAAATCTTTTGTAATACTTTTAATTTCTAATGATACTTCGGTTGTAAGAAGGGATTGCGGTAAACTGCTTTCCCTTTTCTAAGCAATTCGATCATCACACTGTCGAATAGCATGCTGATTAAATTTTCCGCTTTACTCAAACAATAAGTGCCTTCCGAAATGTTAGCTCGACATTCTATGTCGGATTAAGCACTAAGCCAGCAAAGAGCTTACGCTCTTACTCAAACAAACTTTGCTTTTAAAAATGTAAAGCTATTTATTAGACCTCCATTTTCTAAAGTCATACGTGCTTGCTAAGAAAATACACTTTCATTTGGTTTGCCTAACTCGACTAATAATGTCTAGCTACATTGTAAAACTTTCACTGTCTAAAGTAAATACTTCTTTAACGACGGCGGCGTAAGCGTCAATTATGCCCAATATCATCCGAATTTGATATGATCTCTGTGCCTTAACGCCTTTTGCCGAGTCTTTGTGTTAAAAAAATAATCGAATACACTACATATAGAAAGTATTAAATTTCATATATAGAATATATTTATTTCGATAGAATCTTAATTCGAATACATTAATCTGAATAGTCTAATTCTATTTTTTTTAACATAAAGCAGCAGAAAAAGGGACACAGGCGCAAAGAAAATGCAGAAAATGATGGTAGAATTGGGCATGGTTCAGATGAAGGTAACACTTTTTGCGCTAATTAGCCGCTAAGCGGCTAATTAGCGCAAAAAAAGTTACCTTCATCTGAACCAGTGAAAAAAAAATGACATAGCAATCAATTTTACTGTATAACGTTTG
>JACCRY010000191.1 GCA_013813265.1 Parachlamydiaceae bacterium
AAAAAGCCTTGTCAGTTGAGAAACACAGGATATGCATGATCGCAAGCGGCATGATGATCAGGATGATGAAGCTCATTCATTACATCGAAGCAGCATCCTAATATTGTTTCCGTTAGCTGAAAATATAGAGGTTGATTATTATCATGCATATCTTGCCGCTTGCGATCCTATATATCCTGTTTTCTTGGACTTATTAGGATATTTTACATAAATTTCTACTCAGCTCAATGAAAAAAAAGCAGACACACTAAAAAAATCCCTAATCGGAATTCCGGGACACAAATCAAAATATTCTATATAATGCAATCGCCCTGGAGTAAGGAACGGAGATGCACATCTAATGTTGGAAAAACAAATAATGTACCTTGACGCGGGCAAAAAACTTTAAGTTCTTTCCCGCGCGAATATCTTAAATTGTTGCCAATGCTTGCTGAATAATCCCTTGAATTGCTTCCACTTTTTCTGCAATCTCACGCGTCTGATGGTCAATATTACTTCCAGTAATCGGCTTAGTGCAGCTTGGGCATGTGTCAGCTTTATCTAGATACTTCTGCAGACTTTCTGCATTAAATTTATGTCCACAAGGTACAACAAAAGCTGCAGTTGAAAGATATTCCAAGTCGATTGGACACTTAAGGGCTTGATCCAAATCGTATATAGCAATCTTTAAGTGATCAGGAATACTTGATTGTTTTTGAAGTTTAAGTTGAGTTATTTCCAGATTTTGGTTAGCGAGAATGCTCTTTTGCTCATTTAATTTTTTATGTTGCTCATCGTTAATGTTTTCTTGCTCATTTAATTGAGTAGCCAAACTATTTCTTTCCAAATTAACTTGTTTCCAAGAGTCTTCCACTTTTTGAAGTTGTTTTTTAAGATCAGTAATTTGAATATGATCTTTTTCACTTAACTCTTTTAGAGCTTTAATTTGTTTTTGAGATTTCTGGGAGGCTTTTTCTTCCACTTGTTTAAGTTGTGCTTCCAGATCAACAATACAATTTTTATCGTCTTCTCTTAACCACGTTAAAGTTTGATTAAGTTCTACATATTTGTTTTCTTCTTGCTTAAGTTGTGTTTCAAGATCATTAATACGGATTTGTTTCAGAGATTCATTAGAGGTTTTTTCATTTACTTTATTAAGTTGTTTTTTGAGATCATCAATTTGGTTTTGACTCTCTGTTCGTAGTTCATTTAGATCTTCCAATTGAAGTTCTAAACTCAAGATTGTACTGTTTGCGGTATCAAGCATTGTATGAAGGGTTTTAATAATCTCTTGGCCGCCATTACTATCTTCATCACTGGAGTGTACATGCACAGCAGATCGCTTTTTTAGCTGAATGACTTCATCTTTTGTATTATTAAGAGTAACGTTTAGTTGTTCAATCTCTGAGGAATATCTCAATCGTTCTTCTTCAAATTGACTTAATAAACCTTCTATAGTTAGCTGCTCGTTCTCCTTCACACCAATTTTTGGATGTAAGTCGTCTGCGCTAAGATTTTCTTCCTCCAGCGCTTCTTCAAGTTGTTGTTTTTGTAAGTCGTCTGGACTCATCTGCTCTTGTTCAGATTTAATTTGCGCAGAATTGAGTTCTTCTTGAAGACGTTTGAGTTGTACTTTTTCAGCAAACAAAAGGTTTAATGCCGCGTCCGGTGAAAAAAAGAATGTTGTAGGTGGAACGACAAGAAAGCCTGCAGCATGTTTGACAGCTTCAACGAAGTGCTTTCCAGAAGCTGACCAAGTCCAATTTTCCGCACCGGGTGAATCTGTAAAGTAAAAAAGTGGTGTACAAATAATACCTGTAACCACCTTCACAACACACGCAGCCAAATGTAATAAAGTATCAAGGCCTAATGTAATAGCAGTTGTGGCTCCTCCAGCAAGGTGGACTGCAAAAAAAGAACTAAATTTTCCGACTTTACTGTCATAATCATTAAGTGCATTAAGTAGCTCATAAGTTATGCTAAATTCTGAATGTATCATAAATTTCCTCTTTAATTATTTTTTAATCAATTTAATTATCGATCATAACATCATCAAAATATTTTGTCAAATAGAAAAAATAAAGAAGTCTAAGCAATAAATTATCTGCTTTTTTTCTAATGGGAGAATATCACCACTCAAAAGAAAAAAATTGTTAAGTACTAGGGAATATTTATCAGTCAAACCGCAGAGCCGCAGAGAACGTAGAGATTACGCAGAGAAGGCTGAAGTATGAAATTAAAATCATATTTAATCTTTCGGCTCCCTTTCATTCCTCTGCGTAATCCCTGCGTTCTCTTTAGCTCTGCGGTTAAAAGAGCGAGCAACACAAAGCCTGCACTGTGAAGAATGTTTGATTTCTTTTTTTCTATCGCTTGAACACTTTGTTTTGCTGGATTGCATCCAAAGCGACTTGACAGTCATCGAATTCTAGCGTGTGATGAGCAAAAATTTGATAAGGCTCATGACCTTTGCCTGCGATCAGTAATATATCACCAGGTTCAGCCAATCTAATTGCTTTTGCAATTGCTTCTTTACGGTCAAGCTCGATTGCATAGTTGGCGTTTTTGGAAAAACCCCGAATGATATCACGACAAATTTCCTCAGGATTTTCACATCGAGGATTATCATTTGTAACAATCGTTAAATCGGCAAAATGTTCACAAACTTCTGCCATTTTGGGACGCTTAGTTTTATCTCGGTCACCTCCGCAACCAAAAAGAGCAATAATGCGACCGTTTTTAATCTCTTTTAATGACACAAAAACATTCTTCAAGGCATCATCAGAATGAGCAAAATCCACAAAGATATTCACGCCCAAATTATTAGGAACATTCTCCAAACGACCTGAGATAGATGGTGTTTTTGCTAGGCAATCTACAATCTCTTTTAACGGAAGCTTTCTTGCTAGCCCGACAGCAGTAGCTGCCATAAAATTGTAAACATTGTAACGACCAATCATTGGATTATAACATTCTACTGTTTCTCCATGATAGTGGAGCATAAAGCGGCTGCCTGAAGATGAACATTTTAAATCCGTACAATATAGATCAGACGTGTTTACAATCCCATAAGTCATCCTTTCTGCTTTGCAATCCTGGAGCATCTGACGATGCCAAAGACAGTCGCTATTCACAATAGCCACTTTTGGGAGTGATTGATTTTTTTTGATTTTTTTTGGATTTAGCGAGCTAAAAAGCTTTTGTTTGGCTGCAGCATATCGCTCCATTGTCTGGTGATAATCCAGATGGTCCAGAGATAAATTTGTAAAAACAGCCACATCAAAATCAATATAGTCTGCTCGACCTTGATCCAAAGCGTGTGAAGTTACTTCCATTACAGCAGAACGACATCCCTGCAAAATCATTTCACGCAGCATTTTTTGATTGCTACAAACATCTGGTGTCGTTCGAGTTGCCTGATAGCGCATGTTGCCAATGATACATTCTATCGTACCGATTAACCCGCATGGTCCCTGAAAATGATCTAGCAGATGCTTAATATAATAGGAAGTCGTCGTTTTTCCGTTCGTTCCTGTAATTCCCACTGTATAAAGTTCTTCACATGGAAAATGATAATAATTAGCAGCTAGCGCACCTTCAATGGACGCGATGGATGGATGAATTAACTGGACAGTGTTATAAAGAGTTGGATCATAGATATCGGTTGCAATTGCAACAGCACCCGCTTCAATTGCCTCTCCAATAAAGTTTGAACCATCACTAATCCTTCCTTTTTTTGCTATGAATAGATTGCCCGGAGAAATCAATTTTGAATTATTGGAAACTCCAGTAATTTCAACTTCTTTAGAGCCTTTTAACGAGATTCCCGGAATTTCCTTTATCAGTTTTTTTATTTTCATTTTTTACCTTTTTAAGAATCTATCTATCTATAATTTTAGCCTCAAAGGCTCTGGTTTAAGAGATGTATATTAAACCGCAGAATAACATGTGAGAAGGATAAATTCAACGTTAAACGTGCTTAAAATTCGAAGCTGGTTTAAAAGTCTAACTTCTGAAGTAAGTTGCACTTCCACAAAATAGCGTGAAAGACCCGTAAATGACATAAAGTAGGTTATTTAACAAAAGAGGACTTCTAAGTTGCAGAGATTTATGTCAACACGCAATCAATTGTTGGAACTCCCCGAGCATGGCTTCAAAGCCTGGGTAAACATTATGGGGTCGCCCATTGATAGAAACTTTTCATGATGGAAAAATAAAGGGAATCAACCCTTTTGCGACAACGGGGGGAGCAGGCTAGGCCTGCTTCCTACCCACTGAATGTCCAGTTACCGGTCGGACTACATAATATGTAACCCAATACGCCCACCTTATTTCTTGCCTTCCGAACCTACTATAAAATCCGTGACTGGAATGAGTTCTTCGTCTTTATCAATGTTGTCAGAAAGAGAATTTTTTTCAAGTATTTCAAAAAATCCTTCTTCTTCTGAATTTGGATAAAAACCTTCAAGAGGATATTCTGCAGGTCTCCCTACGTTGAGGGACAGGACAGGAGATGGGTTAGGAGTACTTGCTTTACTAGGTATTTGAACAGCTCTAGTTGAAGTTTGGTAACCAACAAAATCTTCTTCAATGCTCTCAGAAGTATTATTATTATTTTCAGAATCACTATCTTTGTTGGTTGAGCGCTTCAATTTTTGCTGAAGATTATTGAAATCAATATCTCCTGAATTTGCTAAATAATTTTCTCTACTCAAATCATTTGTATTTAAAGGAAGTAGGAAACCATCTTTATCGAATCTTAGAGAATTATCAATATAGCTAGTGGGACTAAAGTAACTAGCAGAACTGAATGTTGCCGCGCTTGCATAAAATGCTTTTTTATATGCGGCGTACCCCCACGAATCATCAGGAAAAAATTTTTTTGCGCAATGCTCAGCAAAAAAGTTGAATTTTACTCTATACTGATGTACAGCTGTATCCATAAGCCCTTTTATAGCTTTAAGATCCTCAGGAAGCTTTTCTATTGTTTCAGTATTTTTATGGTACTCTATAACAATTTTTTTAAAGTCTTCTAAATTCATTCTAAAAATCTTAGAGATTGTACTGTACTCGCTCTTTTTCTCTACAATTTCTTTTTTATCACAATCTTCTTCCACACGTTCGTTTGCTTTTTCAACTAAATCATTGTATAAATCTGAGGCGGTTGTGATATAATGGGAATTATTTTTATAGAATCCCGAATACCCTTCCAAGCATTCTTTAAAACTATTTAATGCAGGTTTACTCTTTAAAGTTTTTAACTCCCCTTCCAATTCTTTTTTTTAATTTGGGCTTGGTTCAAATGAAGGTCACACTTTCTTTGCCGCTTTGCGGCAA
>JACCRY010000198.1 GCA_013813265.1 Parachlamydiaceae bacterium
TGTCATAGCATTGTCAGCCCGATTCATTTTTTTAAGACAAGTTTCCAGTTTAGGGTCTTAACTTTCTGAAAATCAGATAGTTAAGGTAATTTTCAAAATATTTTATTGTCACTTATGCAATCGTCTCGTGTGGAGCGATAGCGGAACCTGGGGTTAGGTCAATTTTAATGACAGAGCTGCGGCAGCAGTGAAACAAGCACAAGATTAAGTCCCTACTCGCGTTTATTCAACAGGAATTTTTGTATTCTCTTTATTCTTATCGATTTATTTTCTTGAAAAAACTTTCTAAAGCTAGCACGTTGAAAATGATCTGTTTCTTTTAAAAGGAAGATTACCTATGAAAGCAATACAAATATCCCAATATGGCGGACCTGAAGTCCTTAAAATCCAGGAAATTCAGCTTGGAAAACCGGGTAAAGGCCAAGCATTAATCCGTTTAGAAGCAGCGGGAATAAACTTCATAGATGTGTATCAAAGACGCGGAACTTATCCTGTAAAACTCCCATACACACCGGGTTTAGAAGGTTCAGGCGTTGTTGAGGCTGTCGGAGAAAATGTTAACAACGTTAAACCCGGTGATAGGGTGGCTTTTGTGCACGAGCCTGGTTCCTATGCAGAACAAACTTTTGTCATGGCAGACCATTTGATTCTACTTCCCTCAGATATATCTTTTGAACAAGGCGCAGCCTTCCCCCTACAAGGAATGACAGCCCACTATTTGCTTTATGAATTTAGAAAAATTAAACCTAATGACATCGTTCTAATTCATGCTGCAGCAGGAGGGATGGGGCTTTTGCTAGTTCAATGGATAAAGCATTTAGGAGCCAGAGTCTTAGGGACAACATCCTCTGAAGAGAAAGCTAAGATCGCTAAAGAAGCAGGGGCTGATGAAGTCATCCTATATACTAAAAAAGACTTTCCTACAGAGGTAAAACGGTTTACGAATGGACACGGAGCAGATTTAATTATTGATGGCGTAGGTAAAACCACGTTTGCAGGTAATTTGGAAGCTGCTGCGCTACGTGGGAATATTGTCCTTTTTGGGGCCGCAAGTGGGCCCGCAGAGCCTATTTCGCCAAACGTTCTAATGGGTCGCTCCTTGACCGTATCTGGTGGAAGTTTATTCAATTACCGGCTAAGCACTGAAGAGCTCATGATACGCTCAAAAGCAGTGATGGAGGGTGTTCGGGCGGGCTGGTTAAAATTACGCATCGATGAAACATTTCCATTAGAAAAAGCGGCACAAGCCCATGAAAAACTTGAAAGCAGAAAATCTTCTGGCAAAGTTCTTTTGGCAACAAGAGGAAATTGACACCTGCGTTAAGTAGCAGCTGCTAACGCGATCCAAGGCATGGTCATATTGTTTTAAGGAAATGATTTCCACGACTTTAGGGCCGACCACTTCATATTCGATTATTGATAATACTTGTTAAAAAAGTATCCTTCATCCTGTCTTTGACTTAGCTTCCACTTACACAACTTGTAAATTCAGAGAATTTTAGCAGCGGGGTATCAGTTCAACCAAGCTAGCGTCTAGAACCCGTAACTAATACACATCGCGTAAATAACGTTTGCTTGATCTCAAAGCCCTCATATACTTTTTCGTTTCCTGCTCTAACTTATTTCCGCAAGTTTCGATAATGCGATGAAGCATCGCATCTACATCTTTAGCCATACGGTATGCATCTCCACAAACATATAAAATAGCTCCGTTATCAAGCCATTGATAAAGACTCTCACGTTCATCCCACATGCGTTTTTGGACGTATATTTTGTGTTCCTGTTCTCTAGAAAAGGCTATATTGATCTTTAAATGCCCCTCCGCTTCCAGGTTTTCCCAATAATCCTTATAAAAATAGTCAAAATCGTGACGCCATTCTCCAAAGAAAAGCCAAATTCGTCCTGTACTCGGCGCCTCGCTTTCTATAATACTAGCACTAGCACCAATGCAGCTGTGAATCGAAATGGCCAGTTACATATAAAGCGTGAAATAATCTTGACTACAATAATTATGTGTGATAAAATAGTATTAATGGCTCTAAAAAAATCATAAATTGATTAATTATAAAAAAATACAAAACATGAAGACTTTAAATGTCAATTGCATACTCAAATATACTCGATAATAAATATCCTGCTTTTGGCTAGGAAAGTTGTTCAGATATATATCTCATTAACTTGGGGAAAAATAAATCAGAATATAGGATTTATTCAGAAGGAAATCTCCCAACTCTTAATAATGTTTCAAAAATCCTCGGGTACTTTCCAGGTGTTAGTATTGTCATCGGAGTAACGCGAATAGCCTTTAATCTTTTTAGTGAAAACCCAAGCAAAAACCACCAAATTGTTCGAGGCGTTTTGGAAATTCTTACAATTAGAACTCCCCTTTTATTAGTTGTTGATCTTGCAGTTTTTCTACTTAAGAGGGAATTGCAAAACGATTTGAGTGCTCTAGAATCGAAAAATCGCCCGATGATCGAGCTCTCGTTGGTGATTTTTCAATTCTAGAGCACTCAAATCGCTTTGTAATTTTGAGGAAAATAAACAA
>JACCRY010000209.1 GCA_013813265.1 Parachlamydiaceae bacterium
GTGACCTTCATTTGAACCAAGCCAAATTTTCAACCTTAAAGGGAAGATTATCCGATGAAGGATTTTCCAATATAGGTGTAATAGGAATCAGATCGGTTTCACATGCTTTTTTAGTAGGCTCCATTCTTCACTCCAATAGTTTACTGATCAACTGATTTAATTAATTCATCAATTGTTTTTCCAATGAATCATTCATTATACGCAACACGCTTTATAAAATCAATAAAAAAATATTTTTATATTTAATTATTTAATATTGTATTGAATACATATAATTTTTAGCTCTTTTAAAGAACGTGATAAATCGACAGAGCTTTATTGAATATATAAATTTTTGATGCATGGGTTTGAACGGCAGCGGCTTTAATGCCACAAGGCTTTTTATGAAACACTTGAGATATATACGTCGAGATTATGTTAAAAATAAGCAAAATTGTTTTGAAGCGAATACCGTAGGATTAAGCGTCAAGGACCGACCCATTTGTTATCCATAAACTTACAGAGTGTTATTAAGATATTTATGCTTAGGAAGACTCAAACCATATTTAAGCGTGTGAAGAAAAGCCGAAAGTCCCGGGAAAATTCTCTGGCTTTCATTCGCTTGTACTAACTCAATGCGCTTTTGGAGACGCTTCTCAGGAGATTTACGCTTGCCATTTTCTAAAATCAGTGTCTCATCTAAATCACACATCCGCAGCTCCCTGCTCTTTTGACGAACTTCAAAGACAAGTTGTTGCAATTGAATTGCAGAAAAATCACCTTCGAAGCTATCTTGAGAGGCGGGATAGCTCAAAACTTGGTGCGCCCGGTGCATCCAATTTCCAATGGATGGAAGTTCTTTAGAATTTGTCGAAACATCACGAAGAATTTTCATTAGGGAACAAGGACTATTAGTGAAACGAATATCACGCGCCTCCACAATATGTTGACCGTCAACAAAACTATCCGTATGGTAAAGCGCAGCAATCAACAATTCTTTTTGACAACGTCTTATAAGCTGACATTGTCCTAAGATTGTACTCATGGGACAAAAATTTCGATTAGGACCTAACTTTTCCTTTAGCCGTCGTAAATATATTCCACTGTTTTGTAAAGCAATATTCCTTTCTTCTGTACGCCATTGCCTAAAAGGATCACCTTCAACCGGAGCCATACTGCGAATGCTAATCCAAACAAGAGCTGTGTCTATTGCAAATAAAGCCTCTTCACGGCTAGTAATTGTAAAAACTTTAAGTTTATTTCCGATTACCTCTTCAGATATTAAAAGACTCTCACTTATGCCTTCAAGAGAAGAAGACTCACTAGTCACCAAACTTTTTTCTTGCTCTGTTTGAAAATTTTCTATTGGCAGTTCTCCATCTATCACTTTTGAAGGATCCAAAAGTGCTGTTAGGAGTCGTTCCATAAAATAAGCCCCTCGTTGCAGTAAACCCTTAAACTGGTTTAAAAGAGATATTCGTGAATTCTCATTTATTTGGCGAGCGCGTCCTTCTTGATTTACTTCCATAAAAAAATTAACGAGATGACGACCATCTTCGCTTAGACGTTCCTGCTTAGCTTTTGCTCCAGCAGGGTAATTTACACATCGATTAGCATCTGCAAGTGATAAAGGAACATTACGCATTTTCCAAATGATCCTTCTAATATTTTCCGGAACATTTGTATCCGCCATTAGAGTACCAAGTAATCTTTCGGTATCATGCCCGATAGATTTAATCTCTTGATGACTTATCTCGATGTAAAACGTCGTGATTACAAGAAGCATCTCAATTGATCTTCGTAAAAGATCTGTGTGTTCAAAAATGCGATCAACAGAAAACTCTTTTTTTCCTATGGTTTCTATAAGACCTTCAAGTAGATACTCAAAGTTTACAATTTGACCATATTGCCAATAATCTTTTCGAACCACTCCAGAATCCTTTAGTTTATTCAACAATATCTCACATTGAGATAAGCTGACCGCCGTTTCAGGTAAGTTCTCAAATCCAAGTTCTGTTTGATTTTTCAGAGTCGTATATCTTGGCTGCACTTTATTCATTCCAAGCGAGCTTAACTGCTGTGTTTGATTAAGCGATAAGCCCTTTGGTGAGGATATTGGTTTTTTAGGTTCCACCTTTTGCGATTGTTTTGGCTCCGACTTCATATTCTCAGGAATCGACTGAGTATTGCCCCCTTTCTTTTTTACCTTTTTCCTTTTAGGTGGGCTTTTTTGGGATCTAATAAGCTCATCTCCTCTCTGTCTCGCTTGTGTAGACTTCAATTGTATAGATTTTGCATTTTTCTGATCTTCTATCAGGCTAAAAGACTCCATCTCAGAAAAACATCGACCAATAAGAGACTTGATCCCTTCAATGCCTGCAATTATCCCTTCATGTTGCAGAGTATTGAGATCATGCATTTCTTGATGGATCTTCAAAAGCTCTGAATTCTCATCTTCAACTTCTAAAAAAACAGTTCGTAAATGTGTCATCTGCTCATTAATAGATTCGTAAACTGTACAAATCGGCCCTTCCAACAGATTAAATGCATCTCGTAAAGTTAATGCTCTTTCGATTAAATCATCCGGATTTTCCCGACAACGCTCCAAGCGTATTTCTAAATGATGAATTATAGGCAGAAACAACATGACACGGGCGTTTTTGAAATCATTTTGCCATACCTTTAACAATACTTCTTCCGCTAAACCCGTTTTAATAAGACCTTGAAGGCGCATATCAAGATTATCAGTATTTAAAGAAGTCAATGATTTTGCTGTTTCAATTAAATCTCCCACGCATACATCTATTTCTGAATTACTTACGTGACTAGCATCTATTAAATTGATCAACATTACATAGTAAGTTTCATCTAACAAAGTATGGTGTGTCCATTTAAGTCTAGAGCATAATCGATATAAAACGTGCAATTGTATATCCATCGGATTATTTTTTAATTCTAAACTAATTTCCTGTAATAAAGCTGTGCGGCATGTTGTTTTTTCTACATTGAAATGTATTAATCTTAAATTTCTCCATAATTCCCCTAAAACTCCACAGTCAGATTTAATTTGTAATTTTGAAATTTCTGGAATAATTGCTTTACAGAATTCTATTAATGATTCCTTTTGTCGACGTATGAGCCCAAAATGCCTTTTAACGAGCGATTTTTCAATTAAGTTAAATCCTTCTTCTTCAGTTAATACATTTAGAAAACAATCTGCTCGTCTTTTAAGTCTAGAGTAATGCTCTGATAAATCTAAAGAGTTAGAGATAGGGGCAAAAAGACGATGCATTTCTTGAGTCACGAAATCTTCGAGGAGATTGAGAGCTCCTGTACAACGTTTACCTTCAGGAGTGTTAAAAATTTTTTGAATGACAGAAGGATAGGAAAGAGGCACACCGTCATCTGTTAAAAAATACCTACGATTACTGACAAAAAGATTTTGAACATATTCAAAAGTTAAATTTTGAGTTTCGGAATGAAGCCCGCCATTAAATTTGCCCAAGAGTGATGAGGCAAAAGTCAAAATCCCAAGTAAACATTCAATGTTTACTTTGTAAGAACCAAAAATAGCTTTTGCATTAGGATTTGAATAAATTTTGCTTTGAAGTGCAATGTAACTTTCACGAAGTTCATCCCCAATAAGAGTTAGAATAAGCGAACAACCAGGTCCAACTTTTTTTAGATCGTTCATTTTAAGTAATGCAACTTGTTGTAAACGATTTTCGCGCTCTTCCCGAGAATATCTTGCAATACCATAAGGGGGAACAATTTCATCTTTTTTTGAGAGAGGAGAAGTAATTTTAAAAGTCCCATTGTTAAAGGAACTGCAAAGTTCTCTTCCAAATTTCCCTTTACGGTTTACATCGGGATTTGAAAAGTATGCAACACCCTTTTCCTTTTCCAGAATATTTGAGGAGTTATCCAAATGGGGAGAATTTGTTGCTCCTGGTTCTGAATCTGTTCCTACTCTTATGGTTATACTTTCTTTTCCAATGGTAACGAAAACTTTTTTTTGGACTATTTCATCATCCCTGGGCAAAGAGTTTTTCATCAATTCTGCGGCTTTTTTTTCACTTTCTAAATGTCCTACAGCGGTAAGCTGAACAGAAAGTTCGTTTCCAGATGAATTTTTAATAGGCTGCATTTTCACTCCAATAAATTATTTGGTAATTACCCAATTTAAACATATTATCTTTGGTTGTTTATCATGATGTTTTCTCTAGGTTATGATACATGAAAAAGTTTATACTATCCACTAAAACTTAATAGATTCATTACATTTCAACTAATTTAATTTAAACAAACTCAATAAACATAATGTCTAGCTACTTTTGCTGTTTTTTTTGTTAGTGAAACGAATGAGTCTGAGCAAAAAGTGGAAAGTGCTTTAAACCCTAACGCTAACACCCGACATAGAATGTCGAGCTACTTTTGCTTAGTCTTTTTGTTGGTGGAACGCATGAGTTTGAGCGAAAGGTCGAGCGCACTTTGCGAGTTGCACGAGATTATAAAATGAGAGATTATGTTAAAAACAATCCGGATTGTTTGGAAGCGGATACTGTTGGATTGAGCGTCAAAGCCCGACCCATTTGTTCTCCAAGAGCTGAAGAAGTTGGACAGAAATTTGCTTGGCTTTTTGAAGAAAATAATCGTGGGTAAATGATCTCTTTTGCTTTGATAAGTTGCTTTTCAATCACCATCAGTCCATTCATCACGTCGCTTTGATATTCTTTTTTAAGAGCTTGCACTTTGATGCAATACCCCTTTGCGACACCTAAAAAGAACGAATTCTTGGCTGTCATTCCTTTAAGGGCAATGTGCTGCTTTTTAGCCTGCTCCCAAAGTTTCTCTAGTTCTCTATGAAGAACTTCAGCCACATGCTCTGCAATCTCAATATTGATTGCACTCCCTGAAATTTCAAGATAGGTTGTGTTTGAACCCCGTGAGTAGATTGTGTTTACGAAAAAAGTTTCTAAAATTTTAGCAATCGATCGCATTTTTGCGTTTTCTTTAGGCTGCTTCAAAATTCTTTTAAGGTAAACTTTTTCCCCTTCATCATCGACAACATCCATAGACTCCAAATTGTGTTTCAAAAGGAGCTGTTGCGATTTGATCATCGCTTGTTCAGCTTCATTTTTATTGCTGCTCTCTGTCAGCGCCATCAACTTTTGTATTTTTCTAAAAATACTGCTTTTTTCTGACTCGAAATCAGATTGCCCCTCTAGAGCAGTTGTAGCTCGATAGACCTCTTCGCCCCAGCCCAGTTTCAAACAAAATGCTCTAAATTCTGGACCGTGAGGTTGAACAAGACCTTCATATTCGATAAACATCATATAATGAGCAAGCTCATGCCGGATGATATTTCGAAGTTGCTCTTTACTGGAATGAATCAAACATTCATGAAATCCCATTTCATAAAAATCGGGATTGAAGTACCCCAAGCGACGATGCGTATTATATATCACAACGCTTATAGGATAAGAAGCTGTCTGCCAGCGATTCCAAAATCGATTGCCATGGACTTTGACATTCATTTCCCTGATTAAGATTTCTTTGGTGCTAATCTTAACTTCTTCGATGAATTTGATGGTTCTTTTGGAATAAATATACATGATATACAAGAATATATATATAAAATGGAGGAGGTGGGATTCGAACCCACGGTACGCTTTCACGTACACACGCTTTCCAGGCGTGCTCCTTAAGCCACTCGGACACTCCTCCATAGGGAAAGCAAAAGTTTAGCGGAATGTACATTTATGATTCAAGCTAAAGATCTAATCCTGTACACTATAAAACGAAATATTAGTAACTTATAGGACAACCAATGCCTCGAATTTTTCTATTTTTTGTTGTCATCTTCTCAACATTTTTGTCTTTATTCGGAGTGAATACAAACCTCCCCGCTGATGAAAAATTAGCCACCCGCCCTTTCGTTCTTGTGAGTGTTGCCCCACACAAATTCTTTGTAGAAAAAATTGCAAAGGACACTGTGGAAGTTAAACTCATGGTCCCGGCAGGAGCAAGTTCTCATACATTTGAACCAACTCCTCAGCAAATGCTTAAAGCAAGCCAAGCTGACCTATGGTTTCAAATCGGGGAAGGCTTTGAACCGCGAGCAAGTCTGGCTCTCAAAAGCTACAACCCTAAAATGCAACTCATAAACTTACGCGATGGTCTTGATTTAATTGTCGATGATGGAAGCGGAACCTCATGCTGCCATTGCAGCCAACATGCTCTTCAAAGCTGTGTTGACCCTCATTTTTGGCTAAGTCCCAAGCAGTCTAAAATCCAGGCCGACACCATTGAAAAGGCGTTGAGTGCTCGCTATCCTGATCACACGTTGCTCTACAAAACAAATCTTGCCACTTTTCATCAAGAGCTTGATGCTTTAGATCATGAAATTCAGACTAAGCTTTCACTGCTAAAGAATCGTACAATTATGGTTTCACACCCTGCGTATGCCTATTTTTGCAGAGACTATAACCTTGAGCAACTTTCAATAGAATTTGAAGGAAAAGATCCATCGCCCAAGCAACTTACAAAAGTGCTAGTAGCCGCACGGAAAGCAGGGAGCAAAATAATTTACGTTCAGCCCCAGTATAGTTCTAAAGGTGCGGGTCTGATTGCAAAGCAAATCGGAGCAAAATTGGTATCTTTAGACCCTTACGCTGAAAATTATATTGTAACAATGCACCAAATTGCTGAAGCATTTGCGTCTCAATAAAGTTAAGGTCAATCATCGATGGTGAATGCAGTTCAGTGCGAAAATCTTTCCTTTGCTTATGAAGACACGCTCATTTTAAAAGATATCTCTTTTTCTATTGAACCTGGAGAGTCTGTTGGAATTATCGGACCAAATGGGGGTGGAAAGACAACGCTATTAAAGCTCATTATGGGATTTCTCAAACCCACTTCTGGAAAGCTGTCCCTCTTTGGGCTGCCCCCCAGTAAAGCTATACATGATGTGGGTTACGTTCCGCAAGCAATGCGCTTTGATAAACAATTTCCTATTTCGCTTTATGAGTTAGTTCTCTCTGGAAGACTTTCGAGATTGCCCTGGTACGGTGTCTACAGCAAAGAAGACTATGAAGTTGTTAATGAAACCTTGGATTTGCTTAAGCTAACCCCCTTTCAACATTCAGCATTTGGCAATCTTTCCGGCGGACAAGCTCAAAGGGCCCTCATTGCACGCGCCCTAGTCTCTCAACCAAAACTTTTGCTCCTAGATGAACCTACAGCAAATGTTGATGCTAAGGCTGAGACAGAAATTTACACGTTACTAAAAGAACTGCAAGGGAAAATGACCATTCTCATGGTGACGCATGACCTTAATACTGCCATTGATCAAGTTCAACGTGTTCTTTGCGTACAACACACATTAATTAGCCTTTTGCCGGAGCAAGTGTGTGAACATTTCGCTTTAGGCTTATACCATAAGCCGCTATTGAATCTACCTGAGAATAACCAGAAGGAACGTCCATGATCTCTTTCATAGACGCACTCATTGAAAATCCGCTTTTGCTCGCAGCTGTAATTGCCGGACTTGCAGCTTCAGTTGTCAGCGGTATCATCGGTTCCTATGTGGTTGTTAAACGAATTGTTTTTATCAGTGGGAGCATTTCTCACTCTGTCCTTGCAGGTATTGGTTTTTGCCTATGGCTTGAACGCACTCGTGGAGTCGAGTGGGCGTCCCCATTTTACGGAGCACTCGCCGCAGCCATTCTATCAGCCGCAATTATCGGATGGATCCGTATAAACTATCGGCAACGTGAAGACTCTGTCATCGCGGCCCTTTGGTCGATTGGAACTGCAATTGGCGTTCTTTTTATATCTCAAACTCCTGGTTTCAATGTTGAACTTTCAAACCTCTTGGTCGGAAATATCCTATGGGTGACACCTACAGATCTCTACACTTTAATCGCTCTTGATCTCATCGTCGTTGGAACCGTTCTTTGCATGCACAAACGCTTTTTGGCTGTATGTTTCGATGAGGAGCAGGCCCAGCTTCAAGGACTTCATGTCAATCGGCTTTACATGTTGTTGCTAATCCTTACTGCTATTTCTATAGTTTTGCTTATTCAAGTTGTGGGGATTATTCTGGTCATGACCATGCTGACAATACCGCCGGCCATTGCGAATCTTTTCACTAGCAGCATGTCTAAAATGATGATTGCAGCGGTCTTCATCAACTGCGCTTTTTGCTTGCTGGGAATGTACATTGCTTACTTTATGGATTGGCCAGGAGGAGCGACTATTGCACTTGTTGCTGGAGTGGCTTATGTTGGCTGTCTCTTACCTTCCGTGCGCAGTCTCTATGTGCGCTTTTTGGGTCAATAGGCTGAAAAAATGTTAAGCTGGGAAGCGATTGTACAAAACTACATCATCAAGCATTTTAATAAGATCAGTAAAGCGACAGGCCCCTTAAGGGATCATTTTGGCATAAATTATTTCACTTACCATAAGATCGATAATTCAGGAAAATACACCGTTCTAGTGGATCGACCTAATTGGGCTGAGCATTATGTAAGTAAGCAAATCTATCTAAACGATCCTTATCTAAGACATCCCTCTGTCTATAAATCAGGGATTAGTTTGGTAGAAAGTCATGGATCTAAAGAATACAAAGAAACGGTACTTCGTGAAGGAAAAGAAATACTTGATATGGATCTTGGAATCATTCTTATTCAAAAGCATGAAGATTCTGTAGAATTTTTTGGATTTACGGGAAACAAAAAAACGAGCTCACTTGAAAACATCTATTTAAATCATCCGCAAATTTTAAAATCGTTCGCGATTCATTTTAAAAAAGAGCTTGGTCCTATTTTAACAGGCATGGAAAATGATGCGGACTCATTAGTAAGTTTAAAAGGTGAAGATTTTTTCTGCGACCAACTCATTTGTCCTGAAATTACATCATCGACTCGCCTAGCCTACTATAGAGATCTAGGTATGAAATGTGAAGCTGAAAAATTAGGACTACTTTCAGCTAGAGAAAGACAATGTTTAAAATTACTCATTCAGGATAAATCAGCTAAGGAGACTGGCGCAATCCTATGCTTATCTTCCCGAACAGTCGAATCTTATTTTGAAAACATCAAAAACAAGCTTTCTTGTTGGAACAAGCAAGAAATTTTGAAGTTAGCCCGAGATTTTGAAGAGGTTGGACTTCTATAAGATCTTGCTCCTACCGTAATCATTACGGTAATTTTATATCTTAAGTTTATTCATGCTGGCTTTAAAATAACACCTAAATTAGGAGCCATAATGTTTATGCAAACTGTTCCGACAGAAATACAATGCCAAGTATCAACGCAAGATCCTTGCCATATTCTTGAAAATCACTTTAAGCAATTCTATAAAGTACTGGTTGATAATCAGTACATCCCTGATGCTGCATATGATGTGATAAAAGGAAATTTTCAAAGATGCCTTTCGGGCCTTCCTATATCCTACAATAATGCTCTTTTTGGATGCCCCGAAACCGATTGGGATGCGTGTATTGAAGAGCAACTTAAATATTTCGAAAAAGCACAATTGCCATTTGTATGGTATCTCGATGAAGGCGCTAATCCAAAATTTAAGCAAAAACTTTTAGATCGAAGCTTTCATGACGAGGGAGTTTTTCGTGGGGTAATTGGGATCCTAGATAAAGAACAGTTGAATGCTGAAATCCCGGAAAGCTGCGAAATAGAACTTGTCAGAGATGAAGAGACTTTAAAAAAATTTAACGAAATACTTTGTTCAACATTCGGGATTGATCGAGTGGGGAAAGACGCTTATGATCAATTTTTATGGACTGCAAGTAAAAATGCGAAAAACCCACTGTATCATTGGGTCGCAAAAATGGATGGAAAAGTTGTTTCTACTTTAACAACTTTTATCGACAAAGATGTTGTCAGTTTTTGGAATGGAGCCACTTCAACTGATTACCGTTGTCAAGGAATCAGCACTGCATTAAGGCTTTTTGCCTTAAAAGATGCCTTTTCTAAAGGATGCCGTATCGGCACTTCTTACCTAATGTCAGAAGGATTAGCGTTTGGCATTTGCAAGAGGCTTGGTTACCAAACCATGTGGAGATTTAATGTATTTGTTGCTCCTGGGGGCAAGAAAGTGAGTGACCCAAAGATGGAGGCATTGTTGTCAGGCATGATTTTGTAAAACTTAAGTTCAGCTCAATACTCATAGCGAGAGCTAATTTTCACCTTAATTGTCGGAAAATATTGTGTGTTTTTTGAAACACAGAGGGACAAACTCGACTTTATGGATTTTCTCTAGTTTGACATGTGTTATTTGGCGAATGCGTAAGCGTCAATTATACCCATTTGTGTTTTCAATTATCTTTACGCCCTTTGCGCCTTTTGCTGTTTCTTTGCGTTAAAAAAACAATTTAGTTCGCCACTTAAATAGAATTAGAGGTTTAAGTATGCTTAAGAAGTTTTATGCAAAGCAAACCTAACGAAACAGTTGTACTAGATTATTTTTTTTAACGCAAAGAAACAGCAAAAGAGCCCAAAGGGCGCAAAGAAAAAACCTTGTCATAATCTCAAGCTTTATAACGACAATAATGCAGTAGCTAGTGATTTTTTTCTGCTAAATCCACAAAGTCCAATGAGAGTGAAAAGAACTTGTAACTGGACATCGGAATATTTCAGTAACAAGAAATTCATAGACGTGCTTCTACCATCTCTATATTGTAAAATTATAGATCATAAATTAAATATTTCCTTGTTTATTGCATTCATTTTCAGAGGTCAAATGGCGTTACCTAAACCCAATATTCTCTACGTCGATGATGAACCAAACAATCTACTTGCATTTTCAGCCACTTTTAGACGCTACTTCAACATCTTTACAGCAGAATCAGGGAAGCAAGGGATTGATATTTTAAGACAGCATCCAATTGAACTCATCATTACCGATCAAAGAATGCCGGAAATGACAGGAGTCCAATTCTTGGAAGCCATAATGCCGGATTTTCCTGATGCCATGCGCTTAATCTTAACAGGTTATACTGATGTCGAAGCCATCATTAAAGCTATTAATACTGGCCGTGTTTATCGCTACATTACAAAACCTTGGAATGAGGAGGATTTGAAAACTATAATCGACTCCGCATTAAAAACTTATCGTCTTGAGAGAGAAAATAAAGAACTTATCTCAAAGCTTAATGAAGAGATCATCAAATCAAAGCAGACGATGAATCTCTTCAAAAAGTATGTCCCTGAACTTGTTTTGAATGAAATTCTTTCCAACTATAACGAAACGTCGATAACTCATGGAGAACATCGAATTGTCACAGTACTTTTTACCGATATTCGAAACTTTACTGCGATAGTAGCCACCCTTGATCCACGTCAAATCGTTAGCCTTTTAAACGATTATTTTTCCATAATGTCAGAATGCGTCAATGCACATAAGGGAAGTGTCAACAAGTATATAGGAGATGGCCTTTTAGCAGTTTTCGGTGCACCCTTATCTTATATTGACAATCACTATAATGCTGTTGCCTGTTCTTTAGAAATGATGCACAAACTCGATTCATTCAATGCTAAATGGGGAGAGATTGTTGGCAGAAAGATTAGCCTTGGCATCGGAATTAATACCGGTGAAGTTGTGGCTGGGAACATTGGTTCTGCTGATCACATTGAGTATTCCGTCATTGGAAATACAGTTAACATTGCCTCAAGGATTGAAGCTTTAACAAAAGAGATCCCCAATGCCATCTTAATCAGTGAGAGCACCTATTTAGCTGTAAAGGACAAAATTACCGTCGAAAAACTTGCTCCAGTTGAAATTAAGGGGCAAGAGGGGAAATTACAAGTATATCGCGTCATCGATCGAATCATATAAGTCCTGGAAGGAGATACCATGTCAACACCAGCTGTCAGCGTGCTTTATGTCGATGACGAAATAAGCAATATCACCGTATTTGTTGCAGCTTTTCGCCGTTATTATACAGTGCATACCGCAAACTCAGCTGAAGAAGGGATGGCAGTCTTAAAAAAACATCCCATTCAGCTTCTCCTCACGGACCAACGCATGCCGAATATGAACGGCATTCAATTTTTAGAAACTGTTATGGTTAAATATCCTGATACAATTCGGATGATTTTAACTGGTTATGCAGATATGGACGAAATTATTGAAGCGATTAATAAAGGGATTATCTATCGATATATCACAAAACCGTGGGAAGAGCGTGAACTCAGAGCGAACTTAGACAGCGCTGTTAAGGTCTTCCATGCAGAAAAGTCCAATCGGGATCGAATTAAAGAACTAGAAAGGCAACTACTTGAACAAGAGCAAATCCTCAACCAATATAAGCTCCACACAACTTTTTCTCCTTTGAAATCTGATCTGCTAGGACAATGCAAAGATGATTGAGCGGACAAAATTATTATTTTTTTTGAGAAGCTTAAAACAAAAAATTCACCCTTCACCTTTTGTAATATATATTCTGTTGTTTTGTATAGTCCCTCAAATGGCAATCACTTACCTGACCTTCATGATTTCAGAAAGAAATATCAAAAGTGAAATGCAAAATAAACTCCATAGCAAACCCGACCATGAAATTTCCGCAATTGATCATTATATTGCCGACATGGATAATAATGCTAAGATACTTGCAGATAACTCTAGCCTCATTGAAGATATTGACTCAATAGATGCATTCGAAAATCCTCAAGAAAATGCACGACCAATCGTCACATCAGATCCAATCTCAGTAAATATAAATAAAGTATCTCAAGATACCATGATTGGGGCACTGGAATTTCAGCTGACTCATATAGAACAACTCCGCAGCAACATTCTTTGGATTGCAGGAATTACCATCCCTCTTTTAAGCTTTATTCTCTATAAGCTTTCTAGAAAACTTGAAAGGTCTAAAGAATTTTTAGATAACATCATTAACTCAATGCCTTCTCCAATGATCATACTTGATGACAAGGCTAAAATCATGCTTTGGAATCTTGAAGCTGAAAAACAAACTAGCACAACATTGGAAAAGGTTAACGGAAAGGCTATTACTGAAGTTTTTACCTATCTTGAATCTGAAAAGCAAAAAATTCTCGCTTCAATTCATTCAAATGAACCACAAAAAATTGACAAAATTACGCAACGAACTACCCACGGGAATGCTTATTTTGAACTTCTCATTTACCCTCTAAAGGGGAAAAAATTTCATGGAACAGCTCTTATTATTCAAGATATCACTCAACGCATACACTTAATGGAAAGTTTGCAACAACAAGATCGCTTGGCTTCTATCGGACTGCTCATTGCCGGCATCGCACATGAAATCAATAATCCGGTAAATTTTATTACGGCAAACGTTAAGTCCATTAAAAATGATGTGAAGGATGTTCTTGAAGTTTTGAATCAGTACTCACAAATTACTACCAGCACTATTCATGACTTTACGGATTTCAAAAATTCAATCGATAAAATAAATGCCTATAAACAAGAAGTAAACCTAGTTTACACGATCGACGAAATCGAAAAACTATTAGCTGGCTTGGAAGAAGGGGCTTTAAGAACAGCAACGATTGTCAAAGGCTTAAGAACTTTTGCCCGTGTAAATGATTCAGAAATGATAAGCACAGATATTTTAGAAGGGATCGAATCAACATTGGCATTGCTGAGAAATACTTACAAAGACAGAATTGATATTGTAAAAGAATATGAACAAATCCCCTTCATCGACTGCTATGAAGGAAAACTTAACCAGGTTTTCATGAACCTTTTGTCTAATGCAGTCTGTGCAATCAAAGGGAAAGGGAAGATTTACATAAAAGTTTCTAAAGAATTAAATTCTATACGGATTAGCATCCGAGATACTGGTGAGGGTATTAAAGAAGAAAACAAACCAAAAATTTTTATGCCATTTTTTACGACTAAAGATGTTGGTCAAGGGACAGGGCTCGGACTCTCTATCACACATAACATCATTTTAGAGCATCATGGGACCCTTGTGTTTAATAGTGAAGAAGGAAGTGGCACAGAGTTCATCATTACCTTGCCAATCACTCACCCGAAAGCAACTCAAAGTTTAATAATCCAAAAATAAAGGAAAAAAAATGACTTCTGACAACCGCAACCGCATTGACATTTTCATGCCAACCCGCAGTCAATACGGTGTTTTACATTACTTTACAGAAGAGCTATATAAAGCCCTGGTGCGTGCAGGAGTACCGTGTCATCTCCAAACTTTACAACAAGAAGACATAAATGTTTTTTTGGAGCAGATTTTTAAGGATCCACCGCTTTTTACCCTAACCTTTAATGGGATTCTACCTGATGATAATGGAATTTTTTTAGCAGATTTAATAAGAATTCCGCATGTATGCTGCCTTGTTGATTCTTCAACACGCTTTATTTCCGTCGCGCAAAGTAAGTATACGATTATTACCTGCGTTGATCGAGTTGCATGCGAATTTTTGAAAAAAATTCATCATGAAAATACTTTTTTTTTACCTCATGCAGCTAGCAAGGACCTTTCCTTCTCCGGTTCCGAAAAACGACCTTACGAAGTGCTTGTATTAGCTTCTTGCATAGATTATGAAGCTATAGCAGAATTATGGAGAGCTAAGTATCCAAAGGAGCTAGTAGATACTATTTTGGATGCCGCTGACAGAGTTTTATTAGATCAAAACACTTCATTTATAGACGCTTTAAATTTAAGCATTTTTGAGCTTTATAAAATTAATCCAGGTTTTGAAACAAGTAAGTTTAATTTTATTAAGATTTTAGATGAACTTGAAAACTATGTTATTGGCTTTGATCGGGTTCGAGTGATTCGATCCATTCGGGATGCACGCATCGACATTTTTGGCCAATCTAAGGAAATGTGGGAAAAAATGCTTGGTCAACAACCTAATTGTGTTTTTCATGACCCAGTCTCCTTTCGGGAAGCATTTGAGCTGCTCAAGCAGACCAAAATTCTCCTAAATAGTTGCATTGCTATCAAGGGTGGAGGCCACGAAAGGATTTATTCCGGGATGGCACTCGGCGCTATAGTTTTCACCAGCGAAAATGACTATATGAAGGAAACTTTTATGGATGGGGAGAATGTCATCTTTTATACCGCTCAAACGTTAGACGATCTAAATAGCAAGGTGATCGATATTTTGGCTAATGAGAATAAACGTGCGGAAATAGCTCAAGCGGGACATGATGTTGTCAAGAAGCATCACACTTGGGATCATCGCGCCGCTTCTCTTTTAGAGCAACTGCCTGCATTCCTTGCAAAATTCCTTGAAGTATGACCTGTCATTTCAATTGATTTTGGATGCAAATGGTTTCTTGCATAGTCCTCGAGAATTTTGATCAACGAAAAATTTGGAGTGCGAAGACTTGTCTTCGCACTCCAAAATTAATCAAACTCAATTTCTTAGAAAAAAATTATGGCTCTTAACATAACATAATATCATATACATTTTGAGTCATATAATCTCATATTCCACCGTAACAACAGCTTTAATGCGTTTATCGATGCTAGATGTGTCATACTCACCATAATCTGAGACGGCAGTAGAATGTGCATCGGTAATTTGAAATACCCCTTGCTTACAAGCAAGCATAGGACCGACCACTGAGCCACTATTTGACACTAAAGCCTCTGCACGCAGATGAGCATCATGTGAAGCCTCAGCAAGCATAGTGATTTTTAATGAGTCGATACTCATGTAGAGGTATTCAGGGGAGGAAGACATGATCTCTAATCCCTCTTTGAGTAATGTGGTAATATTTTCGCCTACAGAAGAGATAAGAGGGATATTTTTAGATGAGATATAAAATGTTTGGTTGAGCACATAATGCTCAATATTATTTGTTGGACGTCCTTTCGAATCCAATTTATAAATTGTTGAAGTCGTAATCGGCCTGTAGGTAACCTCACCAGGGTTCACACCTTGGTCATTTAAATAGTTTTTTAAAATATCTCGGTCTTTCTCAAGCTTAAGATAGGCATCTAAAAGCGCAATAGCAGAGGTGCAAATGGTTCCATTCATCTTGATGAAATCGGAATGTATTTCTTTTTCAGCACAACCTTTGACTTGAATTGTTCCTCGGCCAAATTTGAGCATTTTGAGTGTATTCGTGACAATTACGGTACAAATAATAAAGGAAAGAGCTAGCAAAATCTGGGCGCTGATCATATAAAGTGATCGGTAATTCATAAAAAAACTTTGAATGATAATGTTAATAATGGTTTTTAATTACTTCTGCGACACTTGTAACGAATTTACCAATTAATTTCACCTTAAATCTTTTATTTCTAAATGAAGGAAATTTGATGGGTGATGTTGAGCTATTGGGGTGCTAAAATTTGTCTTATTGCTAGCCCACGAATTGTCTCATACGTGTTAAGCTAATGCTTTATAGAGCTGAAGGTTCCGTTTTTACAGGACTGACAGGAAACTGCCTCGCAAAGATTTTTGTGAAAATGATAAGCCATTTGTGTCTGCCTGATATTCTGATATTTGCCTTTACTTTTGCTTTTAGAGACAATCGAGGCAAATGTCAGAATGTCAGGCCAGACACAAATGGCTTTTACCGCCCTTATACAAATGCATCGTCAATTTCTTTCCAGTTTTACGGCATTTGTCAAAGCGTGTTGACTCTCCGACGCGTGTTAAGCAGAATGTCACCCATTTAGTTCCTGAACATCCTCAACAACTTCTGGAAAGAATGTATGGCAATTTTCTAAAATTAATCTATCTCTGTTCAATTTCAATTCAGCTGCGATTTTTTTTCTAGATAACGTAGCGGCACTAAAAATTATTATTTTTAACTCAAGTTGAGCTTCTAAAACAGCAGAGAGTTGTTCTAATTCCGGTTGCCCAATTTGAACACGCGTTTCTGCAAAATTTAATACAAGCTCTTCTAAGCTATTTTTTTCTTTCAATACAGCAAGTAGTCCACCTAGCTTATCAAACCTGTTCACCCGAAAGTCCAGTTATGATACTGTACAGTTTTGTTTTTCAATTCCCTTTGTCAAAGCTGCAATTTCATTTTCTTGTAAAGGATTTCTCAAGCTCAAAAATTTCTGAACACAACCACTAGCTAACAAAGACGTTAAAAATTTATTAAAAAATTGCCCTTCCGTAGTATTTTGAAAATCTGTTTGGAAAAGTAAATTAAATTTCACGTTATTATCAAGAAGACTTTGACTTTGTCCCAAAAATCCTTGAATATGTTTATAATTTTTCTGGTCTACTCTCAACTGAAAGCCATCTTTATAACTGTTAAAATCGAGATCTAAAGTGTTCTCAAGAGCAAATTTAAGGAGTAGAAGGTCTTGATCATCTGCAAGCTTCATTAAAGGTTTTTTAACCATTGTGGAAGCTTTAACAAAAAAGTTCGGGTTTTTACAAATTATTTCCAAACATTCTTTGTATAAAGTTTCATTATTTGTTTTAACAGCATATTTAATAGCTTTGTACGCTAAAGAGCAAAATTTGTCTTGTCGCGTTTCCAGTTTAGCTTCACCTAAAGTGGTGTCAATGTAATTTTTAAAATATATCTTGAAATTCTTAAGTTCATATGTAAAACATTCATCGACTTTATTTGGAATGACTTTTTCTAATTGCCGCCTTACAGATGCATCCTTAGTCATATCAAAAAAATACTCAAAATCCTTAGCGATTATAGAGAATAAGATTTGCTCAATTACTGCTGTAGTTGTTGCATGACCCTCAACAATGAAATTTCGAACATTCTTCACTTTTTCGTGTTTTAAAAAATACATCATGCATTTTTGATACAAAGGCGATTGTGTTTGATTTTTTAATTCTATACATGCTTCTTTAGCTTTTTCAACATTAAGTGACGCACTATAGGCATCAACGCAATTCTGCATTAAGACATTGCATTCAAAACTGTCAAAAGTAGGTATAACTGCACGAGATCAACACCTTCGCTAATTTTAAGAAATCCGCATTCCAGTGAATCTAAAAAGCTAGTAATTCTTTCTTTATCAAAATTTTCTAAAACCAATTTATTTTCTTCATTTGAATTTTCGTTAATTTCACCAAAATCTTTAGTAAATCGACTTAATCTTGCGCTTTGTAAATCGACAAGTTGGCTAGGAATTTCTCTTAGAATTTCATTAGTGCCTGAATAAAATTTGTAAAAAGTAATTTTCTTGTCGCCATAGAGATGAAAGCGATCTTTCGGCTAGGCTCGACATTTATTTTAATGTCGAGCTACTACAGTCGATCTCTTGTCAAGAAGAGGCAATGATTGTGCCAAAAAACTGAACCGACCGTATGCTCCTATAATGAATGCTCACAAGATCATTTTTGAACACTACAATTAACTAGAATGAACTAATTATATTCCAATACTATTATTTAAAATAAAAATTGACATTGACAAAAGGAAAAACTATAATTAAGTTATATAATTAAACATTATATAATTTTTTTTCATTATATTTGATGGCACAGTAGATGCATTTAAATATATTGATATTTAAAATATTGTGTAATAAACAATAATTGGAGGTCTATATGATGCCTGGTAAAATCATAAAGTTTGGAACCCCTAGAGCAAATATAGACCTTACTAAAACTCACCAATCTAATGAAAAATGGAAAGGAAGAGAATACACCTATGATACTAGTCGCGAAGGAACTGATAGTGATCCAATTGACTCGCCCAAAGAAAAGAAAAGTTCCACCGCACAAAAATTTTATCACTCTGAATCAAAAATGCGCAAAGGTAATGTAAAAGTACATAAAAAAATTCTGAATCTATCATTAGCAGATAAAAAATTGAAAGCACAAAATATAAATATATTAAAAGAAAGAAAATCCCAATTAATAACAAAAGAATCACTTTTAGAAGCTAAAAGATATATTGTAGATTCAAAGGGCGAAAAAATGCAAAATATGTCCCTTGAGGATATAATTTCCAGTAAAGAAATGGATATCGCTCAGGAGGAATACCTTTCAATAGAAAATGAATTGAATAAACTTCATTTAGAAGCCGCTCATATAATAAATCTAACGTCAGAAATCTTAAATTCCGACTCACCGAATTCTTATGATGCTGAAATACACAAAGTTTCCGAGTTAGTTTTGAAAGACTCTCATGTAGAAGAAATGTTTAGTACTGTTTTCAATGAGGAAATTAGCAGTATAAACGGGGAAATAAAAGCACTCGGTGGGGAGAATAACTATGAAATTAATAGGTTAGAGGACAAATTGGTTGAATTATATCAAAAAAAATATGTAGAAAATGAAAAAAAAATAACTATATTGAAAACACACCCTTATGAAAATGTAACTGAAACTACCACTCGAATTAAAAAAAATATTAAAACAATGAGTTCTGAAAACATTAGAATTAAAGAAATTTTAAACATGCTTCAAAATAAAAAGTCTTTACGGTCATCATTTTTTAATGAATTTAGTAAAGTTCAAATATTAGAAGCAACCCTGAATGAGGTGAATCTAACTATTGCTACATTTGAAAAAGAATTTCCAGGATCAGATGTAGAAATTTCTGAGCTAATTTCAAAGCAAAAAAAACTTGAGGCTAAGCTTGAAAATAAATTAGAGAAGGCTACGAAAGCTTCAGAAAAATTTAAAAATTTTCTTAAGAATCATGATAGCGAAATTAGCGGCTTAGAATATAGAAAAATTAACGAAAATTTTGAAATGCTTGAAAATCTTTCCAACACATTATTTGTCAATACAACTAAGCAAATACAAATTGCGGCAAGGAAGTTGGAAATGAAATCTAATGAAAAACCATTAAAAGAGATTACAGATGATTTTTCAAAAACAATCTCTGATTTAACAGTAGATTGGCAATTGAAAACAAAAAAAGATCAAGAAGATGCTTTAAAAAAGATAAATTTAAAATATGATGAATATTCGGCGGCTTGGGCAGAAAAAAAAGAAAATGTTGATGCTGTGATAAAATTCCGCAACGAAATGAAAATAGAAAGTTCATTACTTTTGACGCATGATGCTATTAAAGGGGCGATAGCCAAACTTAACGCTCAATTTAAAATTGATGGGACAATCGACAAAAATTTAATATTTATATTAAAAAAAGTATGTAATTCTTCAGCTGGATATTCCAGAACGTTACTGCGAAGTGTAGCAAAAGTTGGGAAACTTACAGGTGCTTTTGCCGTTGTAGCTGGAATAGGATTGGCAATTTATCTCAGCGAGCTTTTTAAAAATGATAAGAAAAACTTTCTCGATGAAGTAAAAAATACGGATCTTTATAATGAATTACATCATGAAGTAGATGATCTAAAAAAATATATAGATGTTGTTAATGAAGATGTAAAAGGTGCTATCACAATAGATAAAGATATTCTTGCACTATACGATCAAGCAGTAAAAAACCACGTAAAGATTAAAAGTAGGGTTGACCAACTTAAGAATTTTTTTCTTACTTCTTCCATTGCGGCAAGAGTTGAAATAGGGGATACTCTTGCACATAAAATTGACGAAAAATATCCGAATGTTCTTGTTGAAGGAAATGATAAAAATTCAAAATTGGGTCACCTTGAATTACTTAGAAATCCTTGGGCGAGTAAGAAAGTAATAGAAGAATATCCAGAAAGTGGAGAAGTAGCCTTTAATAAACGTATAGAAATGAAAGCAGCTAAATTTGGACTTAAAGTTGATCATTTAGTTGATTATACACTTCCAGAATATGTCAATTTCCGCAAAGCATATTCTGCGCATCAAGGTGTTTCAGCCGAAATTCGTTTAATTGACAAAGCTTTAGAATATGACACTTCCCACATGAGAGAAATAAAAGAAAATCTTTTAAATAGTATTAAAAATTTCGAAGAGACGACTAAACTTAACAACGATAACAGATATTTTATTTTCGCAAGAAGCGATACCTCAGAGCACACTGCAATGGAGAAGGCAAAATTTGTGATTAAAAAAAACCAAGAATTGCGCACAGAAAAGAAAAAGTTAAAAGACGCTCGAAATCAAGCAATAAATAAAGTTAAAAAAAGTAGTTTAAAAGACAAAGAATTGAAAGAGGCTCATTTAAAATCGAAAAATGAAATGGATGAAGTGATAGATTTGATCCCTGACCAGCTTTAAAAACTTTACCACCTCTGAGAAGAAACAAATTTTTTCTTTAAAAAGTTATGGCTTACATAACTTTTTAAAGATTTATAGTTTGTCATGTCAATGTTGACAAGCTATTAATATTTTTCTTTCCGGGCTTCTTCTATTTTTGTTCTAGTATCAAGAATAACTTGATGTAATTCATAAGACTTTAACGCCCTATCAGCCCCTCTAAGTTCATCTACGGGATTTTGCGGTTTCTCCATTGAACGAGGAGAATCAGTGGAAGTTTCTTTATAAAAATATTGGCATAGATTGGTGATCATATTTCTCCTTTAAGGGATTTTAATGTTAAAGACTAAAAGGATTATTCTATAATTACAACGAATTTATTTCAACTGTTATTCTCATCTTTTATTTATTTTAATGACTCTTAGGGTAATTTCACATCATTTGGTTATGCAAATGTTGCATATCGAGATATGCCCAATATTCGATAATTTTGCTTTTTTTTATACGGTAGACCGTCACACCGGAGTATGAAATGGTCTTATCTGTAGCCGCACGCCCTTTAAAGGGACCTTTATGAGTTCCTTTAGCTTGCCACTGAATGCTCACAAGGTCATTCTCCGAAATCACAAGATCATTGTTCACTATTAGATCAGGAAATCCTTTTAACCAGACTTGCACAACTTCTCTCATAGCATCTACTCCATGGAAATCCCCTAAAGCACTATGAATCACCACATCTGGATGGACTAATTTGTCAATGCTGTTTACTTCTTTGTCATTCCAGATGCTATTTGCATATTCCAGAGCAATTGCTTTGATGTTCGTATCCATATTTCTCCCTCTGACTCAGAACAAATTACCCCTTAGACGAAATTTATAAGTTGGCATAGATGTTGCAACTTCATAAACGAATTATAAGCAAACTCCTCTATTTATGCAATTTATAGTGAGGTGGAAAATGATTAGCGATAGCTCTAATTTTTCTAAAACTCAGCCCAATCTTCCTCCAGAAAAATCATTTTTGGTGGCTCGATCTCACGGGATCGATGTTCCAAAAGTATTGCATGCCAAAGGAATTCATGAAGTTTCTCATAATTTAGCAAATTTTAAAAATATTTTGCATGACCTAGAATATCCTTTCGTCTGGGCTTTATATACAAAAGAAGGCTCAGACTCTTTTCTTCTTAAAAATGAGCTAATCCCACTTAGCCTTATGGATAGCAATGGTCAAATGCATGAAACATCCATGACAATTTTTGAAGTCCTAAAATTGGTTGGTTGGGAAAAAAATCCTCCTCAGGGTACTAATGATTTTATCACTAAAGGATACTTGATTGAAGATTTCGGAAAACTTTTAGAGGGCGACGCTATGGCATTCACCAAATTTCAAAGGCTCGTTCAAGAAAGACTTGAGACACTAGAAAGCTTCGAAGTTCGTAGAAAAAATGTCAAGGATTTGGTCTTTGCAGATAATGAAAACGACAATATTGCTGAACTGCTCAAAAAATCTGCTGGATTAACGTTTCCTGCGGAATTAAACGTAGAAAGTGAAAAATTCAATCATTTTATCGAGGCCCTTGCATCTGGTTCGGGAACAGCTTCAACCGATGGAGAAGATCGGCAAACGGCGCTCAATAACGTGAAAGAAACTCAAATATTCATTCAAACAGAAGCTAAAAAAAATTCAGTATTATCCCCTGAGCTAATATCTAAAATAAATTTTACCCTAACAAAGAATACGCAGAATAATGGTGCAAATCCTGGAGAATTTAGAAAACCCAGCATTGAAGTTCTGGGGTCAGACTGTCATTACATTTCAGGAATGCACGTGGAGGAAGAGAATCAAAATCTTTGTGGATGGGTGAATCAAGAGTTGGAGAATTGCGGGAATGATAAGAGTAAAATTATCGAGCTAGCTGCAAGAGCATATAGCTGGTCTATTAGCATTCATCCGTTTAAAGATGGGAATGGACGCACATGTAGGATGCTTTCAAATTTCATTTTAATCAGTCATCAATTACCTCCAGCAATGCATGGAGAAGGAAAAACTAATGCTGCCGTTTTTGGGGACATGAGGTCCAACTCTCATAGTGTATCTCAGGCGGAGGTTCTTAAAAATATGGTGGAAGGAATGATCGAAGCTGATAATCTTCTACGTAAAGGAGATCTACAATGATTCATTTTAATAACAACTTAACTAGTTTTATTAGAAGCAGCGACGCGATGGATGAGCAAACTTTAACTTGCCAACCTGAAGAGCAATTAACATTAATTAAATCAATTGTTGATCTTGGAGAGTCACATTGCCCCTTAAAAGCCCAAGATTTACTTAACTGTTATCGCGCATTTTCGTCGGAAGACCTTTCTGGCTCTAAGAAAACGATAAAAGGAGAGATCGACGAGAACAAACTCCAATTGTATCTTGTAGAGCTAGAAAAATCCTTTCCTCAAGACCCTCGCTATAACACAATAGCCTTTGTCGAACACCTTGCTGATCAATTAATTAAATTTTCTAATGAAAAGTTTTTTCCGCTATATAACGGACGTATCGAGCACATGATAGCAGCCTATCTATTAGCGCGTGCGGGATACCCCATTTTCAATTTGGATACACCAACACCTTGCCCTTACACCTTTTCTGAAGCCCAGAAATCTTTAAGCCGCATGTGCTGGTTCATAGCTGAGCTTGTAAAATCACAAGTGGGCGATGAGAAAGGAAATATTCTTAAAGTACAAAAACATTACCAATTTAGCTCAGATTATTCAAGTACTGAAGAAAGGTCACCCTCAAACATAACTGTCCACTGGCATGGGTTAAATAAAGCAATCACTAACTGGGCAGTACGATCAAAAACTGAAGTCATATAAATTGACGAACAGCCCAGCGATAGCAGCCTGTAACTGCGCATTCCAATGTGGCTAGGGTGTTTGGCCTCATGGGAAGCGTGTCTTTAATAATTAAGTTCTTAAAGAATGTTAGCTAAAAGGCGAGGCCACGCATTTCAAAAAGCTAGCACCTCAGACAGCTCGGCATCGGTGTGTCCATTTACAGGCTGCTTGCGCCCATCCAATTTTTATTGCCTACCTTCTTTCTTAACCAAAAACTATTATTCATGAAGCTCTTTTAATTGCACATATAACCGCACCTTGATATAATGTAAAATCACATTAAACCTATATACGGCCAATTATAATGTTTTTCAATAAAAAAGATAAAAAAGACCACTCATTTCTTGGCCTTTTAATTTCACAATTTTTCGGAGCTTTCAATGATAATGCCTGGAAAGTGATGGTCTTTACCCTCGCTACCAGACCTTTACTTCAGCAATCCGTAGGTGATGCTGAATTCGAACTTTCATCCCAACTAATGGCAACGGTTTCCCTCCTAATCTTCCTTATCCCGATGATGCTCTTTTCTCTCCCTGCTGGATCACTTGCGGATCGCTATAGCAAAGGGAAAATTATTCTTGGAACTAAAATTTTAGAAGTTGTGATTATGTGCGGATGCACGCTTTCCTTATATTTTGCCCCGACCGAACTCGTAATCCCTTTTGTATTATTGGGAATGATGGGATTGCAAAGCGCCCTTTTTAGCCCTTCAAAGTACGGGATCATGCCTGAAATCCTTCCATTAGAAAAACTCTCAAAAGGCAATGGATTATTAGAAATGTGGTCGATGATTGCAATCATCGCCGGAACAGGCTTGGGGCCTATTTTGCTGATCGCAGATGCAGGTGGAACCCGCCCCGACCTGACATGGCTTGGAGCTTTTTGGCTAACAATTCTTTCTATTGCTGGACTTTTTGGTGCCTTTTTTTTAACTACTCCTGCTCCAGCAAAAGTATCCAGCCGTGGTATGCTTACAACCCTAAAGGATGCATGGGGAGCTATCCAAAAAGATCGAGCTCTTTGGGTGGCGATCATGGGTTCGCTCTGCTATTGGACCATTACAAGCTTGCTCGGACAAAATATATTGGTCTATGCAAAATCCCTAGTCAAAGGCTTAGCCAATGGAGAACTTCTTCAAGGTGTTCCACCTGCAAGTTATGGTATCGGTATCGCTCTCGGGGCGTTGCTTGGAGGAAAATTATCTAACGGACGCATTGAATATGGATTTATTCCTATTGGGGCCATTGGTTTTGCATTAACATCCATGCTCCTTGGAATTATACAACCCGATATGATCGGTACAGTCATTATTCTAATTTTTATGGGGATCTCAGCCGGTCTTTTAATTGTCCCCTTACGTGCGACTGTTCAATGGAAAGCTCCAGAAGATCAAAGAGGATCCATTATTGCCTTAGGAAATATTTTGGATATTGGTGGAATGATTATAGGCTCCCTTATTGCTGCAGGGACTTCACTTTTAGGATTTGATCTTGGCATGACATTGCTTGCTTCCGCATTTTTAGTTGTCATCGCGACTATTGTTGCGATTAAAGTCTTCCCACAATCTCTCATTCGACTTTTCTTCATTATTTTGGCAAAGATTTTTTACAGACTTAAAATTGTTGGCCTTGAAAATGTGCCTAAAGAAGGACCTGTACTGATAGCTTCGAACCACCTTTCGCTTGCGGACGCATTATTTGTGCTTGCATCAGTCGACCGTCCGGTACATTTTATGATGAGTGATCAGTATTATAATAAATGGTTGATCCATCCCATTGCCAAGTTGATGGAGGCCATTCCAATTTCAAGCGGAGCTAACACGCGTCTCATTTTGCAAGGATTACGCAAAGCAGGTGAATATTTGGATAAAGGCGAGGTGGTATGTATTTTTCCTGAAGGCCAAATATCGCTAACTGGCATGATGCTACCCTTTAAAAAAGGACTGGAAACAATTCTTCGAGGTCGAGATTGCCCGATTATCCCTATTCATTTAGATAAGGTTTGGGGCAGCATTTTTTCTTATGAGAATGGACGTTTTTATAAAAAATGGCCTCAAAAGATTCCGTATCCCTTAACAGTTTCCTTTGGAAAACCTTTGGAGGCTTCAACAGAGTCCGCAAATATTAGGCAAGTGATTAAAGAGCTTGAAGCTACGGTTGCAATTGCTCAAAGGAATGAAAGCGCCCCCATTCACCATCGATTCATTCGATCAGCCCGATTTAGCCCATTTAGCCAAGCGATTGTCGATAGTAACGAAAAATGCTCAAATTTCAAAACGCTCACATCCTCTATTGCACTGGCTCGTCAATTGCAAAAAAATACAGGAGATCAAACGGCTATAGGACTCTTGTTGCCCACAAGCATCCCCGCAATTCTAGTGAACATTGCCATGACGTTATTAGGAAAGACTGCTGTAAATTTGAACTTTACGTCCGGACCATCAGCCCTCGAAAGCGCTATTAGCCAAGGCAACTTAAAAACAATTGTTACAAGCAGAAAATTTGTCGAAAAATTGAAACTTGAACTTCCTAGACAATGCAACATCCTCTTTTTAGAGGATCTTTCGACCGCAATCAGCAAGAAGGAAAAGGTCCTTTCATGTCTAATTGCTTTTTTTGCTCCGGTTTCTTCAATAAGCAAGCTTTGCGGAAACGCCTTACCGATCAAAGGGATTGACCCCCTCTCTATCATTTTTACAAGTGGATCATCAGGTCCTCCAAAAGGTGTTGTATTGAGTCATTTTAACCTCTCTTCCAACGTTGATGCAGTTTCTCAAGTCATTCCGTACATGGGTAGCAAAGTCAGCATGATGGCAAGCCTGCCTCTATTCCACACTTTCGGATATATGATGATGTGGCTTGGACTAAACCATAAGATAGGCTTGGTTGTTCACCATAATCCACTTGATTTCAAAATGATCGGTGAACTTGTCAAAAAAAATCAAGTTTCATTGATATTGACGACACCAACCTTCTTACGTGGATACATCAAACAGGTTCCGGCTGGTCAGTTTGGCTCTTTAAGATGCGTGTTAACTGGAGCAGAGAAATTATCCAATAGGCTCGTGGATCAATTCGAAACGCATTTTTGCATACGCCCTATCGAAGGATATGGTGCAACTGAATGTTCTCCTGTCATTGCCACAAGCACCCTCAATATCAGACAAAATGGAGTCTGTCAGATTGGATATAAAGAAGGCTCAGTAGGCCATCCGCTGCCAGGTGTAGCAGTACGAGTTGTTAATCCTGAAACTTATGAAGAATTGCCGAACGATGCTTTGGGATTGCTCTTAGTCAAAGGTCCAAACATTATGGAAGGTTATCTTGGCCAAGAAAACCTTACAAAGGAAGTGATGCATGACGGATGGTATATTACCGGAGACCTTGCCTCAGTCGACGCAGATGGATTTATCACAATTAAAGATAGAATACGGAGAATTTGTAAGATTGGTGGCGAGATGGTCCCATTAAGTCTTATAGAGGAAGCACTTCATAATGCAGCAGATAATGATGATCGATGCTTTGCTGTAACAGCCGTTGAAGATTCACAGAAAGGTGAATGCGTGGCTGTCTTGCATACACTTGAAGAATCCCAAATTGAAGAAATTTTGGCAAAACTGTCAGAACAAGGGCTGCCAAAACTTTATCAACCTAAGTTAAGTCATTTCATCAAAGTAGATGAGCTTCCTATCCTAGCTTCAGGTAAAATTGACTTGCAACAAACTAAAGCAATTGCTTGCAAAGAGCTTAAGGGTAAACAAGAAGCGCAAATCACTGCTGCTGAATATGGTTAGAAAAAAGGCTTTACTTACCTGTCCTTTAGATTATAATGCAATAAAGGAATGTAAATGATGGCCTTTGATGAACACAAATTGCTTGCCTTACAATCTTTGATTGAACGTTGTGATATTCACGCTTTGCGCCTGCAAACAGCTTGTATGCAGATGACATCCTTCTCGCCCCTGAAGCCGCAAGACATCGCCACTCTAACGGTTGAACAGCTAAATATAATGAAATGTTGTTGAGTCGCTTCGGCAAGCTGCAGGACACCTTAGGTGCAAAATTGTTTCCCTTGCTGTTGCAGTTATTGGAAGGAAATGACGGGACTTTAAGTTTTTTGGACAGATTGCATCATTTGGAAAAGCTCAATCTTTTATCCAACGCCAAATGGTGGCTAAAGCTCAGGGATCTACGTAATCATTTAACACATGATTATCCAGAAGAGCCACAAACTATGGCAGAAAATATTAATCAAGCCGTAGCTGCCTCCGAAGAACTTGTTAAGTATTGGCACAGCTTACGCACAAAAACAATCCAAATTAAAAAGCAATGGCAACAGGAACTGTTGTAAAGACACACAATGAATCTTAAAGATATTCGGCTAGAGCCTTTTGAAATAATGGCGATATGTAAAAATTTCAATCAATGTTTTGCTGATGGTGACCATTTATGGATTTTTGGATCGCGTGTTAATCCAAATGCACGGGGTGGTGACATTGACTTATATATAGAAACGACCATCAAAGATACAAGTCAAGTTTTTGAAAAAAAAAGTTCCTTTTTATACACTCTCTACGAAGAAATTGGCCTTCAACGTATTGACGTAATTATTAATTTACCCTGCAGTGATATCCACCTACCCATCTACGATATCGCCAAAGCTGAAGGTATTCAACTTGTTTAGCTGAAGCGTCTCACCTCAGAGTCTGAGCATTTAAGCCGAGCTCATCTGAAAGTTTAGAGGCACTCCCAAGGTCTTTATACAGGTTTCATTCTGGCTCTAGTAAATATTAACCTGTGCACCGATAGTGCACGGTTTAAAACAAAACCGTGCATTGACACTGCAACGGTATCTCTAGTTCCAAAATGGCTTAGCAAAAGTAGCTCGACATTCAATGTCGAGTTTTAACGTTCGGGTAGAGACGAGCTCTGCTTGATTGAGCCTCCCTATAATCAAGAGTAACGATCCAATAAATTTCCATTTAACGAAAAAGCTTATTGATCAAAACTTTAAATTGCGTCATAGATGAGTGCTAAGCGCTAACTTTGAGGAATAATTATGGAACAACCGATCTGCTTCTTACCCACCCATGACCCTTTAGATACGCTTCCAGAGGCATTTTCTTTTTGGGAAATTACAGCTAAAAACTTACCAAAACTTTTAATTGCATCTCAATTTCAAAAAAAACTAAAAGAACTTCCTTCGTTCTCTATTGATAAACTGCGAACTGACTCAGAATATGAAAGATCGATGCAGATTTTATCCTTTTTCGGCCATGCCTATGTCTGGGGACAAAAAAATGTTCCTAACGCTATTCCCGAAGTACTGGCAAAGCCATGGTTTGAAGTCGCAAAACATCTTGGCCGCCCTCCAGTACTGTCTTATGCATCTTATGCCCTAACTAATTGGAAAAGGATCGATCGTACAGGTCCAATAGACCTTGGCAATATCGTGCTAATCCAAAACTTTCTAGGTGGAATCGATGAAGAATGGTTTATCCTAGTACATGTAGCAATTGAAGCTAAAGCCGGACAAGCCCTTGACTGCTGTGTAGAAGCAATCAAAGCTGTCCAAAATGAAGACCAAAAATCGCTCATGCAAACACTTCAAAACCTAAAAACTTCGCTTGAGAATATTTGTGATACTTTGGATCGCATGCCTGAGCATTGCGATCCATACATATATTACCAAAGGGTTCGTCCTTATATTCATGGATGGAAAAATCATCCCCTTTTTCCAAAAGGTCTAATATACGAAGGGGTGCAGGAATATAGCGAAAAGCCTCAACAATTTCGAGGAGAAACCGGCGCGCAAAGCTCTATAATCCCCACTCTTGATGGATTACTAGGCATTAAACATGCGCCTGGCGAACTCTATCAATACTTGCAAGAGATGCGAGAATACATGCCGCCAAAACATCGAGAATTTATTGTATATATTGAAAATACAAGTCAAATTAGATCTTATGTACAAGCCAATCGAGAGTTCCACACGATCTACAATGCCTGTGTATCTCTGGTCAACCGTTTTAGAGAAACCCACTTAGGTTATGCAGCAGCCTACATCCAAAAACAACATCAGGACAACGCCAAAAACCCAACCTCTGTAGGAACTGGAGGTACGCCATTCATGGATTATCTCAAAAAACATAAGGATGAGACGGAATCATTCTTGTTGTAATGAGAAATGATTTAAATTTGGTTAAAAATATAGAACAATTTTATGTATAAATTTTCGCCTCGAAAGGAGATTCAATGATTCGTTTAGAAACTTTTTCTATTCATATGGACTACTTACAAGATAGTGACAACAGGTTCAATCCCGTATCTACGAACTCTCTTGATTTTTAAGAAGAATTAGATATTTCAAGCCAAGATGAATCGAGTGAGAAAGATTATTTTGATTCAGAAGAAGCCATTTACTTAGAAAGTGGCAGAGATTTTGAAGCGACTGCAATATGTTGTAATGTCTACAAAATTGTAGGAATCTTATTGATTGCTAAAGTTGCATTGAATGCAATTTCACATCTTTCATCTCCGTATTTTGAATTCACAAATGTAACGGGAAATTACACCAATCAACCATGATTTAAAATTTCCTTAAATTCATGATTTTTAAGGAAAATCGATTACGTACAATATTTTAAAGCAAAACTCGACATTTGTGTGTCGAGCTACTTTTGTAAACTCATTGTAGCTAAAAGTCCAAAGTGTTTATTCGATCAGATGTAAGATTTATCCTAATTACTTTGAAATGGTACCGGCCATAAAACGATAAACGAAGCAACACTCTTCCGCTTCTAACGAATTTTCGAGATCTGTATTACGACTAAAGGCATGAGAGAGATCATCCGGTATAGGGTGATCTGACATAAATTGCCGCATTGAGAAACGTGCTCCAGGCCTTGCTGTACGATGTACAGCTCTAAGCAGACGATGAAAATTGTGCTGATCCATGTAAGAAGCAATATCTGAAAGAGAAAAACAATCAAAATGACTGGATGGGGCATCTTCCAGATAAGCAATAACATCTCTGGACTCCCAAGAAAGCTTGTTTAAGCGAGGTTTTATCGTTTCTACCCCCTTCTCTGTCAAATAGGGTGGAAATGCCTTTGGATCAACATATCCTCTTAAGATAAGAGAAATGAACGGATTTTTGGAGGCGAGAGTCGTTTCAAGATTTTGCGTTAATCTCTGACAAATATACTGTCCCGGAGAAATTGTTTTTCCTAAGTGAGAAAAAACTCCAGGATCTTTAAGGAAAAGTCTCATAATGGGCGAATTAAATAGAAAACTGAAGCTTTTTCGCCAAAAAAAACTATTCCAATGATTTTTTATAAAGTGTTTCTGCTCTTCAAGATCTTCAAACTCGAAAAGCTTTTTCACCTTATGCCTACGGACAAGCCGGAGTGCAGATGCAAATCGCTTACAAAGCCTCTCAACTGCCCCTTGATAGATAACGCCTTTGGCAATAATCGGTTCGTGCTTTGTCCAAAATTGCTTTTCATTTTCATTCAAATGTGGAAGAAGGAGCTGTAGTTTAGCAATTCGATGTGTATCCTCAATCCCGCCTAAAAAGGAAAGATAGTGCTCATAATCAAATTGCTGCATTGCTTGTACTTTCAAAGCAAGCAAATGGTTCTGCGTTTCGTTTAAGTCTATAGCGACAATTTCATGACATTCATCTAGCAATAAATGCAAGGGACGGTCTCCACTTGCTGTTATGCAAAGAACACGATCGGTATTTTTACAATCCAATGCTCTTCTTTCGACTGAAGGATCTTCATTACCAAAACTGTAGCTTAAGCGAGAAAAAAAATGGCGTTTAGAGAGTTTCATAATTGGTATCCTTACATATCATAGCGACCACTGTTTTCAGAACGTGGAATTTCTTTAAAAAGAATATTTACGAATTCCTTCCAGCGCTGCTGTTCTGCATTTAAATAAAGAGCTTTTGAATCTATTTTCAAAGATGAGCTAAATTTTTTGATGTGAGGAAGCAAATTATTATGGGACGCCTCTTCCTCCAATCCCATTTTAAGACCTTTAAAAAATTTATCCCAAACCCAACTACGTCCGTTGAGGTTGTGTATAGCTGCTTTTAATCTTTCTGTAGAAAAAATGAAAGCCAAAAATTTTAAAGGATGTACATGATCCACAGCTTTACCAGCTTTTTCCAAAGAAGATTTTTCTTTAGCAATTGTCACTAAGGAAGCATTTCCAAGAGTCTCTACAACTTGGCTAATTTTTTTTTTCTCACTTTCTAATAAAGTAGCAGAAAAATTTCGCATATTACCTTTTGGAGAAATTGCTTTTTTCCCTTCAGCTTTTGGACGTTCCATAAAATCTAAGAAGTATTCATTCCTTACGAGGGTTTCCTCTGGATTGATCCAGTTAGCAGATCTTTGTATTTCAATATCAGAATTGATTTTTGAAATGACTTCTGAAAAAGAGCTCTCCGCTTCAATATCGATAACGAAAATCTCCCCTGAAGGAGTTCTATAAACGACATCATCGCAAAATATAGAAGGGGCGCAATTCACATAAGCAGTGAACAATAGAACTGAAATGGTGGCAAAATGTCTCATTTTTTCCTCTCAAAAATAAAATTTCATCATTACGTGGCTTATAAAATGAACACAAGCAAAATATTTGGCTTCGCATAAAGTCAACGAAAAATTAGGAGCTAAATGTTTTAAGGGGCATATAGTCAAGATTTTTCTTCTTTACCAATTTAATTCAAAAAGCTATGAACTGAAATTTGGTTAAGATATCATAGCCGGATCGATTGCCTTGCTTGAATACTAATTGACAACAGGAAATCCATGTATCGATATCGTTGCATCTTTCTTATATGTTTCATTTTTTCTTCGGGATTTTCTTTTGCAAACGAATCAGGAGAAATTTGTATTAGAAAAAAAATTGGTCATCGATTCTTAATCGGACCTGAAACCTATTATGCTTATCGACATCGAGAAGGTGGCACTAAACAGGATGGCTCGCTTTTTGGAGGCAGATGCGTTTACGAGTATCTTCGTCGCAACAAATTCTATTGGGCTGCTGAAGGTGCTCTTGCACAAGGAACTCTTACGGGGAAATCAGGAAATAGGGGTAAGTTAAAATCAACACTTTGCGATCGCAGCATCGAAACGCGCTTTGGGTATACATTTAGGTATAAAAGGGCCTGTAAGCTCATTTTAACCCCATTTTTCGGAGTGGGATATCTGATTGAAGAAAATAATTTTAAGAATCCGTCCTCTTTACATTTACACTTTAAAACGGCCTACAGATTTTTAACGGCTGGTTTTTTATCCAACCTTTCTATTGGGAAACATTTAACTGCAGGATTCAATATCAAAATTCGACATATGCTTGATCCTGAATGTAAAATTTCCAATGACCCAGAATTTGACACGATTTCACTTAAAATCGAAAACGATTCTTTGCAGTATCGCCTTGAGTTTCCAGTCACCTACCTTCACCATTATTGCTCTTTTGTCGCAACACCCTTTTATGAAAGACGCTGCTATGGAAGGCAGGCCGGCTACCCATTCGATTTTCTTAAAACGACACTTTTTAACTATGGACTTACACTGCAAGTCCTGTTTTCTCTTTAGTGCTACGCTGCAGGGGCAATTCTCATAGCATTTAAGAATTCCTTTTTCCTTGAATATTCATAGAAAGTAACATTAGCAGAAACAAAAGAGGAAATGCACGAGACTCCTATCATAGCTAAATTTAAGGGAGGATAGACAAGTCCGAAAGTTTTAAATATTCCAACAACTGTAGAACATATACTGCAAATTGATGTAAATATTGAGCATTTGTCAAAAAGGATTTTATCCTCCAAACGCAATTTTATATTTTTTACAATCATTTTGGACTTTTTAAGGTCAGTACCCTGCTTTTTCCCTTGTTTTAACACAAAAAGAAATTCTTCACTTTCAGAGATCTTAAAATGGGTTTTAATTACTTTAGAATTTTCAGAGATTTTTTTAGTGAGGGCTTTCAAAAAAGCCTTGTTCGCTAACAGTGTTATAGCCTCAATCTCTGGATCACTACTCTGGTTTTTTTTTATATTTCTAACTCGTTCTCGCATATCCGTTAGGGAAAGAGCTTCTAAAGCAACAGATGAAGTTTGATTGTGTTGATCAAAGCTCTCCAAAAACTCTGAATATTTAGCAAATTTAAGCTCTTCCAACAATTGGGTGGTCGCGTCATGTTTACGCTTTTTTGAGACCAATGAAAAAAGGGAAAAAACGTCTGCAATATTCCCTAAAGGGCCGGTAAGGCTAGCTAGCATGTCCGGTGTATAGTCTCCCATAAATTTATAAATTGTTTTTGGAATTGAACAGGACTTTCCAATCAAATTTAGAGCGTCTAAGCAGGCATCAATAATTAGCTCATTATCTCTTCGCTCTAATGACTTTTTTAATCTTTTATATACTTTGTGAATTTTTTTGGGATATTTATATAAAAATATAAATTTGTAGACGATCGAAATATCTTTGATCTTTTTCGAAGATGCTGACATAACATCACTAGACACCTTACTCATGTCTCTAATTATCTCCGGTACTTGAGTGAGAGTCGAAAAAACAGGTTCAGCTAAAGTCTGAAAAGAGGTAAGACTTTTAAGTATAGATACATTAAATTTATAAAATGGTGATTTATAAATCTCTAAACTAACGTCCCATATCCATACATCATTCAAAACATCGATTTTTTGACAGAAGGGGAATTCCCAGGATATACTTGCAGTAGAAAATGAAGTAGCCATATTTATAGACAATCCTGGGTGAAGGTTAAAATTCCACCCAGTATAAACATAACCATCTAAACAACACAACTGTAATTAAATCTATACATTATCAAGCTTAAAGCTTCTATTTTAAATAATCAACAGTCTGAACGGGGTAATGCTAGAACACCACTTAAGTCAACCCTCTATTCTTCAGGAATAAAGAAGGATTGGATGCATAAAGAGTAGCACAAAAGCTTAGACACGAAAATTAATAAAAATGCTGTAAACTATAAGAATCGTTCCATAAAAATGCGGCCTGCATAGATCCCATCGTCCTTGAGCCAATGAGTCTGCCGACCAAACTCCTGGAAACCAAAACGACGATAAAGACGAATTGCCGGATTCTCCGCATAAACTGTTAAATGAAGGAGCTCAATATTAAAATTCTCCTTTGCCATTTGCATCAAACTTGTCAATAATTGCGTTCCAACCCCTTTGCCACGGTATTGATCACCCACTATAATTCCAAATTCCGTCTGATGTGCCAGCTTGCGATAAGGCTGTAAATAAAGAGTTGTAAGCCCACAAGGAACACCCTCATAAACTGCAGTTAAGCTGCACTTATAACGACAGAAACTAATCCAGCGCCCGACTGCATCTTCAACTTCAACCTCATCGTACATGGGAAACCATCGGGCGACACTTGGCTGTAAGAGCCATTCTTTCAAATACTTAGCGTCAGTCATTTCGGTATAACGAATTTGGATGGGAAGCTTTTCTACGGACTTTTCGGGTTGCTCTTCTAATTCCATAACTATTTCCCCTCGGATTCTTTTAAAAATGCATTCACAAATAAGTCTATTTCCCCATCCATTACAGCGGCTACATTGCCGCTCTCAACTCCTGTCCGCGTATCTTTAACAAGTGTATAAGGTTGAAAAACGTAATTGCGGATCTGGCTTCCCCAAGCAATCTCTCTTTTCTCTCCACTTAGGGCTTCAAGGCCTTTTTTACGATCTAAAACTTCTTGTTCGTATAACTTCGATTTCAGCATTTTCATGCAATATTCACGGTTTTGAATCTGGCTCCTTTGGCTCTGGGACGAAACCACAATTCCTGAAGGCAAGTGCGTAATCCGCACAGCGGAGTCAGTTTTATTGACATGCTGTCCACCAGCACCAGAGGCGCGATATGTATCTACACGGAGCTCCTCCGGGCGTACTTCAATTTTGATGTCGTCACTTATTTCAGGTGTAACATCGACAGAAGCAAAACTTGTATGTCTTTTTGCATTTGCATCAAAAGGCGAAATGCGTACGAGTCGATGAACGCCCTTTTCAGATTTGGCATAGCCGTATGCAAATTCGCCTGTAAATTTTAGTGTTGTACTCTTAATTCCGGCTACATCCCCTTCGAGGACATCGACAACTTCAAGACTCCACCCTCGTTTCATTGCCCAACGTTGATACATCCTTGTCAGCATCGACACCCAATCACAAGCTTCAGTACCGCCAGCTCCCGCGTTAATACTTAGGAAGCAATTACTGTCATCCAATTCACCAGATAGCATACGACGCACTTCAAGATCTGCAAGAATCTTATCAATTGCCTGAAGTTCCTGAAGCAATTCTCTAACCATTGCTTCATCATGACATTCTTCGGCTTCAGGCAACAGTTCTTTAACATCACCTAGACGGCGCTTTAGATCAATGTATGGAGCTGTCCAAGCCTTACAGCGATTGGATTCGGCTATAGCTTTCTGAGCCTTCGCGGTATCATCCCAAAAGGTGGCTGCTTCCATTAAAACTTCTAATTCTTTAACGCGTGCTTCCTTTGAAGCCAGGTCAAAGATACCTCGACATATGATCGAGACGATCTTCGAGATTTTGAATTCTTGTTTGAGTTTCGAGATTCATTTTTTACCTAATTCCTTGTGTTTAGTTTTACTTTAGCATTTACCTAATAAATAGTCAAAATGAGCGAGTAGAGTGGTTAGTGTTATGCGGTAATAACTATATGCTATGGTGTACAGCCAGCATAACACAAATTCAACGCAAAGGCGTTAGAGTAGAGGCGGAGATTAATCCGCCTCCCTCGTCGAACCGGTTACACTGATTTCCAGTTGACGGCTCACCGACAATCTTCGTACTTTAAGCATTCACTAGTTGATAAACTTCATCTC